>JAKZYH010000510.1:0-28180 GCA_047514575.1 Acidobacteriota bacterium | reverse complement strand
CTAACCAAGGCAGGTCCCCTTCCCAAATCAGGTCCAGCAGCTTCAGGGCCCAAAACAACCCCCTTCTTTCACCATCGCCCCAAAGCCCCGTTACATAAGGCTTTCAGCTATACCTCGAAAAATAGACCGGACAGCAGTGCCGAAAACTCCTTAAGCTCGTTCTCTATGACTTCGGCCAGCTCAACCCAGTTTTTGCTGTAGAAGCCCGAATTCTGGAGCTCTCGGTACTTGTCAACGATACGGTCGTAGGCCTCGGCCTTCAGTGCGGATAACATCAGCTGTTGTTCGTCCATTTCGACTGCGAATATAATTCGCGGCATGACGAACAGGCAAGCCCTCTGGACCCAACTTGTGGAGAAACACCAAAGCCGCAACCCCAGGTCTAGGATTCACTCCCAGGAAGCCTCCCAATTCCAGGTTCGCGGAGGCAGTCACAATCTGAGACTGTTCGAACCCTTTCCCTTTTTCGACGAACAGTGTTCCGGTTCAAGAGTGGTGGACCTGGACGGAAATGTCTATGTGGACTTCTGGCAGGGCCACTACACCAACATCCTGGGACACAACCCTCCCGAAGTACTAGAGCCCCTGATCAGTGAGCTACAACGGGGCCGCGGCCTACAGACCGGCTTTCCCGGATCCCTGCAGGCAGAGCTGGCGAAGAAGCTCTCGCTTCGGACAGGAGCGGAAAGGGTTCGTTTTACGACCAGTGGATCGCTGGCAACCCTGTATTCCGTAATGCTGAGCCGGGCCTTTACTAAACGCAATCTAGTCCTCAAGGTCGGCGGCGGCTGGCATGGTTCCCAACCCTACCTCCTGAAGGGCGTCACGGCCTATACGGAAGGGCTGGGGCTAGTAGAATCGTCAGGACTGCACCCCTCCATCTCAGAAGAAACCTTGACGACTCGATTCAACGATATCGGCCAACTCGAGGAGGTTTTCGAAAAGTTCGGGGAACAGATTGCTTGCTTCATTCTGGAGCCGTTCATGGGTGAAGGTGGTTTCTTGTTCGCCGCTGAGGATTACCTGAAGAGGGCCCGGGAGCTGACCCGCAATTGGGGAGCACTTCTGATCCTGGACGAGATCATCGCTGGATTTCGATTCTGTCCCAGCTCCTTGGCGAGTCTCTATGGGATCCAGCCAGACCTTTCGACCTTCGGAAAAGTCCTGGGAGGAGGCATGCCGCTGACCGCGGTGGCAGGAAGGGCGGATGTTCTGGAGTTGGCCAATACCAGCCTCGGTCATCCCAAGCAGGTCAAGTTCGAGGGAGGCACCTATTCGGGACATCCGGCATCGGTGCTGGCAGCCATAACGATACTGGATTATCTCTCGGAACACGCAGACGAGATCTATCCGAAGATTCATCTGCTGGCGGAAAGGGTGCGGAGCCAGATTCCGGGGATCTTCGAACGGGTGGGAATACGATCGGTGGTCACTGGAGGTCCCAGCGGTCCAGTTTCGGAGAGCTCAATGGCAGTGATCCATTTCCCCACTCAGGAAGACACCCCAGTCTCATCACCCGAGGTCGTCTGGAACCCGGCAACCTGCGACATCGAACTACGAGAGAAGATCCTGCGGCTGGCACTGGCCAACGAGGGCTTTCACGTGGTTCACGGTTTCGGCTCCATCTCCATCCGGCACACGGAAGAGGAGGTGGACAGCTTCCTATCGGCGGTCGAGGCAGTGGCGACCGAGATCGCGGGCCAATGAGAAGATTCGGTATGACAAAGCGCCCTTGGCTCGATAGGATAGAATGAGTCATTGCAGAAATCGGATTCAACTTCTGGAAGTTTGTCGCCCAGAAGTTGTGCGGTGGCGTGGTCGGTTGTCTCGCCCAAGGTAGAGATCTTGCCTTGGTGGGCCCTTCCCAGCATTGAACGCAGAGAACTCGCCCAATGGATATTCGCCTGGAAGTGGAAGATATCAGCCCGGTCAAGAAGAAGCTGAAGGTAGAAGTGCCTGCCGAGGTAGCCGGAAAAGAGTTCAACCAGATCGCTGACGATTACAAGAAACACGCTCGTCTACCTGGGTTTCGCCCGGGCAAGGCTCCGCTGCAGCTGGTAAAACGCCGATTTCAAAAGGATATTCGCCAGGATGTTTTGCAGCGTCTGGTTCCCCAGTCCTACGACCAGGCACTCCGGGAAAGGGAAGTAAAACCGCTGGGCGACCTGAACATTGAGCAGCTCTCTTTCGAAGAGGGTGAGTGCCTGAACTACGAGGCTCAGGTCGAGATTCTGCCCGAAATCAGCCTACCGAAGTACAAGGGCCTGGAAGTGCGAGTTCCCACCGAAGCACTGACGGGAGAGATGGTGGAGGAACAGCTCGAGAAAATGAGGCATCGTCAGGCCCCACTAGTGGCAGTGAGTGATCGAACGACTGCCGCTGATGGGGATTACGTCACACTCAACCTGAAGGGAGAGTACCTAGACCAGGATCCAGACGGGAAGCCCGCCGAACCCATCGAGGAAGAGGATGTCACGCTGCAACTTGGCGCTGAGCACACGCATAAGTCCTTTGACCAGGCCCTTAAGGGAATGGACGTGGGACAGGAGAAAACTTTCGAGGTGACCTACGAGCCCGACTACTCAGAGGAGAAGCTGGCCGGGCACCGCGTCCGGTTCGACGTTCACCTCAACGAGATCAAGCTACTGGACCTTCCCGATCTTGACGATGAGTTTGCTCGTGGGCTGGGTGAGTTCGAAAGTCTGGAGAAGCTGAAAGACAAGATTCGAGAAGAACTCAACCACCAGCTGGAACACAATCGAGCCAGCAATTTGAGGCAACAGCTGGTACAAGAGTTGATTGACGCAACCGATTTTGAAGTACCCGAGCTTCTGGTTGAAAACCGCATTGACGATAAGGTGAGAGACCTTGCCTATGACATGGCTAGACAGGGCCTCAACCCTACCAAGGCAGACGTGGATTGGGCCAGCATGAGATCGGAGCTTCGAGCGGTTGCCGAAAAAGAGACTAGGGCGGGGCTGATTCTGGCACAGATCGCGGAGCAGGAAGGATTCGATATCTCCTTGCAGGAAATCAGCGAGGAGCTGGAGGGTCTGGCCGAATCGACGAATCAGCCGATAGAGAAGGTGAGGCAGCACTTCCAGGAGGACAGCCGTAGGGAGGGACTGGTGGATCAAATCCGCAGGCGCAAAGCTCTCGACATCGTCCTTGAGGACGCTAAGGTTTCGGAAAACTGAACGGTTCTCGAGGACCTACTTCAGGACCTCCTGACCCGACCTGACAAAAACCGGGGGATGTTCCGGCAACGACAGCCGGCCCAGCGAGCCGAGGGCTACTGTATATGTCTTTGATTCCGATGGTTGTAGAGCAGACAAATCGGGGAGAACGGGCGTACGATATCTACTCGCGTCTTCTCAAAGACAACATCATCTTCGTGGGCACACCGATCGACGACAACGTGTCCAATCTGGTGACCGCACAGTTGCTTTTTCTGGAAGCTGAGGACCCGGACAAGGACATTTCGCTCTATATCAACTCTCCGGGAGGATCCATAACTGCTGGACTGGCGATCTACGACACCCTACAGTTCGTCAAGAACGACATCACGACCATCTGTATCGGCCAGGCCGCGTCCATGGGAGCCCTTCTCTTGGGCGCCGGGACCGAGAACAAACGCTTTGCTCTGCCCCATAGCAGAATCTTGATCCACCAGCCGACCATGTCCGGTCTGTCTGGGCAGGCAACCGACATCGACATCCAGGCCAGGGAAATTCTGCGGATGCGGGAGATCACCAACCAGATCCTGAGCAAGCATACGGGTCAGAACATAGAGAAGATCGAGACAGACGTGGAGCGAGACTTCATCATGAACGCTGAGCTGGCCAAGGAGTATGGTATAATCGACATGATTATTGAGAAACACACATAATCAAATCGCCTGTCCTTTCCATTTCAGGGTTCAATCTTGAATCAGCGGCTGTAGTCAGGGTTTTGTGCTACTTCTAGGGAACAAGAGAAATTGGTGAAAAAAGGCGGGGAAGACGTTCTTCGGTGTTCATTCTGCAACAAGAGTCAGAATGACGTAAAGAAGCTGATCGCAGGCCCCACTGTCTTCATTTGCGACGAGTGTGTGGACGTCTGTAATGAGATCATTTCTGACGATCTGACTGCCGAGGCCGCTTCGATCAAGGAAACACTTCCCAAACCTGTCGAAATCAAGGACTTCCTGGATCAATACGTGATCGGCCAGGAGCTCTCGAAAAAGAAACTCGCCGTAGCCGTCTACAATCATTATAAGCGCATCAAACTGGGGCGGCGACGGGAGCAGGACGTCGAACTGTCAAAGAGCAACGTGCTCTTGATCGGCCCTACCGGAACTGGTAAGACTCTGTTGGCCCAGACCCTGGCACGCATGCTGTCGGTCCCGTTCGCCATCGTCGACGCGACGACTCTGACCGAAGCCGGCTACGTTGGAGAAGATGTCGAGAATATCATCCTGCGGCTGCTGCAGGCTGCAGGCGGTGACCGTGAGCGCTGTATGCAAGGGATCATCTATATCGATGAGATCGACAAGATTTCACGCAAGGATGAGAATCCCTCGATTACGCGAGACGTCTCTGGCGAGGGAGTGCAGCAGGCTCTTCTGAAGATCCTCGAGGGGACCATTGCCAATGTCCCTCCGCAAGGTGGACGGAAGCATCCCCACCAGGAATTCGTCCAGGTCGACACAACCAATATCCTCTTCATCTCCGGCGGAGCTTTTGTGGGCTTGGATTCGGTCATCCGGAGACGAATGGGACGTGGCGGTCTTGGATTCCGATCGCCGCTGAGTGAAGTTCGCTGGAAGAAGGAGAGTGAGTCCGACATACTGACTCACGTGCTGCCCGAAGATCTGATCAAGTATGGCCTGATTCCCGAGTTCGTGGGCAGGCTTCCTATCGTCTGCACTCTTCATGACCTTGGACGAGAGGCGCTGGTTCAGATCCTGACGGAACCGAACAACTCGCTCATCCGTCAGTATCAGAAGATGTTCGAGTTCGAGAATGTAGCGCTCCGGTTTACGGACGACGCTCTCAAGGCGACTGCCGAACTGGCTCTGAAACGAAAGATTGGAGCCCGCGGCTTGCGCCTGATCCTGGAAGATCTGATGCTCGATCTAATGTACGAGCTGCCCTCCAGCAAGAAGGTCAAGGAACTGGTGGTCACGCGCGAACTAGTGGAAAACCGAGACGTGGTTTTCAAGCTTCTTGAAAAAGCTGGGTGAAGGAGTGCGGGCAGGACTCGAACTCTCCCTTGAGATCCTTGCCGCTTCAAGAAGGGGATATCCTCAAAAAGTCTGTCGATTGAAACGATCATTGCTGGGTTGCATCTTTACATGAGAAGATCAGAATCCCAACTCTACCTTTACCTTTGAAAAATGGCTGATACTAAGCACGAGATTAGCGTACTGGATGATGACGCTCCGGCCACCTATCCTATGGTGCCGATTCGGGACGTCGTTGTATTTCCCTCCATGATGGTGCCCTTCGTGATTGGCCGTGCTTCCTCTGTGGTGGCACTCGAAATGGCCCTGAGCCGGGACAAGAAAATCTATCTGGCTACCCAGAAGGATGCCTCTCAGGACAATCCTTCTCCCGAGGACATCTACAGCGTGGGCACGGTTGCCAACATCGTACAGAGCCTCAAACTCCCAGATGGAAACATCAAGGTACTGGTCGAGGGCGTACGACGGGCCCGCACTGTCGAAGTGCATGAGATGGAGGACTATTTTCAGGCCCAAGTGCGTTTCGAGGCGGTCCCCAAAGCATCCCACGCCAAGATCACGCTCCTGACCAAGCGCCTCAACCTCCTGTTCGAAGAATTCGCCAAGCTGAATCCGAATATCAACTACGAGACGATTGCACAGGCGGCTCGCAGCACCGAGACGGAACGGCTGTCGGACACCATCGCCGCCAACCTCCCGATTGAGGTCGAAGACAAACAGGCCCTGCTCGAAGTCGTCAAGCCGGCCGAACGGATGGAAAAGATCTGCGAGTTCATCGAGATCGAGATCGAGAAGATCAAGATGGATAAATCAGTCCAGGGGCGAGTCCGCCGGCAAATGGAAAAGGCCCAGCGCGAGTATTACCTGAATGAAAAGGTCAAAGCGATTCAGAAAGAACTGGGACGCGGCGAAAAGGACGAGATCGAGGATCTGAAGAAAAAAGTCGAAGAAGCCGGGATGCCTGAGGATGCTCAGGAGAAGGCCCTCAACGAGGTTCGACGCCTGGAACAGATGCCTCCCATGAGCGCGGAAACGACCGTAAGCAGAACCTATCTGGAATGGCTCGTGGCTATGCCTTGGACTAAACGGAGCCGTGAGATTCGGGACATCAACCGTGCCGAAAAGGTTCTGAACGAAGATCATTACGGCCTTGAGAAGGTCAAGGAACGGATCCTGGAATTCCTGGCGGTCCGGCAGTTGGTACGCAAACGGAGCCAGGGTTCCATTCTCTGTTTTGTTGGCCCTCCTGGGGTTGGCAAGACCTCGCTGGGACGATCCATCGCGCGTGCCACCGGTCGTAAGTTTGTACGTCTTTCCCTGGGTGGAGTCCGAGATGAAGCCGAGATCCGGGGACACCGGCGCACCTATATCGGTGCCCTGCCGGGCCAGATCGTGCAGATGATGAAGAAGGCTGGCACCAAGAACCCGATCTTTCTGTTGGATGAAGTGGACAAGATGGGCATGGATTTTCGGGGCGATCCCTCGGCTGCCCTGATGGAGGTCTTGGATCCGGAACACAACGCTACCTTCGTCGACCACTATCTCGACACTGAGTTGGACCTCTCGGAAGTACTCTTCATTTGCACCGGGAATGTCCTTCACAGCATTCCCCGCCCACTTCAGGACCGGATGGAGGTCATTGAGATCTCAGGCTATACGGAGCTCGAAAAGCTCAACATCGCCACTCAGTTTCTGGTTTCCAAACAAAAGAAGGCCAATGGCCTGAAACCTGCTCATATTGACTTCAAGGAAGGGGCCATCCAGGAAATCATCCGCCACTACACGCGAGAGTCCGGCGTCCGAAACCTGGAACGTGAGATCGGAAGTATCTGCCGAAAGGTGGCGCGCAAGATAGTCGTCGGCAAGAAACCCAAGAAAAGCGAAATCAAGGAATACAAGATAGAGGACAAGACTATCAAAGAGTTGCTCGGCGTTCCCAAATACCGAACCCAGATGGCAAACGAGGAGAGCGAGATCGGATTGGCCACTGGCCTGGCTTGGACCGAAGTGGGGGGTGAGGTCTTGCTCACCGAGGCCACCACCATGCAGGGCAAGGGAGAACTGCTGCTGACCGGAAAGTTGGGCGAGGTGATGCAGGAGTCCGCAAAGGCGGCCCTTTCCTTCGTTCGATCCCGTACTAGTGAGTACAGCCTGGGAAAAGATTTTCACAAGTTGATGGACATGCACGTCCATGTCCCCGAAGGCGCCATCCCAAAAGATGGCCCATCCGCTGGAATCACGATGGCCACAACGATTGTCTCGATTCTCACCGGCATCCCGGTGCGCCGAGACGTAGCCATGACTGGTGAGATCACTCTGCGCGGAAAGGTCCTTCCCATCGGTGGTGTCAAGGAAAAGATTCTTGCCGCACACCGGGCCCGCATCAAGACCGTCATTCTCTCCAAAGAGAATGAAAGGGACCTGAGAGAGATCCCTGATTCAGTCCTGGACGAAATCAAAATAGTCTTCGTTGAAACCATGGATGAGGTTCTCGATATTGCCCTGGAGCAGCCCCTCAACAGAAAGGGTGGGAAGCAGCAGAAAAAGTTCGTCGAGAAACAGCAGCCTCCCCAGATTGAAGGAGGCGAACGCCCCGAAGTTCACTAAAGGACTTCCACCCACTCACCGAGATCGAGTATTGAATATTCCACGACCATCATCCGCTTAGAAAATGGCGCCCTCTGAAGGGCCTTGCAGAATCGTCAGTCTTTCTTTATCGACACATGTTGCATCTAGCCTCGACTATTAGGTTCGTGGACTGCGGAGCAACGATCGCGGCTTCCTGCGCGAACCTGACAGTAGCGAGGCATGGCATCAAGTTGATCGTGGTAAATTCGTAAAAGAACAAATGCAGGCTGGAGAGCTCTTCGCTAGTCGAGCAGGGTCTCTTCCTCCTATCAGCTGTCTAGAAACAGTTCCCTATACTTCGCCACAAGAATGGGGAGCAAGAGAATTTCGTGGCAAGTCAAATTTGAGAGGTTTGAAGTAATGGCTGAAGCAACCACTTCCGCACTGAAAAAGGATGGCGCTGCCCTCAACATTCAGGAATTAAAGGATCTCAACATCCAAACTCTGAATCGGGTCGCCAAGGAACTAGGGATTCCCGGAGCCACAGGGCTGCGCAAACAGGAACTGATTTTTCAAATCCTGAAGGCCCAGACCGAGCGCAGCGGATTGATCTTCTCGGAGGGCGTTCTGGAAACCCTACCGGATGGATTCGGGTTCCTTCGGGCGCCCGAGTACAACTATCTCCCAGGTCCAGACGACATCTATGTGTCACCTTCCCAGATCCGCAAATTCGACCTGCGGACCGGTGACACGGTTTCTGGCCAGGTACGACCGCCCAAGGAGGGTGAGCGCTACTTCGCTTTGATCAAGGTGGAGGCGATCAACCTGGAGCACCCAGATGTAGCTCGAGACCGAACCTTCTTTGAGAATCTCACCCCCATCTATCCCGATAGTCAGGCCCAACTCGAGACGACTCAGGAGAACCTTACCGGTCGAGTAATGGATCTACTCACCCCGCTGGGACAAGGTCAGCGCGGATTGATTGTGTCGCCGCCCAGGGCTGGCAAGACCATGATTCTCCAGAGCATTGCCAATTCGCTGGCCGTCAATCACCCCGAGGTCGTTCTGATCGTTCTGTTGATCGACGAACGTCCCGAGGAAGTTACTGACATGCAGCGGTCTGTCCGAGGCGAAGTTATCAGCTCTACCTTCGATGAACCGGCTTCCCGGCACATACAGGTGGCCGAAATGGTGCTTGAAAAGGCCAAACGGATGGTAGAACACGGCAAGGACGTTGTCATTCTCCTGGATTCAATCACCCGTCTGGCGCGGGCCTACAACTCTGTCGTTCCACCCTCAGGCAAGGTGCTTTCGGGTGGAGTCGACTCCAATGCTCTGCAGCGACCCAAGCGTTTCTTCGGGGCAGCACGTAACATCGAGGAGGGCGGAAGTCTCACCATAATGGCCACCGCGCTGATCGATACCGGCAGCAGAATGGACGACGTCATCTTCGAAGAATTCAAGGGCACAGGCAATATGGAGCTTATCCTCGACCGTCGATTGGTAGACAAGCGCATCTTCCCTTCTATTGATATCAATCGCTCGGGAACCCGCAAAGAAGAGTTGCTGATGAGCAAAGACGGGCTGAACCGAGTATGGGTGCTGCGCAAGGTGCTCAATCCCCTTTCTGTCACCGAGTCGATGGAGCTGTTACTCGAAAAGCTGAGCAAAACCAAGACCAACGCCGACTTCTTGAACTCCATGTCCGGCGGCGCCTAATCTCCTTCCCTCCCCCAGAATTACAGCCGAACGCTCCTCGAAAACCAAATACTCCCCGTAAAAACCCAGAAAGGCCTTGACTTGGGAAACCGCAATTCCGTATCCTGAGGGCTGGTAGATTGGGCATGGTGAATAGCAGCTCTCTCGGAAACACTTGGCGCCTCTGGGCAACATAGGGTATCCGAGGACTGTCACTCGCCATTAGGCCAAGATAGAGATCGAAGAAAGGCCGTGGAGATAGTTCTCCACGGCCTTTCTTTTTTTGGGGTAGGTATCAAGTGAAACTCTATTGGAAATCAGTCCTGGGCGATCTGCTGACTCCAGCATCGGCCTTCTTGAGCCTCGCTCGGTCTTCGGACCGGGCGTTCCTTCTGGAATCAGTGGAGGGAGGTGAGAGGATCGGGCGCTACTCGTTTATCGGCGTCGACCCTTACCAGAGCTCTGATGGAAGCCTTGCCGACTTTCGGAATCACATTCCACCATTACGGGAAGCCAGTCCTCCCGAACTGCCTCCGTTCACGGGAGGGGCCGTGGGTATCTTCGGTTACGACATGGTTCGTGAGCTGGAGAGACTTCCCCGCCTGGACAAGCCCGATGATCCGGTCATGCCAGGACCATCCGTCTTGATGGACTTCTACTCCACCGTTGTGGCCTTCGACCATGTCAGGCACCAGATCGTTCTCATTTCCCACGAGAGCCAGGATCGAGTGGATGATCTGGAAGAAAGGCTGAGGAGTGCGCCTCAGCTGAGTATGACAGGCGGCCTGACTGCAAGCGATTCGATCCCCGAAGGCTCCTTTCGATCAAGCTTCTCCCCTTCAGCCTTCCGAAACGCAGTCGAAACAGCCAAAGAATACATTCGTGCAGGTGATATCTTCCAGGTTGTCCTCTCCCAGCAATTCCAGACTGATTTCTCGGGGTCCCCTTTCGATGTCTATCGGGCTCTGCGCTATATCAATCCTTCGCCCTATTTGTTCTACCTGAAAAGAGGCGACCTGCACGTAGCAGGATCCTCGCCTGAGATGTTGGTACGGGTTCAGGGAAGAGATCTTGAATACCGACCCATCGCCGGGACCCGTCGCCGGGGCCGGCACCTGGAAGAAGAGAAGAAGTTTGAAGAGGAGTTGATCCAGGACGAAAAGGAACGTGCCGAACATCTCATGCTTGTCGACCTGGGAAGGAATGATCTAGGAAGAGTCAGCGAATACGGATCGGTACGGGTGGACAAGCTGATGTTCGT
This sequence comes from Acidobacteriota bacterium, assembly GCA_047514575.1. Taxonomy (GTDB): domain Bacteria; phylum Acidobacteriota; class UBA6911; order RPQK01; family JAJDTT01; genus CAUZIZ01. The sequence continues at coordinate 17,429 of JAKZYH010000510.1, read as the reverse complement.
CGAAAAATACTCGCACGTCATGCATTTGGTGAGCTCGCTTAAGGGACGCCTGCGGGAGGACAAAGATCGCTTTGATGCGCTTGCCGCTTGTTTTCCTGCGGGAACGGTGAGCGGGGCTCCTAAGGTTCGCGCGATGGAGATAATTGAAGAGCTGGAACCTACTCCAAGGGGTGTCTACGCGGGTGCCATCGGCTACCTCGACTTCTCGGGAAACCTCGACAGCTGTATCGCGATCCGGACTATCGTGATGCGTCATGGCAAGGCCTACCTGCAAGCGGGGGCTGGGATTGTAGCCGACTCAGTTCCCGAACTTGAAGACCAGGAATGTCACAACAAGGCGCGGGCACTGTTTCGCGCACTCGAGTTCGCTCGGAAACTCGAGGGGAGCGAAGATTCCGGAGTCGGCTCATGAAGGTACTCATGATCGACAACTACGATAGCTTCACCTATAACCTCGTCCAGTATCTGGGAGAACTCGGTTGTGAGCTCCACGTCCACCGCAACGATCAGATTACCTTGGATGAAATCCGACATCTGGAACCCGACCGGATCGTGATATCACCTGGACCCGGGACTCCAAAGCATGCGGGCATCTCTGTGAATACCGTTCGAGAAATGGCGGGTGGACTCCCGGTCCTGGGGGTTTGTCTGGGTCACCAGGCAATCGGTGAGGCCTTCGGAGGAAAGGTCGTGCGCGCCCCCGAACTGAAGCATGGAAAGACCTCGCCAATCTACCATGAAGGGGACTCAATCCTGGTAGGGGTTCCGAATCCCTTCGAAGCCACTCGCTACCATTCTCTGGTCCTCAGCCGCGATCATTTGCCGGATTGCCTGGTGGTAACCGCGTGGACCGAGAACGGCCTTATCATGGGTCTACGGCATCGAGAATATGCTATCTTTGGAGTCCAGTTTCACCCCGAGTCGGTCCTCACCCGGCACGGAAAGAAAATCCTGGAAAACTTTCTATGTTGCGAAGATACACCGAAAAACTGACTGCGGGCTCAGATCTTTCGGAGGAGGAAGCGGCTTCCTGCCTGGAGCTGATCCTCTCCCCGGAAACACCCGATGCCGAGATCGCGAGCTTTCTAAAGGAGCTCTACCTGAAGGGGGAAACTTCGGCTGAAGTTGCCGGCTTCGCGCGCGTCATGCGGCAGCATGCCATCTCGGTAGAAAGCAGGCATGATCGGCTTATCGACACTGCAGGGACCGGAGGCGGCGCCGAGACCTTCAATATTTCGACTGCGGCGGCCTTCGTCATTGCGGGGGCAGGTCTGCCCGTGGCGAAGCATGGCAACCGCGCAGCCACTTCCCGCAGTGGCAGTGCCGACGTCTTGACGGCCCTGGGAGTGCGAATCGATCCGCCGGCTGGAGTAGCCGAGCGCTGCCTCGATGAGCTGGGAGTAGCGTTTCTCTTTGCGCCCCTCTACCATCCGGCGATGAAGCGTGTAGTAGGCATACGCCGTCAATTGACCCACCGTACCATCTTCAATCTGTTGGGACCTCTCACCAATCCCGCTTCGGCTCCCTATCAGCTGATCGGCGTTTATTCCTCCGAGCTTACTGCGAAGCTAGCCAGGGCCCTTGCCAGTCTGGGTTGTCGGCGCGCCTGGGTGGTTCACAGCAACGACGGGCTCGACGAACTCTCGACCACGTCCGATAACTGGGTCTCGGAAGTCACCGATCAAGAAGTCACCCATTTCCGATTCGACCCAGGAAGACATGGATTGAAAGCCAGCCCGATCTCTTCCCTGACGGGAGGCACGCCCGAGGAGAATGCGTCGATCATCAAGGAAATTCTGCAGGGGCGGAAACAGGATCCCAGGCGCGACGTGGTGGTGCTGAACGCGGCCGCCGCACTGCACCTAGCGGGCGAGGGCGATTTCGAAAAGGCGCTGGGGCGAGCCGTGGACTCGATCGACTCTGGCGCGGCACAGCACAAGCTGGAAGGCTTGATCGAGGCCTACGATGCTGGATGAAATTCTTCGCAGCAGGAAAGCCGAGCTAGCCGAGACTCAGCTCCGACTCCCGCTACAGGGTTTGATGGACCAGCTTCCAGAAGAGCCCCCGGCCTCCTTCCGTGGGGCAATCACCCAGCCGGGCATTCGGATTATCGCTGAGATCAAGTATCGAAGCCCCAGCCACGGGCCATTCCGATGCCAGCGCCCTCCCGAGGAGGTGGGCCTTGTCTACCAACAGAATGGGGCGGCGGCCATCTCCGTACTCACGGAAAAACAGTACTTCGACGGAGACCTGAAGTTCCTCGACCTACTCCAGAAGTCGAGCGACCTCCCTCTACTCCGCAAGGACTTCATCTTCGACCCTTACCAGGTCGTCGAATCTCGGGTCCATGGAGCCTCTGCCTACCTGCTAATTGTGGCCTGTCTCTCCTGGTCCGAGCTCCGACAGCTTCTGCAGCAGGGGACGGAGTATGCCCTGGAGGCGCTGGTCGAAGTCCACGATCCCTTCGAGCTGGAAACGGCGGTAGAGAGCGGTGCCCATACTATCGGGGTCAACAACCGAAACCTGAAGACTTTCGAGGTGACCCTCGACACCTCTTTTGACATCGCCAGACGACTTGAAGGAGAGCAGGACTTCACCCTGGTATCGGAGTCCGGAATCTGCGAGATGGAACAGATTCGGGATCTGCGGGACGCCGGTTTCAGCGCCTTCCTGATCGGTTCCTCCTTGATGGACTCGCCCGATCCTGGAGTCGCACTTCGGGCTCTCAACGGCTTACCAGAAGTCGACCCTGAGAGAGTCTAGGTCTATGCGCTGTATTCGACGGTACTCCCCTATCGCAACGGCTCAATGATCATCAAGATTTGTGGAATCACCAGCTTGGAAGACGCTCAGCACTCGGTCGGCTGTGGTGCGAACGCTCTCGGATTCAACTTCTACAAACCCAGCCCTCGCTACCTCGAGCCCAAGGAGGCCGAGCGGATCATGAGCGGACTCCCCCGCCAAATCATGAAGGTAGGCATCGTGGTCGTGGATCGCAATGGGAACGACGACAGCTGGAAGAAGCTTCCGCTCGACGCCGTCCAGTTTTATGGCCTCCAACGACCAGACGAGATCCCTCAGACTCGAATGCAGGTCTGGATAGCAACCTCTCCCGCTTCGATTCGAGAGTTTCCAGACAATCGCGTCCTGGTCGACACCTCCTGGGGCAGGGGACGCAAGGAAGACTGGGACGCACTGCGGCACCTGAACCGGGGCTACATTCTTTCCGGGGGTTTGACTCCAGAAAACGTCCAGGAAGCGGTGCAGCTGCTACACCCCGAAGGCGTCGACGTCTGTTCGGGGGTGGAGAGCTCCCCCGGCGTCAAGGATCCCTTGAAGATCGAACGGTTCATCAAGAACGCCTGGAGCAAATCCTCCCAGGAGATCTCACCCTAAGGAGAACTGCCATGAGCCAATCAGGAACTCGACAGAGCGAACTTCCCGACCTGGGCGGACACTTCGGGATCTATGGAGGGAAATTCGTTCCTGAGACCTTGATGTCTCCCTTGGAGGAGTTGGAACGGGCTTATCTGGAGGCCCAGCTGGACCCCAGCTTCGACAAAGAATTCGAGGGGCTGATGCGGCACTACGTGGGGCGTCCCACTCCGCTATCACATGCGCGCCACCTTTCCGCTCAGGTGGGCGCTCACATCTACCTCAAACGAGAGGATCTCTGCCATACCGGGGCTCACAAAATCAATAATGCGATGGGTCAGGGTCTGTTGGCCCAGCGAATGAAGAAGACACGGATCATCGCAGAGACTGGAGCCGGCCAACACGGGGTTGCGACCGCCACCGTGTGTGCCCTCCTGGGACTCGAGTGTGAGGTGTACATGGGCACCGAGGACATGAGACGTCAGGCCCTGAATGTCTTTCGGATGGAACTGTTGGGAGCCAAGGTTACCCCGGTTGACGCAGGAAGCCGTACCCTCAAGGACGCTATTAACGAGGCCATGAGGGATTGGGTCACCCACGTCGAAACCACCCACTATCTTCTCGGCTCCGTATTGGGTGCCCATCCCTATCCTGCCATGGTCCGTGATTTTCAATCCCGTATTGGGCAAGAAGCCCGCCGTCAGATTTTGGAAGCCGAGGGCAGGCTGCCCGACGTATTGATCGCATGCGTCGGAGGCGGCAGCAATTCGATCGGACTCTTCTACGAGTTCTTGAACGACGCTTCGGTCCGAATGATCGGGGTGGAGGCTGGGGGCCGGAGCCTGGACGTCGGAGAGCATGCGGCTCGCTTCCAAGGTGGAAGTCATGGGGTCCTACACGGCACCTTCAGCTACCTCTTGCAAGACGACCAGGGCCAGGTCTCGACTACCCACAGTGTCTCGGCAGGACTGGACTATCCCTCGGTTGGCCCAGAGCATGCTTATTTACGGGATACGGGCCGGGTCAGTTACACCTCAGCGGACGACGCCGAAGCGCTGGAGGCCTTCCAGCTCTTGAGTCAGCTGGAAGGAATTGTCCCTGCCCTGGAATCGGCTCACGCAATTGCCGAAGCGGTCAAACACAAGGATTCTGGAGAGCTGATGATCATCAACCTCTCCGGTCGCGGAGATAAAGATGTCGAGACTGTCCGAGATCTTCTCAAAGAATAGACGGTGTTTCATACCCTTCGTGACGGCGGGTCACCCCGATCTGGATTCGACCCGGCAGATCGTGCTGTCCCTGGCCCAGGCAGGTGCCGACATCATCGAAATCGGAATTCCCTTTTCCGATCCGAACGCCGATGGCCCCATCATTCAGGAATCGTCCTTTCACGCCCTTCAGCACGCCTATGCCTTTTCCGATTACATCGGACTGGTGAAAGACCTTCGGCGTGAGACGGACGCGGGTTTGATCTTCATGACCTACATGAACCCGGTTTGGAAGTATGGACTGGAGCGCCTTCATACCGAAGGCTCCGCGGCGGGCCTGGACGGGGTCCTGATCTCCGACCTGACCCCAGAGGAGCACCTACGCCTTCAGCCCACAGCCTCCAGTGCCCTGGATTCCATCTTCCTGGCGGCGCCCACCTCCTCGGATGACCGCTTGCACGACATCGCTGCTGCGAGTTCGGGCTTCATCTACCTTGTAGCCCGCACCGGGGTCACCGGAAGGCACTCCGATGTGCAGGCCGCCGGACCCACAACGGCCAAACGAATCCGGTCCTTCTCACAACTCCCCGTTGCTGTTGGGTTCGGAGTGAAGTCAGCCGATGACGTGCGTAAGATCTGGGAGTACGCCGAGGGTGCCGTGGTCGGATCAGCGATCGTGCGCTTCATTGCCGAACACCAACAGGAAACCGATCTGCCCTCGAGGGTAGGCCGGTTCGTGACGGATCACTTGATCCCAAACGACTAGTGCAGTATCGTTGCTTGTTGGAGATTTTAAAGATGTTGCTTCGGACCTTCTCAAATCGGTACTTTTATCGGTGGGACATCATGAGCTACCCACCCGTGTAAGTTAACCGGGGAATCGAGGTCTTAAGGCCGTGGGTAGACAACAGAAGTTGCCCACGGTCTTTTTTTTGCCGGGTACTCCCAAGGACGCAGTTACTGGAGAGCCTGGATTGATGGACAGCACAACATGGCCGATATAGACCACTGGCGGAAGAGGATAGACGAAATCAATCTGAAACTACTGGAACTGCTGAACGAGCGGGGCCGATGTGCGATCGAGATTGGGGAAATCAAGCAGCGCCTGAACGTGGAGATCTACGATCCGGAACGGGAACAGCAGGTTATTGAACAGGTTCAAGCGTTGACTCGAGGCCCTTTGACCAAGGAGGCCATCAGGCGCCTCTTCGAACGGATTATCGACGAGTCCCGACGAGCAGAACGGGAGTCGAACAATCACGAAGCCGCAAAGGGGCAAGCCAAGAGATCTGAAAGGAGCGAAGAATAATGGTCATCGTGATGAAACCCGAAGCTAGCGACCAAGACATCGAGGCCGTGATCAAGAGACTGGTCTCCGAGGGTTTTGACGTGCACCGGTCCACCGGAGTCGAGCACACCGTTCTGGGAGCGGTAGGCGCGAAGATCGTCGACACCCGAAACTACGGAGTCCTGCCAGGAGTCCATAAAGTCCATCGCATCTCCGAACCTTACAAGCTCGCCTCTCGGGCCTTTCGTCCCGAAGGAAGCACTTTCAAGGTGGGCGATGTGGAAGTTGGAGGCGACGAGGTCGTCGTGATCGCCGGACCCTGCACGATTGAAAGCCCCGAGCAGTGCGAAATCATCGCCGAGCATGTCCGGGGAACCGGAGTCAAGCTGATGCGAGGAGGCGCGTTCAAGCCCCGAACGTCCCCCTACTCTTTCCAGGGACACGCGGAAGACGGGCTCAAGATGATCCGGAAGGCTGCCGACAGAAACCAGCTCCTGGTCGTCTCCGAGGTGATGGAGTCGGCTCAGATCCCGCTGGCCAAGAAGTACATCGACGTGATTCAGATTGGGGCCCGCAACATGCAGAATTACCCACTCCTGCGAGACGTGGGGAAAACGGATATTCCGGTACTGCTAAAGCGAGGCATGAGCGCTACCATCGAGGATCTGCTCTTGGCGGCAGAGTACATCATGGCTGGAGGCAACCATCGGGTGATGCTCTGTGAGCGGGGCATCCGCACCTTCGAAACCGAGACGCGCAACACCCTGGATATTTCCGCTATTCCGGTAGTGCAGAAGCTCAGCCACCTCCCTATTGTCGTAGACCCCAGCCACGCAGTCGCCATCCGCAGCCGAGTGGCTCCACTGACTCGTGCGGCTGTAGCAGCCGGCGCCAACGGATTATTGATCGAGGTCCACCATGATCCTGACCAGGCCCTCTGCGACGGAGCACAGTCGCTGAACCTGGATCAGTTCACCGAGTTGATGGATGAGCTCCGGTTGATCGCGACTGCGGTGGGTAAAACCATAGCACCGCCAACATTGGCGAAGGTGGGTTAGCCAGGAAGATGGGCGTCAACGGATGAGCACTACCTTGTCCCGGGTCACACTGACCTCCTGGACCTCGTAGGGCAGTTCGAAAGGCTCACTGATGTCGACGTAGGGCGGCTGGCGGCTACTTAGATATCCGATTACCGAATTGGCCAGCCATGCAGGGATCGGAATGTCGTTGACGCGGGCACTCTCCAGGGCACATGTCCCCTGTCCCTTCGAGGTGGTGATCTTGCCCACTGCTATCAGGGTCTGGGTTCCACTCAACATCGCCTTGAAGGCACGGGCGGTGAAGCCCGTCAATTCGACGTCGTCCATGTTTATGAGAGCCGTTCCTTCGAAGCGTCCCGCCCCCTTTAGATCGAGCTCTACCTTCTGCACTCCCAGGCGCTTCTTGCCCTGAATTGCGGCCTCCGCAAACTCATTCAGATCGGTCTCCTCCAGCACAAAGATTTCGACTTTCGATCCCTGCTTGGGTGTCTTCAGCTTGACCAGAACCTCGTTGACCTTGGAGGCTCCATCCTGGGCCCAGAGGGTAGCAGCGCAAAGGCAGAAGACGAGGAGTATGTGCATCGAACTAGATTATAGCGTCCGCGGTGATAGCGTGCGATCAGAGGGCATTCTGGGGGGCGAAAGGGTTGATCGCTTGCACCGAAGTTCTACTGTGGTTGGCAGTAGGGGATGTCGAGTAGATCACGTTCTTGCTCGATTTCAGCGCAGTCGTCCAATGGGGTACGTCCGTTTTTCCGCCGAACCCACAAAATCAAGTTCTAGCTTAGCCCCGCCACCGGCTGCGCCGGATCGTACAGGAAAGAAACTTCGCGTCAGGGCGTGGCGGTGGCCTCCGGGCCGCCGTATTCCTTCCTTCGAGCCTTTGGCTCGAAAAACGGCGGCTTGGAAGCCACCGCCACGGTTTTCAGACAATCACCTGGAGGATACCCTATCCAATTCTAGATCAATGGGTTACGTCCTTTTTCCCTCCCAACTTACAAATGAAGTTTCAGCTTAGTGCTCCCCCAGCGGTGCTGCCCCATTCGAGAACGAAACTTCGGCCGAGGATAGGCGATATCGTGCGTCACTCCGTGGGGAAGGTCACTCCGTGGGGAAGGTCACTCCGTGGGGAAGGTCACTCCGTGGGGAAGGTCACTCCGTGGGGAAGAGTTGTCGAGCTCTCTCCTCGGAACTTGGCCTCATGTTGCTAACGGCTCAAGTCGTTCGCCGCTTTGTCGGATCGCGGAACGTGATGGTGGGCGATCGTTTGGAACTTGATGCTTGTGATTTGGAGCTTGTTTGTACCTTGTATCTTGTACCTTCGACTTTCGAAGTTTCAGCTTAGCGCCTAGGATTGGCGCCTACAGCTCGACCCGGTAGTTGGGAGCTTCCTTGGTGACGACCACATCGTGCACATGAGATTCCCGGAGTGCCAGGTGGCTGACTCGTGAAAAGCGGGTTTCTAACTGTAGTTCCGTGACGTTTCGGACACCGCAGTAACCCATGCCTGCACGCAGTCCTCCCAACAGGATCGGTATCAATTTTTCCACGCTCCCTTTGTGCGGCACTCGTCCCTCGATCCCTTCGGGCACGACCTTGCTCTCGGGATGATTCGGATCGTGACCATATCGATCTGCAGTGATACCACCCAGAGCCCCCAGCGATCCCATCCCACGGTAGGTCTTGTAGCTGCGGTTCTGGAAAAACACAAGCTCGCCAGGCGATTCGTCGGTTCCGGCGAAGAGGTTTCCGATCATGACACAATCAGCGCCAGCAGCAATTGCCTTGGTGATGTCCCCCGAATACTTGATGCCTCCATCCGCAATGACCGGAAGTCCCAGATCTCGCGCCACCTCAGCAACTTCTGCGATTGCCGTGATCTGAGGCATCCCGGCTCCGGTCACTACCCGTGTCGTGCAGATGCTTCCAGGGCCCATGCCGACTTTGACTGCATCGGCACCGGCATCAGAGAGCTCCCGAGCCGCATCTCCGGTGGCGATGTTTCCGGCCACAACATCGACCCGTTTGAGCTTCTTCTTCAGCACCGAAACCGCCTGTAGCACGCGCTTGCTGTGGGCATGGGCCGTGTCCACCACAATCACGTCGGCACCTGCCCGCTCGAGCTCGACGGCCCTTTCGGAAAAGTCGCCGGTCGAACCTACCGCAGCACCAACCCTGAGACGACCAAAGCTGTCCTTTGCGGCATCCGGGTAGGTAATCATCTTCATGATGTCCTTGACGGTGATGAGCCCCTTGAGCCGATAGTTCTCGTCGACCACCAGGAGCTTCTCGATCCGATGCTCGTGGAGCTGTTTCTTGGCCTCCTCCAGGGAGATCCCCTCTTGGACAGTGATCAGATTCTCCGAAGTCATCAGGTCGGAAACCTTCGAGTCGAGGTTGGTCTCGAAGCGGAGATCCCGGTTGGTCAGGATGCCAAGCAGTTTCCCCTGCCGGTTGGTAACGGGCACACCGGAGATCCTGTACTTATCCATCATACCGATGATGTCCCGGATTCGATCAGTGGGGCGAGCGGTCACCGGATCGACGATCATCCCCGACTCCGAACGCTTGACCTTGTCCACCTCTTCTACCTCAGCTTCAATTGACAGGTTGCGGTGGACGATCCCCACGCCTCCCTGGCGCGCAATGGCGATGGCAAGACGAGCCTCCGTCACCGTATCCATGGCGGCAGAAGCGATCGGGACAGTGAGCGGGAGGTTCCTGGAGAAATTGGTTTGAAGCTCAGTCTCCGCCGGCAGCACCTCACTCCGAGCCGGGATGAGCAACACGTCATCAAAGGTCAAAGCTTCGAGTATCTTCATGGAAGGATTATAGCGATGCTAAAAGCAAGCACCAAGATACAAGATACAAGATACAAATAAATCCCAAAACCCAAGCTCCAAATCCAAAAAGCAGATCCCAGGACTCCGGGCGTGTACCAAATGCTATAAACTTCCAGCGGTCTAGAGTCCGTTTGAGATTTGTTGCTTGGAATTTGTTTGTATCTTGTATCTTGGAATTCGGAACTTCCCAGATCCGCTCCCCCACTGTCCCACCACTGAACCGCGTTCGTCCAGCGGATCTGGGCGTCATGCTACAATGAGAGGGACATGTTAAACACGCTTCTGGCCAAGTTCATTGGCTCCCAGAACGAGCGGGAACTCAAGCGTATTGAGCCTCTCGTCGGCCGCATCAACGAGCTCGAGGACCAGCTTTCGGGACAGAGCGATGAGTCACTGAAGGCCAAGACTCCCGAATTAAAATCGCGCCTGCGAGAGGGCGAAGAACTCGATGATATCCTACCTGAGGCATTTGCACTCGTGCGCGAAGCCTCCAAGCGCATTCTCCGGATGCGTCACTACGATGTGCAGCTCGTTGGCGGTGTCGTGCTCCACCAGGGCCAGATCTCAGAGATGAAGACGGGTGAAGGGAAAACAGTGGTCGCTACCCTGCCCGTTTACCTTAATGCACTGACGGGACGAGGAGTGCATGTCGTCACCGTGAACGACTACCTGGCTCGCCGCGATACCGAGTGGATGGGTCCACTCTACCGCTATCTAGACCTGACTGTCGGAGTCGTTCAGCACGATATGTCCGAGCAGGATCGGGTAGCTGCCTACCAGGCAGAGATTACCTACGGAACCAACAACGAGTACGGCTTCGACTACCTCCGCGACAACATGAAGTACTCGGGCGAAGATTGTGTCCAACGCCAGCACTACTACGCCATCGTGGACGAAGTCGACTCCATCCTGATCGATGAAGCCCGTACACCTTTGATCATCAGTGGTCCTTCGGAAGAATCCACCGACAAGTACTACAAGATCGACAAGCTCATCCCCCGTTTGGTGCGTGAGGAAGACTTCAAGGTTGATGAGAAGGCCCGAACCGTAGTGCTTCAGGAACCTGGTATCGAGAAGTCAGAAGCGTTTCTTGGGGTAGACAATATCTACGACCCACGGAACATGGATCTTGTCCATCACATCCATCAGGCGCTCAAGGCCCATACCCTGTTCAAGCGGGATGTCGACTACGTCGTGAGAGAGGGTCAGGTCATCATCGTGGATGAGTTCACCGGGCGCCTGATGCCGGGACGGAGATACTCCGACGGCTTGCACCAGGCGCTGGAGGCGAAGGAAGGGGTGAAGATCGAGCGCGAGAATCAGACCCTCGCGACCATCACCTTCCAGAACTACTTCCGGATGTACGAAAAGCTCGCCGGGATGACGGGTACAGCCGAGACCGAGGCCGCCGAATTCGAGAAAATATACAAGCTCCAGGTCTCGGTCATTCCTACCAACAGGACCCTCATTCGTGATGAGTATTCCGATGTGATCTATCGGACCGAGCGGGAAAAGTTCACAGCAACGGTCGAAGAGATCAAGGAGCTCAACGAGATCGGTCGCCCGGTTCTGGTAGGAACCACCTCGATCGACAAATCCGAGCGACTGGCTGGCCTGCTGAAGCGCAAGGGTGTCAAGCACGTTGTGTTGAACGCTAAATACCACGAGAAAGAGGCCGAGATCGTTGCCCAGGCGGGCAGAAAGGCCGCGGTCACCATCGCCACTAATATGGCCGGCCGTGGTACCGACATCATCCTCGGTGGCAATCTAGATTTTGACGCCAAAGCCAGCCTACGCAAACGGGGGATGAGTTGGGAGGAAGACCCGAAGGAGTTCGAGAAGGAGCTGGAGAAGCGAACTCCTGACTGGGAAAAAGAGCATAGGGAGGTTGTCGAGCTGGGAGGGCTTCACATTATCGGAACCGAGCGCCACGAGGCCCGCCGGATCGACAACCAGCTCAGAGGTCGCGCCGGACGCCAGGGCGACCCGGGATCCAGCCGATTCTACCTTTCTCTGGAAGATGATCTGCTGAGAATCTTCGGATCGGAGCGGATTTCCGGAATGATGCAGTCCCTGGGCATGGAAGAAGGCGTCCCCATCGAATCCAGGCTGATAACAAAGCAGATCGAAAGAGCCCAGAAACAGGTAGAGGCGAGGAATTTCGAGATCCGGAAACACCTGCTTGAGTACGACGACGTCATGAACAAGCAGCGTGAGGAAATCTATCGTTTCCGAAAAGAGCTGCTCGAAGGTAAGGACCAGAAGCAGTACATCCTGAATCTGGGCGAGGGGCTGGTCCAGGAGTTCTTGGACAGTTATGCCAACGTGGAAACGGATCCGGAAAGTTGGGATCTCGAGAACCTGAAGGTGAATCTGCAGCGGGTCTTCGGGATTGGACTTCCGATCGATGTGGATGACCTGTCGCTCCCGGAGCTTGAAGAGAAACTGCTCGACACCGTCCGGACGAAGTATGAGCAGAAAGAGCAGGATATCGGCGCCGAGACGACGCGTTGGTACGAGCGCATCCTGATGCTCCAGATCATCGACCAGCAGTGGAAAGACCATCTGTTGGCCCTGGATCACCTCAAGGAAGGAATCGGTCTTCGGGGCTATGGACAGCGGGATCCACTGGTCGAGTATAAACGCGAGTCCTTCGAGCTCTTCGAAGAGCTTTGGAACCGCTCGACGGAAGAGATGGTTCGAATGCTCTACCTGCTGCGTCCAATCACTGAAAATGACGAGCGAGAACAGCTGGGCGCCCGCTCCCGCCGCCAGCAGCCCATGACCTATTCTGGACCCGAAGATCAAGCCGTCACGCCGCGTCCCCAGCGGATGGACAACCGAAGCGCCGCTGCCGTCAAGCCGGTGGTCCGGGCTCTGCCCAAGGTTGGACGCAACGACCCTTGCCCCTGCGGCTCGGGGAAAAAATACAAGAAGTGTTGTGGAGCCTGAGCCAAGAGGCAAGGACCCAGGACCCGAGGCCCCAAATCTCAAGATAGAAGACATAAAGAAATTCGAAGCAACAATCTCAAACTAACTCTGGATTTCGGGTGATCTTGTCGATCTTGGCGTTGATCTACCTCGTGGTGAAAACTCATCCCACTGGCGGTGAATTTGGTGCTTGAGGCTTGGGATTTGTTTGTATCCTTGTATCTTGGGATTGTCTTTCAGAGTTGGCCACCTCCGGCTGCCGATCCACAGCCAGGGTGAGGGAGCGTGAGTACGACGCCTAGTGATCGGATTCCCCAGTTTTCGGTAGTGGTGCCCGTCCGGGATCTATCTGACTCTCTGGCCCGCTGCCTCACAGGACTCGAACAACAGCACAATCGGGAACGGATCGAAGTCATCGTCGTGGACGACGGATCCATCGACGGCAGTCTCGAAGTGGCCCGCCGCTTCGGAGTTCGCGTCGTAAGTCAAACGCGCCAGGGCGCCGCAGTCGCTCGTAACCGGGGCGTGACCGAAGCCAGGGGTCGCATCGTACTCTTCCTCGACGCCGATTGTATCCCCAGCCCCGACTGGGTCGATCAACTGACACGGCCTCTCCTGGAGGGCTCGGCCGACGTCGCCGTAGGCAAATACGTCTCCCAGCAAGAGGAATGGGCCGCGCGTTTGATTCAACTGGAACTCGAAGATCGTTATTCCAGGATGCAGGCGCAGGAGACAATCGATTTCATCAACACTGGGACCTGCGCTCTCTCCAGAGACCTGCTCCAGCAAAACCCTTTCGACACCCTCTTTGGAAAGCTCGAGGATCTTGATCTGTCCTTCCGGCTGGCACATCGACGAACTCTCATGGTGTTTGTGCCGCAGGCCGAGGTCCAGCACCAGCACCCTCAGACCTCATGGCGATATGTTAAGAGGAAGTTTCGCTACGCCAGATACGCACCCTTGCTCTACCGCAGGTTTCCGAAGAAGACGGTTTCCGACAGCAGTACACCAAAGAAGCGCCGGCTCCAACTCGCTCTACTCGGTCTGGGCCTCGTGTCATTGCTCCTCTCAGTGGTACGTCCGATCTTTGGGTGGGTTGCCCTGACCTTTATAGTTGCTTCGATTGCTTTTTCATTGCCCCTGGCCGCCAGGGCCTTTCGTAGCTCGGTCGGATTCGGGATCGCGGCTCCGATACTGATCCTGGCCGGCAATCTGGCTTTCGCAGCCGGGATCGCCTGGACTCTGACCACAGACATCGGAAAGATCATCCCGAGGGAGAGTGTAACGTGAAACAGTCCATTCTTTTCAGCATTATTCTCATCGCTACCAGCATGGGACACTCTTCGTCTCTGGCCTCGGGAGAGATTGCAATAGCCGTTGACAGCCCCATGGCTCCACCCAGTTGGGCGTTGTTGGAGCGCGAGCTACTGCGTGCCAATACCGAGGCCTGCCAAGAGTTCTTTGCCAAGTACTTCGATTCAAGAGGCCACCTCTTGTGCGTGGAACGATGGGGTGGTGACGACGGTCCCGACGATGCCATCGAGAACTGTAACGATTGGCCTATTCTGCATGCGCTAGGCGCCTCCGACGTGGTCTTGGAGATGTACAAGAAAGCCTGGGAGGGACACCTTGAACAATACACCGAGGCCAAGACAACTCAGGTCCCGTTCGCACGAGAGGGCATGTACTACAAGGAGTTCCCGGTCATGTTCGACTGGCTGCACAACGGCGAAGGATTGACCGTCTTCAACCTGCAGGGCTTATCCGATCCAGGCAACCCGAATTTCCAGAGACGTGTCCGACGCTTCGCCGGCTTCTATATGAACGAGGATCCGCAGGCCCTCAACTACGATCCCAAACACAAGATCATCCGCAGCATGTTCAACGGAAGTCGAGGTCCTCTACTGCGCAAGGCCACCGGCCTGGACTGGGCGGGTGATCCGATCGAGGTCAAGGGGCGCTTCAAACTGGGACATGGGGAAGAAAGCTACGAGCAGATGGTAGCGCATTTCAAGGACTACAACGACATCGTAGGCGACCATCCCCAGAACCTGCTGGCCACTTCTCTTGCTCTAAATGCCTTCATGCTCACCGGAGAGGCGAAGTACAAGAACTGGCTGCTGGAATACGTCGACGCCTGGCGGGAACGCATGATCGAAAATGACTACATCATTCCCAGCAATATTGGACTGGACGGGACCATCGGAGGCGAGACAGAGGGTAAGTGGTATGGAGGAGTCTACGGCTGGGGGTTCACGGTCGTGGTTCCCCAGGATGGGACCCTGGCCAATCGCATCACGGTGCACCAGGGCTTCACTGGCTTTATGAATGCCTACCTGCTCACGGGAGACGACAAGTACCTGGAGCCCTGGCGCCGCCAGATTGACGCCATCAACGCTCAGGGCAAGATGATCGAAGGAAAGAAGATGTACCCTCGGATGTACGGCGATGATGGCTGGTACGAGTTCCTGCCCGAACAATACGACTACAACGCGATGAACATCTACTACTTGTCGATGAATCCGGATGATCTGGCTCGGACTTCGAAACTGTCCTTGGATCAGACCAGCCTCTCCGGCTATCGCAACAACAGCCAGGTCTCGCGCGACAACGCCTGGCGCAAGTATCTGGCAGGACAGAACCCGGAATACCCCGAGCAGTCACTACGCACCGATTTCACCAGGATTCGCTCGCGTGTCGAGGCCATGCGCCAGGATACAACCACCCCTGACACGCGGCTGGCGGACGACCCGATGGCTTTCAACCCGGCCAGCGTCAGCTCGCTCATCCACTTGATGCTGGGCGGCCTCCACCCCGCCCACCAGGGATCGGTCCTGTTTTGCCGACTGCGATACTTTGACCCGATGGAACGGCGCGCAGGAATCCCGCAGGACGTAGCAGCACTAGTAGAGTCGATGACGGATCACAGCGTCGATCTCTATCTGGTCAACACCAACCAACTAAGGCAACGGAATCTGATCCTGCAAGCTGGGGGATACGCCGAGCATCAGTTCGTTTCGCTCAAGCTGAACGGCCAGCGGATTGAGATCGACTCGCCCACGGTGGCTCTTCGGCTGATGCCAGGCTGCGGCACCCGCCTGGAACTTGAAATGAGACGGCACGTCAATCAGCCGACGATGATTCTCCCCTGGAACCGAAATTGAGGTCTGCCAAGCGGAGGCTTAAAGAATTCGTCGCACGTCTGAAGGTCTGAACGTCGCACGTATCACTCTACAAACAGCGCGGCAAAATGGGATCGGTCCTACACCGAAGGTGTTATTGCGGGTAGCCCAGGGTTGCAATGCGAAGCGAGCTACCCTGGGTTTAAGTCATCTGCCTTTTCTACGCTGAAAGCGTTGTTGCGCTTCGGTTTCCGGTCGGCAATAACCCCTTTGGGGTACGCGTTTCTTTTGAACGACCCAAACCCAGGGTAGCTCGCTTCGCATTGCAACCCTGGGCTACCCGCAATAACACCTTCGGTGTAGGTGATGGCCCCTGAGGTGAGAAGAAGTTTCTTTCTCGAATAGGGCGAGGGCTCCTGGGGGAGCGACTTACCTGGAAATGGGGGACCGAGGGGGCATCTTCACTCTAGTGGAGTTACGGGCAGCGTCGTGAACTGTCCCGGGTCGTCACCTAACTCCAACGCGGTCGCCACGATCTCGCCGCCGCTGGCTTGAACTACCACAGTCCCTACAAAATCATCGGTGTCGACCTCAGGAAACAACTCATCAATGAACTTGGCGAGGTGCCCGTTCGCCACCAACTCATCAATGGTCGCAGCGGCCACCTCGATCCCTCCCTGGGTCCGCAGCCTCAGATCGAGGGCCACCGCCTGGTCCTCGGTGTTGCGAATCGCGACGCCAGTATTGATTCCTCCCACTTCTCGACGAACCGGTGCAATGAAGCCGCTCAAGGGTTGGCTCGCTCCCACTCCTGCGATTCCGATATCCGGAATACTGAACCGGATCACGCCCCCCAGGTCTGCAGTCGCAGTGACCCGAGCAGAGCCCACGACAAGGTCCCCTTCTCCATCGGTCGAAATTGTGATTGCTCCGAGGGGGAAGATTGAGAAGGCGACACGGTCAGTCACCGCCGTGGGAAACACAGCCGCGGACGTCGTTGGCTGCGGCTCCTCCACGATTCCAACCGATAGTCTCTGACCAACTCCATCAGAGAACTCGACCGTACCCTCGTTCTGCTCGGTCGTCGAAGTATTGGTCAGTACGATCGCCGACGAAAACCCCATTCCATTTCCGAACTGGGCGAACCAGAGATGCCCCTGAGACCTGCTCAGCTCCCAGACATCATTCGGGGACCCCGCGCCGCTTCCACTGAAAATGATCAGTTTGTCTTCTGCGATGAGGGTCCCAGCCATGCTGCTGCGGGCCGAAGGGGGATTAGAGATCTCCAACCTGCTCCACTGCCCACCCCCGAAATCGTAACGCCAGGTCTCGTTGGTGGTGTCCGACGCGATTCTTCCGCCAAAGACGATGAAGGACCCGCCACTCTCGACGAAACTCGCAGTAAAGATTCGGCCCGAGGGAGGAGCATCCGCGGGGGCCTCGGTCCAGGAGTTGGTAGCAAGATCGAAGACCCAGAGATCGTTTCGATGGCCAGTCGTCTGCCCGCCGAAAATGATCATTCGCCTCGAGGAAGGGTCGTAAGCCGCCGTATGGAGACAGCGTCTTTCAGGCCCGATGCCCGGAGGCGAAAGGTCTTGCCAAGTCTGGGCCTGAAGATCAAA
>JAKZYH010000509.1:0-5217 GCA_047514575.1 Acidobacteriota bacterium | reverse complement strand
TGGATTGAGCGTATTTGAGTCGGTTGTCCCGAAACCGGGGTCTTAGCTGCCACGGCTCCGCTACAGCCTACGACAACACCGCCAAAGTTTCTCTCTCGAATGATCCGGCTCCCAGCCGGGGGCGGGACTAACCTGAAACTTGATTTTCAGACCTTGGGGTAAGGCGGGAACTTCGGCGTAGGGGAGGGGCTCCCGTTGGGAGAAGAAGTTTCTTTCTTGTACGCTCCCCGGAAACGCTAGCACACTGACCCCTGAGCGGTAAGGGATGAATCTTGCGGCCGTGGTCTGATATAAGGAGGTCCCCTAGGAGGTGAGTGTGGCAGGAAAACAGATCACATTGCTGAAGGACCAGGATTGGCCCGCGGCAGGGTTCAGCTTCGAGCTACCCATCCGGCCAGAATCATGTGCTTTGGGGGTGATAGACGTTCAGCATTATGCCCTCGACAGCGAAGGTGATCTTGCCCACA
Source organism: Acidobacteriota bacterium (assembly GCA_047514575.1). Lineage (GTDB taxonomy): Bacteria > Acidobacteriota > UBA6911 > RPQK01 > JAJDTT01 > CAUZIZ01. The sequence continues at coordinate 4,750 of JAKZYH010000509.1, read as the reverse complement.
CCCTGCGCCAGAACAGCACCGGTGTTTTTCAGGAGTTTTCGCGCCAGGCTGCGCGGATGGTGAGCAACATCCAGAAACTCCTCTCGGCTTTCCGGGAACAGCGTTGCCAGGTCGTGTACACTCGCCACGGGGCCTTTCTGCCTGGTGGGCCCGACCTGATCGTCAGGCGTCGTGGACGCGAGGAGGTGGCCCGGGACTCGGGGGACTGTTCCTCGGGGCACATGGCTGTCCGAGGCGACCCAGGACACGAGATCCTTGCTCAGGTCGCGCCCCAGAGGGGTGAGCTGGTCCTGGACAAGAACACCAGCAGCGCCTTCCACAGCTCTCCGATGGATCTTCTGCTCCGCAATATGAAGGTGGAGACTCTGGTGCTCACGGGTCTGGCTACGGATCAGTGCGTTCTGGCCACGGCCATTGATGCCGCCGACCGGGGATTCCACGTGATCCTGGCGGCCGACGCCTGTGCTGGCTTCGACGCCGGCAGTGCCGAGGCCGTCCAGATTCTCTTCGGCCGGGTCTGGGGATACGTGATGCTGACGGACGACATCGTCCACTGGCTTCAAACCGGGGACAAGCCCAATCGTACTCGCTTGCCGGCGTGACCCAGGAGGTCAAAGCTACGTCCAAGGATCAGCTGCGCGACTGGCCACATTAGATCATTCCGGTGAAGACTACTTCCCACTTCCTCCCAGTATGGGCTTAGTGGTGCTCGCATGCGATCGGGAAGTGAGCGCTGATCTGGCGGCTGGAAACCCGGGTCACGGCCTACTGCCGATCGCCGCCGTTTTCCTCTTCGCTCGCCTTCCCCTGGGACTCCTCGACCGAGAAATCCAATAATTCTACCGGCAGCCCGTCGGCATTGTTGACGACGATTGCCAACTGCTGGCTGCCAGGCGCCGGATCAGCCTTCACTATCCATCAAGGCCCTGGCAGTTGATGGAACCCTCGCATCGAACAGGTTGATTTCAAGCGGGCACGGGGTTTTGGCGAGGGACAGCCCGAAACCAGGAGAGGGGAAGGCTGAGGCAAATATGAGCCGTCGTTCCTCTTTGGCTGGAGGGAAGGTCGTAGCCCGTCCGGCCCTCCGAGTTCAGGCTGTAGGCACGCTCTCTACACATGAAGGTCAGCAGGACCCGATCCTTCCAGAAGGTGATGGAAGGGTAGGTCCCTTCCAGATCATTGGGAGTCAAACGGCTCGCCCTTTCCCGAGCCCGGTAGAAGCGAATCGGGGGAGGCTCTATTCGGATGCGATCTCGAGCCTTCTGAAAGGTGGAGAAGACGTTGGGCCCCGACTCCCAGCTGGCCCCGCCATCTCTGCTGATGGCCGACGAGAGACGATGGCGCTGCAGCCCTTGTCGGATCTCCTCTGCCGAAGACTGATTCCAGACCAGCAGCAGCTCACGAGTGCCTGGAATCCGCTCTATGGCAGGGGGAGCCAAGGCCGATGCCAGGGGGGATGGTTCAGGCCGACTCCAACTGGCTCCGTCGTCCTCGGACCAGGACTGATAGAGCCGCCCCAGGGGAGTCCGGAGCAGCATCAAAAGGTGGTCTGGCGCCACCTCTACCACCGAGGGCTCGCTGGTTTGATAGTGGCCGCTGCTGCTGTAGTCGACCGTTGCGAACAGCTCACCCCCGGCAGCCCAGACTCCTTTGCCGGTATTGGTTTTCCAGGTCTTGCCTTCGTCGTCGGAGTAGTAGGCCCAGCAGTAGGCAAAGAACTCCTCCCATCCGTGGTGTCCAATCAGGGCGGGCTCATCGCCGAAGAGGGCCCGACCTCTTTCCTTCAGAGATTTGCCTACCAGGGTGAAGACAGGCACAACGATCCGGCCCCGGCTGGTGACGATCGCGGAGTTGTGGAACTTCCAGGCGTTGTTGTGGGGCTCGGATATCTTCCGCGGAGGCGACCAGGACCTGGCAGAGTCGTCCGAGCGGGAAAACCAGACCGTATGGTTGTGTGCGGGATCCGCAGTCTTCTTCGAATAGACCAGCATCAGGCCGCCCGATTTGAGCTGGAGCAGACTAGGATTGCCTCCGTTGGGTGTGCCTTCGCCCTTGAGCGCTTCTCCCGAAGCGTTTACCAGGGGGAGAGGGGTATCCCAGTTTCTTCCTCCGTCTCGAGAGAGGGTGCTCTCTCTCCGTTGGGTAGAGATGTGAAGCAGATCTCCCCCAGGGAGTGCCCTCATGCTGCCGAAGCTGGTTCCGGCATCGAGGTAGAGAGTTTCCTCAGGAAGGCAGCTTCGAAGTTTTTCGAGAAAGAGAGGGTCCAGGCCTGTCGAGATAACGGGACCGGCCTCGATGAATCGGGAAGCCAGGACTGGAATTCCCGCTGCAAGCAGCGTCCTTTGAAGCAGCTGACGTCTCGAAACCAGGTTTCGAGCGGTTCGCTCGAGATCAGAAAACTCGACGTAAGGTTCAGACATCTGGTGAGTCCCCCCTGAATGCTATCCGCGTAGACTCATTTATTACTCTATTTCGAAATCGGAGCCAACTCTGAAGAAGAAATTGAAGGGGAAAGATCGGGTATCCTTGCTCCCATGCACGTTCTGTTCGTCCACCAGAATTTCCCGGCTCAATTTGGACATCTAGCCAGGCTGAGAGCGAGGTCGCAGTTTTCCCTGAAGCTGATCCGTTCGAGATAGATGAAGCCTTGGCAGAGCGAGTCGCCGCTGTGGCCCAACCTTGGTTTCGGCAGCAGGTTCCTCTCCAGGCTGTAGATACCCTCAGACTGCGCGCGCCTCGCTTTTCGCGCCGTCTGGCGGCTGCGAGCCTCGTCCTGGCGCTAGGGGCATTTGGCATCTCCCGCGATGCCTTTGCGGCTACCCTCGTGAACCTGACTGGTGGCAATCTAACGATTACCGGAGATAACGCACCAAACGATGTGTCGCTTGAGCCAGCAATCAATAATGTCGATATTTTTGTTGATTTAGATGGTGATGGTCAGTTTGATGTGGGTGAAGTAGAGTTCAACCCCGCAGTCGTGAACTTAATCCAGGTTGATCTCATGGGAGACAACGATAACTTCGACGGTTCTAATGTGAATGGTAATTTTCCAGCAGGCCTCATTGTGTCCATCAATATGGGTGCCGGCAACGACACGGCTACGGGCACTGGCCGGAATGACTTCATTGATGGCGGTGGGGGAGATGACCTGGTAATGGGCGGTGATGGCGACGATACGATGGCGGGTGGGAACGACAACGACACCCTCCGCGGTCAAGCAGACAATGATAATGCGATTGGGGGATCCGGTGCGGATTTGATAGAGGGGGGGAATGGGAACGACTCCCTGGACGGCGGCTCGGGGAATGACACACTGAAAGGCGAAGGCGGCAATGACACACTCTCGGGTGGCGCGGATAACGATTCCATTGACGGCGGGACTGCTGAGACCGATCGGGTCATCGAGTTGCCCACGAATGCCAACTTCACTCTTACCGATACGTCCCTTACTGGTCTGGGGACGGACGTCCTGGTCTCGATCGAGGAAGCCTCTCTGAGGGGTGGAAGTAGTGCCAATACCCTCGATGCGACCGCGTTTTCTGGGAATACTTCGCTGCATGGAGGGGACGGCAGTGGAAACGATATCCTGCGGGGTGGGTCGGGCGATGACTTACTCGAGACTCAAGATGGGGATGATTCTTTGTTCGGGAATGCTGGTGAGGACACCCTGAGTGGTCAAGGAGGGAATGACTCCTTCGCCGGAGGTGCAAGCACCGACACCGTCACGGAAAACAAAGGTTTTGAAATCGACACCGACTGGACTGTTACTGATACCAGACTCACGGCAGGGGGAGTGGGTAGCTTTTTCGGGATGGATGCGCTGGTGGATATTGAGAGAGTCGATGTGGTCGGTGGAAGCAACCCGAATACTCTTGACGCAACTGCCTCCACGCAGATCGCGGTTATCTTCAATGGGCTCGGTGGAAATGACATTCTTCATGGGGGAGCACAGAATGACCTGCTCATTGGCGGTGCCGGTAATGACTCGGCGCTTGGCGGGGCAGGAGACGACACTCTCATTGCCGATGAGTCCGATGGAATGACGATCACAGGAGGACCTCCCGCATCCGACACTCTGTCGGGAGGAGCCGGGAACGACTCTCTCTTCGCGCTGGATGATCATGGCGGCGATCTTCTAGTCGGTGATGCTGACAATGATCTCATCGATCATGCGAAGCAAGTAGGCGATCTAAACTTCCCAGAAACATTCTTTGCCCGGGCTGCAGACGGGCCTATTTCTCCCAGCGAGAAGGAATCTGATCGAATCACGGAATTGCCACGCGTAGCGGCCATAGCTCCGACGACGATCAATGGTGGCGGTGGCAATGATTCCGTTGAGACAGTCGGCTCGGCCGCCGTCCAGAACATCGACGGGGGGACCGGTAGCGATACGCTCAAGGTCGACGATATGGGCCTCGGTGGCACCGATAGTGGAAGCCAGATCGTGGTTCCAGGATCCCAGCCGATCAACTATAGCAATTTCGAGGCTGCGGCTGTGGTGCCGGTCGAGTTGCTGGACTTCAGCGTCGAATGAAGGTAACCCCAGACGAACGGAACGATCAATGAGAGTCCTTGTTGCAGGAGCTACCGGAGTGATTGGAAGATCGCTCTTAGTGTCCCCATCGGGGATGGTGGAAACCCCTCGCCTTCAGGCGAAGCGAAGGTCCCCGAAGTCCCCAAAGGGGGGACGATAGGGGAAGTTCCAAGTGAAGGGAGATGCGCGACATTCAGTCTGTGACGTGGGTTTGGC
>JAKZYH010000508.1:0-3094 GCA_047514575.1 Acidobacteriota bacterium | reverse complement strand
GCGTGGTGCAGTCCGGACCCTGGCGTTGACCTTTGCGACACCTTCTGAAGGACCGGTCTATTACGCTTCGCGCCAGGCCGCTAAAGCGGCCTCTTTAAAGGCCACCCCTCAACCTACCCAGGGTGCTAGCCGCCCGAGCCGAAAGCGGGAACTGTCTTTTGGCCCACTGGACCCGTTCCTGAACTTTCGGAATTGTGATCTCCATCCAACCCACGCTTCCAGACAAATGTGAGAGCAAAATTCTCAGAATCCACGAGCTAGCAGCTGAAGATCACCGCTCCAATGAAATCGGCATTGCACCCATAGTCAGCGGTCCCATTGTCTCCGCTACATAACGAAGCCCGCCGATGGGGCCGGTCAACTACTCGGGGTTGATGAAGAAGACGTATTCGTTGCTGTCGACCCCTTTGTAGTTGATGCTGTATTGCACCATCAATTGATCGGGGACATCGTCGTCGGAGGTATGAATCCGACAGTTGGTGCTGTAACCATCGCCGTTTCCGGTATCGCTGCTGACGATGATTCCGCTTCCCCAGTTCTCGCCGTCGGAGGACTCATATAGAACGAATCTCTCCGCTCCCTCGCCGTAGCTTCCGGATCTGCCGTGCAGATAGTATCGGCCCCTGAGGTAGGCCAGCTCGGGGTCGCGAACCTTTTGGTCGACCCGAGCCTTCTTCTGTGCGCTCCAGGTACGGCCCTGGTCCCTGCTGATGCAATAGTAGAGGTGGTACTCGTCATCACTGTGGTAGGCTCCGCCCAGCAGTCCGCCATCCTTCATGAGGGACAGGGCTCCGTACCAGGTATCGTCGTGAAGCGAGAGGGAGCTCCGCTTTTGCCAGGATCGCCCATTGTCGGTACTGACATACAGAACGTGAGGCCCTCCCCCGTCTGAGTCGTACAGGACATAGTTGGTGCCCCCGTCGACCGCCGTGGCGACGGGATAACCGATATGGATCCCGTCGACAGACTCATACGTCGTCCAGCTGGCACCTTGGTCGAAGCTCCTCATGAAGCCGCTCATGCTTCGTGCCCCATCCCCAAAATAGGAGATGAAGACGACCACCGTTCCCTTCTGGGTGACCAGGCCCGCCTCGACCCATGCCGGTCGACTGGGATCTCTCTGATAGGCTTCGAAGGAGTACGGAAACCTGTTGTACATCTTCCAGCTCTTGCCACCATCTCGACTGATCGCATACTCGCTCCAACCGTCCAGATTGTGATCGCTCGTATTCGTATTGAAGGCGACTATCTGACCGTCGGGATACTCCATGCACACGGGCCCGCCGTGAGAGTTTCTGCCGGGCAAATCGTGTTCGAGATCGGATATGATCGTTCCGAAAACACCATCACCCAGCTTCGTCGAGGGATCATAGTCGTAGATAAGAGCCCCATCGATGGATTCGTTGTCCTGGGCGAGGACGATGCCGGCGGCCAACCCGAAGAGGCAGAGGACGGCTATAGCTTGTTTTCTGATGCTCATGTGTGACTCCCTCGTCTTTTCCCGACTGGAATTTGCTATTTCGACTCTGCTTGGAGAGTATCACTCCCCTCGCCGACTTACCACCGGGACAGAGGCCACAGACTATGACGGATTCGCAGATAGGCTTGTGAGGTGAGATCAACGAAGGAGTAGGGGATGAGCGGAATACGGGTTCTAGTAGGCACACAGAAAGGTGCCTTCATTCTGTCAGCTGATGGCAACCGACAGAATTGGCAGGTCAGTGGGCCGGATTTTGGGGGCTGGGAGATCTTTCACGTCAAGGGCTCGCTCGTGGACCCTAATCGAATCTACCTGTCGCAGTTCACCGAATGGTTCCGGCAGACGATCCAGCGGTCCGATGACGGGGGAGTCACCTGGGAGCAGGTGGGCAATGAGTTCGCCTACGACGGGGATCCCGGCACTCATCAGTGGTACGACGGCACGCCCCATCCCTGGGAGTTCAAGCGCTTCTGGCATCTCGAACCATCCCCTACCGACCCGGATACTGTCTACGCTGGGGCTGAAGACGCCGCTTTGTTCGTCACGCACGACGCTGGGAAGACCTGGCAAGAGCTGGCCGGCCTGCGCCGCCACGATTCAGGGCCAAAATGGCAGCCCGGCGCCGGCGGCCTGTGTTTGCACACGATCCTTCTTGATCCGACCGATCCCGGACGGATATTCGCCGCCATTTCGGCTGCGGGAGCGTTCCGATCCGAAGACGCCGGCATGACCTGGCAGCCGATCAACCGTGGACTCAGGTCCGAACACATACCGGTTCCGGACGCCGAGGTCGGACACTGTGTACACCGCATCGCCATGCACCCCTCGCGTCCCGAGGTGCTGTTCATGCAGAAACACTGGGACGTCATGCGCAGCGACGATGGCGGCGACGAGTGGCGGGAGATCAGTGGCAATCTGCCCAGCGACTTCGGGTTCCCGATCGAAGTGCACGCTCACGAGCCCGAGACCGTCTACGTGGTTCCGATTAAGAGCGACTCGGAGCATTTTCCGCCAGAGGGCAAGCTGCGGGTCTACCGCAGCCGGACGGGTGGAGACGAGTGGGAAGCGCTCACCAATGGTCTGCCGCAAAGCGACTGCTACGTCAACGTGTTACGGGACGCGATGTCGGTCGACTCACTCGATCCGTGCGGCATCTACTTCGGTACTACCGGCGGGCAGGTGTACGTCTCGGCCGACGCTGGAGACAGCTGGGCCCCAATCGTCCATGACCTTCCGAGGGTCGTTTCTGTCGAGGTGCAGACACTGGCTTGATTGGGCGCGCTCACAGGCCTAGTACCAGTCACTACCTGTGTGACCTGGTACTAGGGCTCCTTGGTCAATGAAAAGTTCACAAACTGATCAAGTTGTGGAATACAAGAGAAAGTCCTGGACCTTAGGAGAACACGGGTAGAGGTCGTGCTGATGCCTCGGGTTGCGAGTATCAAGAGAAGTCAACCCCAAGGGGGTTGCGTCCTCTAGCAGCCCGTGGTGGAAGTACCTAAATTTGACCGGGAAGGGATTCCGGTCGGCGACGAGTGAACGAGGTCTGCATCCGGAATTTTCCCAAGAAGGTTCCCACAATCTCGCCGATCAGCTGTTTGGTGGCGTTAACGA
>JAKZYH010000507.1:0-18759 GCA_047514575.1 Acidobacteriota bacterium | reverse complement strand
GTTCCAGTCTCAGTCAGAGTACCTGGTCCTACAGCTTCTATTTCCAGGGTGATTTCAAATGGGCCAACAACCTGACCCTCAGCTACGGGCTTCGATATGAGTACCATCAACCAGCGGTGGAGGCTCAGGACAGGTTCCATGTTCCCGATCTCTCGGCGCCTACACCAACCTTCATTCGGTGTGGAACCCAAGGAATACCTCGGGGCTGCATGGAGAGCGATCGGAATAACTTTGCCCCCAGGTTGGGGCTGGCCTGGGCTCCCACCGCCAGCGGGAATACGGTCATCCGGGGTGGCTATGGAATCTTTTACAGCAATGCATTCGCCAACTTCAGTGGCGGTCCGATACAGAATCCACCTAATCCCGGGATCGAGTTCTTTTTTTCTCGACCCCTGTCGGATCCGTTCTCTGGACGGGGACTTGACACGCGTCTGGCAGTGTCCCCAGACGGGATATTCCGGCAGCCCTACGCAGAACACTGGTCCCTGAACCTGCAGCAAGGTTTTGGAGACCATTACCTGATCGAGGTCGGATACGTGGGGACTCGGGGAAGGAACCTGTTAGCCCTGTTCAACCGAAATCAGCCGGAGCCTGGAGGAGGAAAACGGCCCTTTCCCAACTATGGCCCCCTCAACGCTCGGGGAGCGGTTGCCTCATCAGACTACCACGGACTCCAGATCCGGGCAGAGAAACGCTTCCAGGGAGGTCTTTCTTTCTTGGGCTCTTACACCCTCTCGAAATCCCTGGACGACTCTTCAGCTCTGTTCGGAAGCACGGGAAGCGACTCCTATCCACAGAATAGCCAGGACCGGGTTGCCGAACGGGGCCTCTCTGCTTTCGACAACCGACACCGGTTCGTCTTCAACTACATCTGGGAGCTTCCCATCGGTAGGGGCAAGAAGTTGGGCGCGGGTCTGGGACGAGTAGGCCAAGCCGTGTTCGGAAACTGGCAGCTGACCGGAATCATGGCCCTCCAGTCGTCGAGGCCCTTCACACCCCTCCTGGAAGGAACCAACGACAGCAGAACAGACAACGGCAGAGGTATCGGGACCGATCGCCCCAATCTGGTTGGGAACCCTCATCTATCCAACCCAGATCCCGCTCAGTGGGTCAATGCCTCGGCCTTCGAGCGCACCGCCCAGGGGACCTTCGGCAATGCTGGGCGCAACATCCTGCAGGGCCCCGGATTTCAGTCGCTGGATCTGGCGCTGATGAAGTCATGGCAGCTGTGGGATCAATCCCGCCTCCAGTTCCGGGCCGAGTTCTTCAACCTGCTGAACCACCCCAACTTCGATCTGCCCGTGGGAGACTTCAACAACCCAAACTTCGGCCGGGTCCAGTCCGCCCGCGACTCCAGGCAGATCCAATTCGGTTTCAGGTTGGACTTCTAGCTGGTGCGTGGCGCAGTGAGCAGTGAGCAGTGAATATTGGGCAATGAGCAGTACCGGAAACAGCTGCAGTTCGACACAGCTTCGCGCGAACGAGTTGATCTGCCAATAATGTGAGGCCAAGTCCGGCAGAGCCGCGAACGACTTGAGCCGTTAGCAACATGAGCCCAGGTTCCAAGGAGAGAGCTGGACAACTCTTCCCCAAGCAGTGACGCACGATATCGCCTATCCTCGACCGAAGTTTCTTCCTCAAATGGGGCAGCGTAGCGGGGAAGGCACTGACCTGAAACTTCGGAAATCCCAAGGTACAAGATACAAACAAGCTCCAAATCACAAGCACCAAATTCCAAACGATCGCCCACCATCAACCCTCGGCGATCCGACTGAGATGGAAGCCGCGAGAGATAATCGAAGTTTCTTCCCGGATTGATCCAGCGCCAGCTGGTGGCCCCACCGGGCGGGAAGCCCCAATCCCGTTGGGATCGACCTCGATTACAGAATCGAAACCGAGCCCATTATCGAGCGACCCAATCAGATAGAGGACTATCCGATCAGGGCGAAAATGAGTACCCGGACTGTCGCCCGGCAAGCCTCTTCCCGCACCGTCCTGACTATTTTATCTCCTTATAAAGAAGGGTCTTACGAGGAACCCTACTGAGACACTCTGACTCTGGAACGGCGTTTGCTACTGATCGAGGCATGAGGCAATCAGATCAAGATGGTTTTGCTGCTGGGAACCGGGTGGGCAAAAGAGTGATGGCTGCACCAGGTTGTTCCCGTCAGGTTGCTCTGAAGGGATTGGGAAGTGTTCTCTCGGTGCTTCTTCTGGCGCTCCTCCTCTGGACTCATCCCATATGGGCCGAGCAGCGGCACCTCGCTGTCACCGGAGTCGACTTCGTCGAACACACTCAATCCATCTTTGTTGGAAAAGTGGTCGATCGACAGAGCTATTTCAGCGAGGACAATCGATTCATTCTCACCCGGTATGTCTTCGCCGTAGAGGACACGATCAAGGGGCCTTCGCAGGATCGGCTCGAGATAGTCGAGTACGGGGGGACAGTAGGTGGGGAATCGATGTCCTTTTCGCACGCTCCCCGTTACGCATTGGGGCAGGACTACCTGGTCTTCTCCTACCGGGATCGACTTCGACAGAACCGAACGTTTTCAGGTCCGCTGGGACGGCTTCCCGTGGTCCTCGATCCAGAGAAGAAAAGGGTCGCTCGAATCTACCCTTCACATCCTCTTTTTCAGGTTCTGGAACAGCCGCTGCCAACAACCTTCAGTGATCTACAAACCCTGTCAAGGCAACTTGGCCAGGCGGTCCAGGAGAGATCCCATGAAGCAAACTAGCCCAAAATGTTGCTTGCTGTCTGCCGCCTGCCTCACCCTGTCGGCACTCTGCCTGAGCGGATATGTGGTTTCGACCAAGACAGATGGGACACACCCTACCTGGAATCCGACAAGACCGGTCGAAATAAGTGTCTGGGAGGGCTTCACCGATAACCTGGAACACGTCGTGGATGGGAGCCATCCGAAGCGTGCGATTCGTGAGGCGCTGGAAAGATGGAATCGGGTCTCGTCGCTCACCCTCGTCCTGGGAGAAGACACCGAGACGCAGGATTTCGGGTCTGATGGCCTCAACATTGTGACGGCTGCAGACACCGACGCCCACCGGAATATCATCGGCAACGGCGTGGGCGTTTCCTTCATCCGGACTTCCAGGGACAGGATCATCGAAACCGATGTACTCATCAGCCCCAATCACGTTTGGAGCACGGTGGAGTCGGATGATCCAAGTGTCCTGAACCTCTTGGACACCGTCCTGAGTCTGATGAGCTTCAGCTGGGGTCTGGAGGGAAGCAATCTCCGAAGCTCGGCGAGCTATTTTCTGAGCGGTGCCTTTGGCTTCGGATTCAATCCCCTGAGCTGGGACGACGTCAGCGGGATGAATATCGGGTATCCCCTCCCTGGGCTCCAGCAGATCACCGGAACCGTTTCGGGCACAGTAACCATGGACGACAACCCGGTATTCGGCGCCTTCGTGGTGGCGGTGGATGAATATGGGATTATCGTGTCAAGCGCCATCACCTCGCCCGACGGCACCTACAGAATCGAGTACCTGCCCAAGGGTAAATATACTTTCTACGTAGAGCCTTTGGACGGTCCAATGACTCCCGAGTTGGTGGGTTCCGGTCTCTATAGATCGATGCCCATGGTGACGAACTTCCTCCCTGCGTTCCACGACAACAGTGAGGAACCTTCCCTCACTGTCGCCTCCGACCTCACGGGAGTTGACTTCGACGTCATCCAGAGACATTCAACCCTGGATCCTGCCCTGGTGGCAACGAATACTGACAACAGTGGGATCGCAAATCGATCGTAGAATCCCTCTAACGGGCCTGACCGCCGATGCGTTTCAGGGCATCGACACCGACTTCCTGGTGAGAGGGAAGGGAGTGGACTCTCTTCAGGATCTGTTCTTTCTAGGGCCCGACCTGACCACAGGAACGGGGGTACGAGGGTCCGGATCGGGTGACAGCGCTACCAGATTCTTCCCCGTCACGGTTCCTCGCGATACCGCCAAAGGAGTGTATCCCGTATTCCTGGAGAAGGCCGTCAATGTATTCGTCTCAAACGAACCAGAGCTTGGGGTGATCAGCGGCGCGCTGGAAGTCTTCGACCCCCTGAGATTTGGCCAGGCTTTTGCCCAGTTTGCGCATCTGCCCGGTGCTTCAGTCTCGGGGATCTCCTTGATCAACACGAACCTGAAACAGCCTGCCAACGGAAGACTCTCGGCAAGAAATGGCGCGGGGGAACGCCAGGAGGTGACGCTGGGATCACTCCAACAAGATGCCAACGGCGATTACCCTGTTTCGCTCGCCCCTGGAGGGTCCCTTTCTGCTCAAAGCAGCGGTGATGCTGCCTTTCTGGGTTCCTTCCGAGCTCGAGCCGATCGGGGCTTTGGTGGAACGGTACTTTTCGAAGGTCCCTTCGGCACCACTGGAGTCGGTGCCAGTCCACCCCTGTATTCCTTTGTCGCTCCTGTCGAAATCCGAGGCGGCGGCACGACCAACACAGCCTTGGCCATTACCAACCTCGACGACCGACCCGTTCAAATCCTCGTGCGGGTGCAGAACAAGGTCGGACGGATTCAGGGAAGCAACACCATCGAACTGGGAGGCAACGCCCAGCTGGCTCGATTCATTCGCGAGGCCGACGATGCCCAGTCTCTGCTCCCTGGTCTTCCCGACGATTTCCAGGGGACGGTCCTGGTCACCTCCAATCGTCAGATCGGAGCAACCGTCATTCGATTGGCCCCCGGCGTCTTTACAACCTTCCCCGTCATCCAGAAGCGAGTCTCGACCAGCAGTTTCTACGCCCAGTTCGTCCATGCGGGAGACCTGACGTCCACACTGCTCCTGGTGAATCCGTCGCCGCTGGCCACCGCCCTGGTATTCGTCCAGGCACGCGACAGCAAGGGTGGCGGGGCCTGGGTCAGCCTCAACGGAGAAGTTCTTCCCGGCGGCGCCAAGCTCGTATCCATCCCTCCATTGGGCTGCACGACCCTTGAGACCGGGGGAGAGCAGAGCCTGGTGGGATCGGTGGAGGTCTTCTCTCTCGTTCCCGAGGGGTGGTCCTCTTCAGCTCCCCAACGCTGGGGACAGCTGGAGTGGGAGAGAGCTTTCCGTCGAGAAATATGGTGGTTCCTCTCTCGCGGGATGCGGAGGCCGACGTCGATATGGGAATTGCTTTGGTGGAAACCACGGGTCGGCCGGTGACTCTGATCCTGACCGTGCGAGATGAAGCCGGGACCATAGTCCGGGGACCGAAAGAAATCGCTCTGGGCGGCCATGAGCAATTGGCCCAGTTTCCGAATCAGGACCGCTTCGCTCTGGGTCTGCCCGACTCCTTCAACGGGTCTCTCTGGGTTGAGGTCAAAGAAGAAGACGGAGCCGTCGCCCTGACATTGATCCGCCAGTCGCCTGGGGTGCTGACGACCTTTCCGGCCATCTCGCTCGAGCACCCGATCACCCCCGTGGGATGAGCGGGACGTCAGTCGCTAAGGAGAGCGGTATGTCAGAAACTCTGACACCTGACCGGTCGGCTTGGACTCTGTCGCTGCTGTTGCAGCCGTTGTCAAAGACCGACCGACGGAGAGAAAAATGACGAAGTTCTACCTGTCTTGGACCACACCCCATGACGATGTGGAAACGCACCCACTCGAAGCACCTGAGATCGTCCTGGGACGGATGTCCGATTGCGACCTGGTGCTTTCCTCCCCCTTTGTTTCTCGCCATCACGCAAAGCTGGTCCGGAGTGGAACTGGCTATTCGATCGTGGATTTGAGCAGTAGTGGGGGCACCTCTGTCAACGGTCAGCGCGTGCAAGAGCAGAAACTGCAGCCGATGGATCGAATCCGGCTGGGCCGGAGTGGAGTCGAGCTCCGCTACGTGGAGGAAGAGTGCGATTCAGGCCAGGCACGATTCGGTTCTGAAAATCTGCTAGTCTCAGTATTAACTGCTCAGGTTCCGTTACTACTATGGAACTGAGCCCATTGAACGAGGTTGTGCCGTCGGAAGAGCAACAAGCGAACGTCGGTCGAACTCGCTCGATCAGATCCAGGGGTTGATCATGCACAAACTATCAACACGTCTTCTTATCCCAGCGGCCGTCACATTCCTGGCTATTGGTGCGGCCCTACCTCAGACATCCACTGGAACCATCCTGGGGACCATCACTGACCCGAGTGGAGGCGTCCTCCCCGGGGCCCAGGTGGCCGTGACCAACGAGGCCACGAATGTCTCCCGAACAGTCGTTACCTCCGATCTGGGAGCCTACCGGATCACTCTGCTTCAGCCGGGAGTCTATGCCGTCACGGTGGAGAATCCAGGGTTCCGAAAGCATGAGCGCTCAGGGATCGATCTTCAGGTCAACGAGTGGGCGCGGGTGGATGTCCAGCTCCAGCTCGGTGACCCCTCGTTCTCCATACAAGTCGTGGACGACGCTCCCATGGTCGAAGCCGACAGCTCCAGCCTGGGGGCAGTCGTCGACCAGCACAAGATGGTGGAGCTACCATTGAACGGCAGGCATTTCTACCAGCTCACCTATCTGGTTCCCGGTGCCTCACACGGGGCTGAAGGAAGCCAGCTCTCGACCCAGGGAGGTGCGGTTTCCGTCAACGGCATGCGGGAGCAATCCAACAACTTTCTGTGGGACGGGGTGGGCAACACCGATCAACTCTTCAATCAGGCGACTTTGCCCCCACCAGTGGATTCGATTCAAGAGTTCAAGGTCCAATCGGGACTCTATGGACCCGAGTTCGGCACAAGGTCAGGGGCACAGATCAACTTCGTCACGCGGTCTGGCAGCAACCGCTTTCACGGATCCTTGTACGAGTTTCACCGGAACGCGGTCCTGGCTGCCAAGAACTTCTTCGACTTTGCTGACCGGAGTATTCCCAAGTTTGTCCGGAATCAATACGGGTTCTCGCTGGGGGGACCCATTATCAGGGATCAGACCTTTTTCTTCGGGAATTTTGAGGGTCTACGAGAAAGGAAAGCGATCACGCGCCTGGCTACGGTGCCTTCCCCAGCTCTCATCGGAGGCGATTTCTCCGGAATTCCCTCCCCGATCAGGAATCCAGCAACCGGCGAACCCTTTCCCGGAAACATCATCCCTCCCTCCGCCATGGATCCCATCGGCTCTGCCCTCGCCAACTTCTATCCGGCGCCGAACACGGACGGCGCCGGAGGCAACCTTCTCGCCCAGCCTGTGAGCCGGAGCGACGTGGACCAGCTCGTGTTTCGCTTGGATCACCAGATTGCCAATGGCGACTCTCTCTTTGGACGCTATGCCTACTGGCACAGCGACCGCTACGAGCCCTACGATACCCTGTCGGACCCTACCAACATCCCCGGGTTCGGGACCGATGTGTTTGACCGAGGACACAACCTCTCCCTGGGATGGACGCGACCGTGGAGCCCCTCGGTCCTGAACGACTTCCGCTTCGGTTTCAGTCGCCATATCCTGACCCGGTTCCATGAGAACCAGGGCAACGACATCTCCGCCCAACTGGGCATCGGTGGTTCGACCACGAATCCTATCGATGTGGGTTTTCCCGGTATCCAGGTGGTGGGATTCGATTCCCTCGCGGAGGCCTCCAGCGCGCCCCAGAGTGCCACCACGGACACGCTCCAATTCCTCGAAGGGTTGAGCTGGCAGCAGGGACGACACCACTTCAAGTTGGGGGCCGATGTGCAGCGGACTCATGGCACGGCCTTCTTGGATGTGCTCGCCCGAGGGCTCTTCATCCACACGGGAGCGGTCTCCGGTCACCCGGTCGCAGACCTGCTTCTAGGCGCTCCGACCGTGACAGTCAGGGGAGCGGGAGATCCCAGTTTTGACGTGAGTTCTTGGTCCTACAGCTTCTACTTTCAGGACGACTTCAAATGGCGCAGAAATCTAACTCTCAACTACGGGCTCCGCTATGAGTATCATCAGCCCGCGGTCTGGGCACAGAACGCACCTCAACCTCATGTTCCTGACCTCTCAACATCGGTGCCGACCTACGTCCAATGTGGAACCCAGGGGATCCCGCGAGCGTGCATGGATGACGACCGGAACAACTTTGCCCCCAGATTCGGCTTGGCCTGGGCCCCCACCGCTGGAGGAAATACCGTGATTCGAGCGGGTTACGGTATCTTCTACGACATTGGTTTCTTGAACTACAACATCCTTCCAAGCTTCAATCCGCCCAACTTCGCGATCGACATGTTCTTCGGCCGCCGCTTGTCGGATCCGTTTAGTGGAGAGGGGATCGTCGATCGTCAGACGATCCTGCCGGATCGGGATTTTCGGCAACCCTACGCCCAGCATTGGTCCCTCAACCTCCAGAGAAGTTTCCTCGACCACTACCTGGTCGAAGTCGGGTATGTGGGAACCAGGGGCAGCAACTTGCTGGCCTCGTACAATCGCAACCAGCCCGGGCCGGGAGGAGCGAACCGCCCTTTTACTGCGTATGGGCCCATCCAGAGTCAGGGCACAATTGCCTCCTCGGACTACCATGGACTGCAGCTCCGGGCCGAGAAACGCTTTGAAGGGGGCCTCTCCTTCATGGGATCCTACACTCTCGCCAAGTCCCTGGATGACTCCTCATCGCCGTTTGGGTCTACAGGGAGTGAGGGGTACCCTCAGAATAGCCGGGACCGGAGGGCAGACCGTGGACTTTCCGACTTCGACAACCGTCACCGACTCGTCTTCAACTACATCTGGGAGCTTCCTGTCGGTCAGGGCAGAGGGCTGGGCGCCGGTCTGGGACCGGTAGGGCAAGCAGTGCTTGGAAATTGGCAGCTGACTGGCATTCTGGCCTTCCAGTCGTCGAGACCCTTCACGCCCGTGCTGAGAGGAACCAACGGCAGTCGGGCAGACAACGGAAGCGGCGTAGGGAAAGATCGCCCCAATCTGGTAGGCAACCCTCATCTGTCCAACCCAGATCCCGCCCAGTGGGTCAACCCGGCGGCCTTCGAACGGCCCGCCCAGGGAACCTTTGGCAATGCCGGGCGCAACATCCTGCGGGGCCCCGGGTTTCAGTCGTTGGACGTGGCCTTGATGAAGTCGTGGCATCTGTCCGATCAATCCCGCCTCCAGTTCCGGACTGAGTTCTTCAATCTGTTCAATCACCCCAACTTCGATCTTCCCGTGGGAGACTTCAACAACCGCAATTTCGGTCGGGTCCAGTCGGCCAGGGACTCGAGGCAGATCCAGTTCGGACTTAGATTGGATTTCTAAGACGGGAAGAAAGGGAACGGAGTTTTTCTTTCAGTCCGCGCAGCACTTTGATAGGGTCGTTGAGAATCTCCAACTGCTCTCAAGATCCCACAACTGAAATGAACATCTAGACGGACACAAGGCACGAAACCCACGGGTCGAATGCCCTCTTCAGGGGAGCGTTCTCATGAAAAACACTGTTGCCACAACGATCGAAGGTTACACTGCTGCCGGACTCCGGAGGGAACGGCTCAGGAGGCTTGCAGTCCTGGCAACCCGCATCGCGATATCTGCCTTCCTGGCTGTCTTTCTCACGAATTGCAAGAAGATGGTCCCCGTATCCAAGTCGGAATTCGGGAGCCTCGAGCAGAAGGGAAAGGCTCGAGTCATTACTATAACCGGCGAAGAATATGAGTACCTCGGTTTTCGGATTGCCGATAAGAAATTCCAGGGATTCGGCGGGAAAGTCGTTGGATCCAAGTCCGTCGTCCCGCCCCCGCAGCAAATCCCCTTGACCGAAATCACGACACTCAAGGTGGAAAAGCTCGATATGGCCAAAAGCGTCCTGCTCGGCGCCGGGATCGCTGCGGGTACGGTGGCAATCATCGTCGCTGCGACCAAAGGCAAGGATGATCCCCCACCTCCACCGCCAAGGAGCCTCTCCTGTCCCTTCGTCTTCTCCTTCGACGGCACTCACTATCGCTTCGATTCCGAGACCTTCGCGGGAGCCATCTTCGCCGGAGCCGAGCGCGCCGATTACGACAACCTGGACTTTCTGGCTCCAGTGGATGGGGAGTACCGCTTGCGGATCCAGAATGAGCGGGAGGAAACGCAGTACACGAACAAGCTGGCCGTCCTGGTCGTAGACCACCCTCCTGGAACCAGGGTCGTCCCCGATTCCCGAGGCGTCATCCACGCTCTATCCAAGCCGACCCCCGCGGACTCTGCCGTGGATAGCCGGGGCAATGAGGTACTTGAGCTCCTCAGGACAAGCGACGATCGATTCTGGGAGAGCGAGCTGACACGGATGGACGTGGCTGCTGAACAGCATTTCCGGGACGGCGTGATCCTGACATTCCGCAAGCCGCCCGAGGCTCGGCAGGCCAAGCTCTTCGTCAGGGCCCGGAATACCGAATTAGGAGCGCTCGCTCTGAGGGCTTTCTTGGAGCTACAGGGAGATGAGCTTTATCAGTGGTACCAGGAAGCCAACACCAGCGAGTCGCTTCAACAGCGTATCAAGCAGTGGTATTTCCGGGATGGGATGTTACATATCCGGGTCTGGCAGCAGGGCCGTTGGGTCCTCCAGGATGCGCTGCTGGACGTGGGACCGGCTATCAGCAAGGATCAAGTTGCCAGTCTCGACCTGTCGGGCGTGGAGGGGAGGAGGTGAGGGTCCAGCTGGAATCCTCGCTGGGGCTGTGGCGACTCGACACGGTCACCATTGACTATGAGAGCAGCGCTCCCGTATCCGTCACAGAGCTGGCAGCTCACTCGGCAGAGACACACGACGGACGCGATGTCAGGGAGCTCCTGCTGAGCGATGATGGCGACTACTACATCGCCTTACCCGGCGATAAGGCAGATCTCGTCTTTAAGGAACCTCCCCGGCACAAGGATCATGATCGATCTTATGTGCTTGAGACGAAGGGTTTCTACTACATCTATGCGAACGACAGTGGCGTACCTCGACCCGATCTCGTCAATGGAATACTGGCCGAATCCAAGGTGGCAGCCGGATACTTTCTGCCACGCTGGCAGGAGATCGTAGAGGCTCAAAGATCGGCAGACTGACACGGCCACGGCTCACTGAGACAAGGATAGGTCGTAGCGGTGGTCTCCAGGCCGCCGTACCTTCGAGCCGAAAGGCTCGAAAAAATGGAAGAAACTTCGGCCTGGAGACCAAAGCCACTTCAGCACCGAACTCCAGAAGCACGTTGGGCGCTGCATCCCCCCCCCTTGGTTGTGGGGGGCGGCGAGATCTGTAGTCCGCTGATTTTCTTTGGTCCTGGGACCTTCAGTCTTTCAGGGCCAACAGAATGTCGCTGACTCCAGACAGAGACCACTTGGGGCAACACTCGCGTCAACAGCGAGAATTTGTCACCGTTTGCGGTCCCGGCGCACCAAAGTCGTACTGTCAGAGAACGCTTTTCCTGAAAACTGGGCGCGAATCTTCTCTATCAATTCCTTCGCGTCTTCGAGCTTCAGCGTGGCGGCCTCTTCCAGTATAAGCTTTGCCTCACCCTGCAAAGATCGCTGGTGGCGCTCGGCACGTAGCTTTAGCATGGAATCAGTCAATCCCCGATTATCTCACTCAAGCCCTCAAGAACAGACGCCAATTCTTCTGCACTGGCTCGCCCTATTCGGTGGCCTATCCTCTCGACCGAGAGTGTCCGAATCTGACTGATCTTCACCCAGGATTGCTTGGGCAGAGATTCCGACTTTAGCTTGAGAGCTAAGGGAAATCCAGCTCGCTGCGACTTGCTTGTCAACGCTACAGCGATCACAGTGCCAGAACGATCGTTAAACACATCCTGGCTCAGAATCAGAACTCGACGTTTTCCTGCCTGTTCACGTCCCCGAGTCGGATTGAGGTCCGCCCATCGAATCTCTCCTCTCAGTATTCGGGCCACTCGGTGAGCTCCTGGGACAATCCCTCCTCAGCCAGTGCCTTCTCGAAAGAAGGGTCCAGTTTTCCACATTCGCGCGCCAGACGACTGCGTTCCAGCCTAATAAGCTTTTCCTCCACTGCCTCTTGAATGACCCGACTGCGACTCGGATAAACCCTTTCACTGACCAGTTGATCGAGTCGCACCAACAACTTCTCGTCCAGCGTAATCGCGACTTTAGACGCAGCCATCGGGAACCTCCTGGTATGATAATATATCATACCTTCCGGGGTCCGCGCGCACCAGGATGGTGACAACCGCCAATCCTCCCGGCATCCAACCGAAGAAGGCCGTGAACAATCACATCAGGCGGCGGAAGGCACCTCCCTCGGCCAGTGTCGACTTCCATTGATGTCTGTCGACTTCCATTGATGTCTGTCCCCAAGGCGGATCCCCCGACTACCAAGGCGGATCCCCCGACTAGAAGTGAGACCACGGCAATAGCTCTGTCCCCTTTTTCGCCCCTTTTTCAACCTCTGCCCCCTCTGAGGTCGGTCCTCACCCTCTCCGATCGTCACCACCCTTGTGTTCTCCGGACGAGAAGGGGACAGACGAGAAGAGGACAGACACCCAGATAGCAATGATGGACAACGGTGGCCATTGTGACCCGCTGGGGGGCTCTCTATACTAACCAGGCAGATGGAGAGTCCCGCGAATCACTCAGATGGACGGCTATGAAACCTAAGCTCGTTGTCCTGAACGGACCCCTGAAGGGCACCCATTTCACTCTTGGGGAGGAAACAGCGTCCATCGGCCGTCACCACGAGAGCACACTCTGCATCCAGGATCCTCGGACCTCCCGACAGCACTGCCAGATCACCAAAGTGGGTGAGCGCTTTAGACTCTCTGACTTGAAGAGCTCCCTTGGCACCTTCGTCAATGATGTCTCGATAAACAACCATTGGCTCGAACACGGGGATCGAATCAGAATCGCAGACTCACTCATCTGGTTCCTGCTTCGGGATGAAAAACCTGCCACCGTTCCAGAGACATTGGATCCGGGAGACTCGATTTCTCAGCTAACCACTACGCTCCAGAGTGGCGAGTCCCGGTTTCTTACTGGAAAAATCATCCAGCAGGAAGTGGATGCCTCAAACAGCTTGGCCCGCGACCTGAACGTCCTGCTCAGGATCAACTCGAACATCAACTCGATCCGTGGCTCCGAGCCACTTCAGCGCCAGCTCTTGGAGCCTCTTTGTGAAGTGATTCCTGCGCGCCGCGGCGTTTTTCTGGTGGCGGACCAGACGGGAGAGGGGTACAGCCCGAGCTTCGTTTGGAACCCGTCGGGCGAAACCGAGCAGCCGGTGCGAGTCAGTCGCACCATCGTCGATCGTGTCGTTGCGAATCGAATGTCGATTTTGAGCCGGCACGTTCCACAGGACGAAGGCTTGACCCGCTCTGAAAGCCTGATTTCATCTGGAGTTCAATCCGTTCTCTGCGTCCCGGTCGTGGTCGCAGGCAGATTGCTGGGAATTATTTATCTGGAGACAAACGATTCGACAGAACCATTCGAGGAGAATCACCTGCATCTGACGACCGCCGTGGCCGGAATCGGGGCGGTTGCCTTGCAGAACACCCAATACTCGGAGTGGCTCGAAGACGAGAACCTCCGACTGCAGAAAGATCTCGGCATCGAGCACGACATGGTGGGGCAGAGCCCTCCAATGCAGCGCGTCTACGATCTGATCGAAAAGGTGGCACCGGCTGCCGCGAGCGTGCTGATCTGTGGTGAAAACGGCACCGGCAAAGAGCTGGCTGCTCGGGCTATCCACGAAAACAGTCCCAGGTCGGAAAGATCCTTCGTCGCGATTAACTGCGCAGCTCTTGCTGAGCACCTTGTTGAAGCCGAACTGTTTGGCCACGAAAAGGGAGCCTTTACGTCTGCCCACATGCAGTCCAGGGGCAAACTGGAGATGGGTAATGGTGGCACCATCTTTCTGGACGAGATAGGGGAGCTCGCTCTTCCCCTCCAGGCCAAGCTGCTCCGGGTACTTGAGGAAAGAGAGTTTGAGCGGGTTGGTGGCACTAAGCCCATCCAGGTGGACATTCGTCTGGTTGCTGCCACCAACAAGGACCTCAAGCAAGAGATCGAATCTGGAAGATTTCGAAGCGACCTGTACTTTCGGCTCAATGTGGTCGGCCTGACGATGCCGCCCCTTCGAGAGCACCCAGAGGACATTCCCCTGCTGGCACAGCACTTCGCGTACCGGTTCAGCACGGCCTACAACCGGGCGGTTACAGGAATCTCTGCCGAGGCCCGGGTCTGCCTCATGAACCACGACTGGCCGGGAAATGTGCGCGAACTTCGGAACGTCATCGAACGGGCCGTCGTCCTGGGCTCAATCGATGTCATCCAGCTGGAAGATCTGCCGGAGGCAATGTTTGCGACTGCTGGACCTGAGATCACCGATGGACACAACTTCCACGAAGCTGTGACAGAGTTCAAGAAGGAACTCATTCTCAAGACGGTAAAGGAAGAGGGCGGCGTCTATAAGGCGGCAGCGAATCGGTTGGGAATTCACGCCAGTTATCTTCGGAGACTGATTCGGAGCTTGAATCTACGGCCGGAATTTCGGCAGTAGAGAAAACAGCGGACCGCGATACGACTCTCCTTGCGGGACAGGAAAGCCCCCGGCCGCGCTGGCCTCATTCGGGAAAGAAACTTCCGGCTACTGGGGATATGTGCGTCACTGCGTGGGGAAGAGTTGTCCGGCTCTCTCCTCGGAACCTGGGCTCATTTTGCTAACGGCTCAAGTCGTTCGCGGCTCTGTCGGATCGCCGAGGGTTGATGATGGGCGATCGTTTGGAACTTGATGCTTGTGATTTGGAGCTTGTTTGTATCTTGTGTCTTGTACCTTGGAATTCCGAAGTTTCAGCTTAGGAAAGAGTTAGTTCAGTCGCGGCCGCTCCCAGCGAGTGGGGGATCGGAGACCGCGGCCTTTTCCGGGAACAGATAGCGCTGATAAAGATAGGACACCAGAATCAGGACGCAGGCGAGTCCGACGAAGGCGGCTACCCGATAGAGCTGGCCCAGTGCCCAGACATCGTGCAGAAAAAGCTTGAGGATCGTCACACCGAGAAGTCCTAGACTGGCTCGACGACCTAGCAGGCTCCTTTTCCTGATGCTGACGATCAGCAGAATGAAGCCGAAGAGAGCCCAGGCGAGCGAGTAGGTCATGTCCTCCGCGAAACTCACACCCAACTGGAAGATCAATCTGTCTCCGACCCTGAAGAAGTCAGCGATCTCGATGTTCATCAGAAGAAACCCCAAAACCGCCGCCAGGGCATGAAAGAGAGACGTCACGTGTCTATCCAGAGGTCCCTCAGCTTCCGAGGGCCATAAGCGGGCCGCGCCCACGAGACAGACGATTACGGCACCGTAGGCGTAGAGATACCAATTGATAAGCGGAATTCCACCACCGGAGTGGTAGTCCAGAACCGAGGGATTGAGAGCGAGACGAACGAATGCGACTATCAACAGGCCCAGCGCCCATTTCTTGAGCCCGGGATGGGGCATGTGCTTGAAAAAGCAGAGTAAGGCTACCCCTTCAAGGGCCCACCCAATGGTCAGCCACTCCTTGTCGAACTGGAGTGGAAGAATCAGGCTGATGAAAAAGAGCGTGACCCCGCCCCAGAAGGCCACCTCAGGTCGCTTGAGCCATTGCTCACAACAGGGCGCAAAACACGACATTCAGGACAAAGAGGAAGGTATGGGTGAGTCCGGGACTTTCGGTCAATGCTCGGAAGGAAAAGAGATACCACACGAAGAGTATGGAGAAGAACGGGATGCAGACGGCCCCGAACCGGACACCGCCGTGGGAGCATCCCCACCTTTCTCCGGCGATTCCGAAGGCAGCGAACAGTATGGAAAGGACGCCAAAGAGGATGACGACAGTAAGGGCCTTTGAGACCGTAAAGTAGGCAGCAACCCACCCCAACATGAAGCATCCCGTTACGAGAGCGGAAACCGCTACCAGGAATCCCCATTTCTTTCTCAGGGCGACCAATGCCAGACCGGTATTCAAGAGTGCCAAATAGCCGAAGAGCTTCAGCGGATCGGCACTTCCAGTCGAAAGCAGAGGCGTAAGGAATCCGCCGATGAGCCCCAGCACGGCCACATAACGAGAGTCCAGATTCACCGCCAGCCAAAAAGATCCCGCGGTGACGATGACCATCAACAGAAAAGCGGAACCGGCTCCAATAAAGCCGTAGAAATCATAGGCACCATAGATGTCGACGTAGAGAATCGCCGGACCGACTGCACAGAGGATGTGAGAGGTAATAGGGTAGGTAGTTCCACGGATTCGCAACCCGCCCAGGATCGTACCCACCCCGAGCGCGAAACCGCCCACAACCCGGACAATCGGACTGATCAGGCCCTGCTCGAAGGAGTATTTCAGCAGGAAGGCCACCCCCAGAAAGAGTGCCAGTCCACCGATCCAGCCGAAGAGCCGAGTGCCTGTGAACTGCTCCCAGTCGAGGGCCTGCTTCGCGGCCGGTCCGGTTGCCACAGTGACCGGCCGTCTCGGCACAACGGGAGGCGGAGCGGCGGCGGGGAGATCGGACTCGGTCTGTGAAGGCACCGCTGCTGGCTTTGCTGGGGAGGTAGAAATCGGTGGCGACACAACTTCAGCCGCTTTGCTGAGCACAGGTGTCGTTGATCGCGCTGTCGACTCTGCGTGGATCTCGACCCCAGCAGGCGAGGTAACAGGCCGGGAATCCTCCCCCCTGGAAACGGCTTCCCTTATTGCAGCGAGGCTGTTCGAGAGTTCTCTAACCTTGACTTCAAGAGCCCTGATGCGTTTCACCGCGTCTACGGATTTGCTCAGAGAAACGAACACTAGCAAGGCCAGGACAAAGACTCCGAGAGATATCATCTAAGGCTCCTCTTCTTCTGAAAGATCAACCTCCGGGGAGGATACCAGTGTGAATGCTCCGCAAGATTTCAAGTCAGAATCCTGTCAGCCCAAGGTAGTACTGGAGGGAAAGTTCGGCACCTTCCAGAAGACACTCTTGGATCCAATCAAAGGCCATCGTCGGATAAGACACAAAGCTCTGCGGCAGGCATACAGCCGACAGCAGGATCGCGTAGGCTGCGACTCCCACCAATAGGTGCATCCTACCTTGATCAACTCGCTCAATTCCCGGTTCAGCGCTTGGTTCAATCGTGTCCCTGCTAATAGCAATCGTCATACCAACCTCACCCTGATCCAGAACCTGGAGTCACAAGTTCTTTTTTTACCTAAAGTTAGGAGATACATAGGGATGGATATGGTGAATCCTGTGGTGTGGCTGTTGGGTGCGGGAATCAAGCAACTCGGATAGTCGCCTATCCGATTGGGTCGGCTTCGGTAGAGGGGCGACAAGGATTGGGGTCGCTGACGAGGACCTGTAGTATGATCTTCTTCCGACTGCACCTGCCCGGCGCCTTCGAAGCGACGGAAAGTTCCCCGACGGTGATGCAATTCTCTTGGGATTGAGTAGAGCCAGTCTCGGTGAATCGTGCTTAGACGATCCAACCGTCAGCTTACCTTCGTACCGGAGGTCTTGGTCCAGCGTTGAGCCATTGTCGAGAATTCAGTGACGAACTGTTTCCAATCGTGAAGCGTCACCAGATCGAAGGAGCTGATTCTCTGGTCGTCAAGAGAGAAGAACGCTTGGCAGGAGGCATTTACGTCAATCGCAGGCGGACCCAGCGGGTGTGGGTGATCTCTTCTAAAGTGCACCAGAAGTAGACCAGGAGATCCCCGTCCGGCAGTTGCCTTCCCCAGGGCCTTCCGAAGGCGATCTTCTGATGTTTATCGATGAAGTCGTCCACCGCCTGGCCCACCATGGTTTCACGTCCGGCACTGAAGACCACGACCTCGTTGTCCGTGTCGAAGGTTGCGAGGTCCTCGGTTAGAGCAACGTGGATGCCCTGAGGCTCGTGGCGATAGTTGTAGATGGCGGCAACCCTGCCGTCGGAAAGAGGAATCGGGGCGCAGAGCTGGCCTCGGAGATTGGTCGGTTGTGGCTCGGACCAGGTACGACCCTGGTCCTCGGATACGACCCACCTATTGCGCACGTCGCGATCCTCTTCTGTGCCCCACGTGCGAGTCCAGATCAAGGTGTAGATCCGCCCATCGGGCAGCTGAGAAGGCATCTGGTCACCGTAGTGGTAATGCTCCTCTGGATCGTCTGCGACGACTGCCATCTCTCCCCAGGTCCTTCCCTGGTCGCTGGAGAAGATTGCACCCGCCTTCTGATCGACCGGCCCCTCATAACCGTCGGGCTTCCAGGTCTCAAACGGATACATCCAGCGCTGGGGAGAAAGCAGCAGTATCCGCCCGGAGAGACTGCAGACATAGCGGTCCGCTGGAAGAGGGTTGGGAACTACGTCAGGTCCCAGCCAGGAGGCCCCTTGATCGCTCGAGCGGTAGAGGATCATCTGAGCGGGCTTAAGACCCTCACTTGCCGGGTTGTACATTTCCTCGTTGTCGAGACGGTAGCGAGTCGCCGCCATGATCAGGGATCCGTCCGGAACTTCGGTGATCACGGGAACACGGTAGGACCAGCCATCATCAGGGATTCCGCCATGAATGCTGCCCTCGTTGACCCAACTGGATCCCCCGTCCGATGATCGCAGCACCTCGATCCTATCGTCGGACGAGCACAGACCACTTCCCACGTGCTGGCTCGCCAGGAGCGTGCCGTCCGGCAACAGCGAAACCGACGGGAAGTACGCACCTCGACTCGCATCCCAGGACAAGATCCCTTCGCCTACTATCTCGAGCATGCACCTCTCCTCACTCCTTCCAGTGGCTGGCGATGACTGACGACTTGCTACGGGGTCTGGACCTCGCCTGTCATGGGAACGAACCTCACACTCGTGACCACCTTCTCCTCGAACTTGCCCTTTACGTTGGTCACGAGCATCAACTGCTGGATTCCCCAGGTCT
>JAKZYH010000506.1:0-2697 GCA_047514575.1 Acidobacteriota bacterium | reverse complement strand
ATGGTGATCAGGACCTGTGGCAGGCCCTTACTCTCGCACGCATCTCGGGCGTCCCTCAACAGGGCTTCGCAGTCTGGGGTGATGCTGGACAGTCGCTCCAGCTGATGTTCCTGGGGCCGGTAGTGGTAGAGACCAGGAAGTAGACCCTGGCAATCGCGAATCATGATGTAGAGTTCGAGCTCGTAGAGGGCTCCCGCGCCTGGGTAAGGCCGCTTGCTGACCTGCTCCCGGTCTGTCTGAAGCACCTCTTTGACCCGTGCCGACCGGTAGAGAAACTCCCCCAACTCTCGATCGCTAATGGGCTTTTTGCCGAACTCTCGAATCGATTGCCTTTCTTCCAGCACCTGGCTAAAAGGTCGATCGGTCAGAGCAAGCGCTTCTATATCTGGTTTGTAGAGCTGAACGATGTCAGCCGCGATCCTTGGTCTCAGGGCTGGAAGAGGATCCAGTGTCCTCAGCAACCGATAAGTTCCGCCAGATGGATTAGCGTGCCGTCCCCTTCGGCTGCGGGCATGGAACAGGAGATCGTGGAATTCCCAGGGAACGAGTGTCTTGTCTGACTCTTCTAGACTGGTGCCGTCCACAGCCACCTCAGCAAGCATCTCGACGCTGAGCAGCAGACTCAAGAAGGCAGAGGCCACGTCCGGCATGATTTCGGGGACGGCTTTGCTCAATTCCCGAGGGCTGCGCGGGCTGGCCAACTCGCTAATCAGCGCGGCGGCTCGCCAGTCCTGTAGCAGGATCTTCGCAAATGACCTGGGCGATTCCAGCACCAGGCTATTCTCCTCCTGGTGGCAATAGGCGAAACGGGACAAGATATAGCGTTTGTCCACAGACGCCTTCTCAGGGGGAAAAGGATATTTGAAGGAAATCGGAATGCTGGTGGCCAGGACACGTTCCCCGGATTTCACAGTGTGACAGATGAAGCCCGCGGCGATGAATCTTTCGAGGCAGTAGAGCAGCTTGGCGGAGGCTGCATCGGTCTCGCTCTGTCGAGCTTGGTCCAAGAGTCTCGATAGGGACGCTCCCTCAGCGAAGAGTGTAGCAAGGGACTGCCGCAAGCCAGGTGACAACCGCTTGAGCGTGAAGCGCTTGGAGACCGACTGAATAATGATTTCCGTCTCCGAAGGCCTGGCCACAACGAGATCGTTTCTGAAGGAGAGAGCGGCCGATGCTGGCATGACTTGTTTTCTAGACAAAGAGGGGAGTGGGATTCAGATCGATTTCTTTCAAGGGTTTTTCCAACCATCCCAATTGCACCGGAGCGTCATAGAGTCGACCAGGAGCATGACGCTTCCAGAAGTGGCGCAGGCCGGGGACGAAGACCTTGACGACGTTGAGGCCGATATCCGGACGCGTCTGATCGAGAATCAGGGTCTCCAGGTTCTTTGACGCAGCGATTCGGACGCAGGCCCCGATGTCCTCAAGGAGATCATCGCTCCACTGTCTTGAATAGTCGCGGCATGAGCTGTGAGGTAGATCCGGATCGGCTGCCAGATAGGGTTGGTTTTCCAGCGTGGCATGTGCTTGCCAGTGCATCAGATCGGCGTATCGATCATGTCTCTGAGACTGTGAGTCCTGCTCCAGAGACTCAGAGGCTGAAAGAAATAGGTTCATTTCGGTAAGGGCGCGTAAGAGGGCAATCCTGGCATCGAAGTGGGCACCGAAACCCAGGGTGATGGCTTGGCCTTCTTGATCGGTTCGCCTGGACAGCGCGACAAAGGATGGAATGTTGAGGTCATTGGTGATGTCCAGTGCCCAGAGATCTCGGCTGAGGCTGCCATAGTGCCCCTTGAGGGTTTGAAAATATGGCTCATCGAAGCTCTCCAGACTCACCCCAGGGCGTCTTACACGGTTATACCACCACAGAGCGACGGCATCCCGTTCGACCAGTTCCATGAATCCCTGAAGGATCGCTTCTTCCAGGGAATTGCCAGCTGCACTCCCGTTAGAATCAGCCTCAGCGAAGCGTTGATCCTCGGGAAGCGGGTAGTCGTAGTAACAGAGCGCAGTGGGCAGGTACTTGAAAGTGTGGTCTGTCAGAGACCAGAGGGGCGTCCAGTCGGTTTCAGCAGCTTCATCGAAGGGAACCGGAACCCAATTGGAGCGACCGCTGCCCTGGTGCCATTCCTCACGGTGTCGGTACTGATCCTGGCTGAACGCCATACATACATTGGGGTGAATGGCGCTCTTTCCCAACGCCGCGAAACTGGAGCGATGGCGGATCTCATCTCCCTGAAACATTCCAGAATGTCGCTCGATCGCTTCGCAGAGGGCGCTGGCACGGGCTTGCATGTCGGTCTTCCCCTTGCCGGCACTGTTGCTGCGCAAGCCGAGACGTCGGGCGTTCAACTGGTCGATCCTGACAGCAGGGTTGTAGCCAGCCATGTAGAGGTGCAGTGGGGTATCTCGGTACCGGGTCGTCTCGGCCAGTACCGGGACAACGCCGGTGATGGGACTGATGTGTC
The DNA here is from genome assembly GCA_047514575.1 of Acidobacteriota bacterium. Classification (GTDB taxonomy): domain Bacteria; phylum Acidobacteriota; class UBA6911; order RPQK01; family JAJDTT01; genus CAUZIZ01. The sequence goes on along the minus strand of JAKZYH010000506.1, from coordinate 229 downwards.
TCTTGTATTGTTCATACGTTGTTTCGGGCAGCACACTCCGATGTCCGCCATCGTCGGTGAATCTCTTTTTTCGGTTTTGCAGGGATGGCGGTATCGGCGGTCGAGTCGGTTCGAGCTCACGCTTCCCACAGACAGAGCACTGGGGACGCTTTCTCAAGGCATGAGTCTCGGTCTTCAAGGACAACAGATCCAAAGTCAGTACGATGCCTTCGAGTGGTTTGTGTTCGCC
>JAKZYH010000505.1:0-7471 GCA_047514575.1 Acidobacteriota bacterium | reverse complement strand
AGCGTCGGAGGATCCGAGACTTTGCGTCCGAATTAGATGGCATTCCGGGAATCGGCGACAAGAAAAAGAAGCGGCTGCTGCGAAACTTCGGGAGTGTCAACAGAATCCGTCAGGCCAGTGTCGAAGAGCTCACCCCGTTCGTGGGTGAAAAGCTGGCAGATTTGATCAAGCGGAGTTTGGATTGAAAAGTTCGTTTGGACGTCGCTATCAATGTAGGGCAAAACACAGCCGCGCACGATTTAAATCGTCTGCAACCTGACGCCAAGTTCCGAGAAGTAAGCGGGACTGGCGTTTTCACCGGATGATGCAACGTGACCCCCGGATCATTCAAAAAAAACTTCGGCCGGCGTGGCGGTGGCTTCCAAGCCGCCGTATTCCTTCCGTCGAGCCTTTGGCTCGAAAAACGGCGGCCTGGAGCCCACCGCCACGACGGGATCAGAGACCTCCCCAGAACCGCCCTGGGTTCAGGATGGCGTTGGGATCGAATTTCTGCTTGATCTGGGACATGATGTCCAGTGGTTGAGAGGTCGGACCCCAAACGTCGATTGCGTCTTCTTCACCCGAGAGGCCATTCTTGAAGACGGTACCGTAGACCTGCTGGCTTTTCCATTCCTGGCGCAGCCTCTCAAACTCCCTCAGCGCCTCGGGTTTCTTGGTGAAGACGAAGAGTGTGCCGTTTCCAAGATGGCCGCTGGCAACCTCGTAAGAGACCCTCTGCGTCAGTTCGGTATGAACCCGACCCAGGAGACTGAGAGGACTGCTGATCCTCAATACCGTCACCCCACTCCGCGGATGCAAGGCTTTCCGGAAGGCCTCCTCCTTCGCGATCCAGAATTGACTTTCCGATTCGGGATCCAGGAGACAGGCGTCGGGGTAGTGGCCACGCAGGGTTTCTGTTTTCCAGTTGGTCAAGGGGACTGAGTCCCAGGTTTGGGTTGCGATCCAAAACGGAGGCACGGGGGACAACTCCTCAGCCGGTGCTGACTCCAAGAACGGCCGCATCAAGTCGTCGTCGTTCAGGACCAGGTCCAGGACCGCTGGGTCGATTTGATTGCGCAGGTTCACCCCTGCCTCAATCAGCTTGCCGAAGTCTGAAAAGGCGAGAAGTGCCGTTTGTGACTGGGCAGGTCGGGGACGGACCTTGAAGGTCATCTGAGTGATGATTCCCAGGGAACCCATGGATCCGGTGTAGAGTTTGCAGAGATCGTAGCCAGCCACGTTTTTGACCACTTTCCCGCCGGCGTGGCTGACGATGCCTTCGGGGTGCAGCACCTCGATGCCGATCAGATAGTCTCGGATGTTGCCCAGGGAGGCCGAATAGGGGCCAGCCAGGCCGGTCGCGACCAGGCCTCCGATGGTTGACTCTTGATGGTTGACGGGAAAAAAGGGAAGGAATTGGCCCGCGCTTCCCAAGACTTCATTGAGTCGGGTTAGAGGACATCCCGCCTCTACCGTCACGGTCAGGTCTCCGGGGCTGTGTTCGAGCACCCTGTTCCAGCGGCGCAGGGAAAGAATGTCCGTGACTCGGCGGGGGCGGTTGCCGAGAAAGCCGTGGCTGCCTCCGCCCATGACCAGGACTGCGGCACGGTTCCGGTGCTTCTCCTCGATCCAGCGGCGACAGCTCTCGACATCCTCCGGCTCGAAGATAGGAGGGAGCACCTCACCAGGATTGATCCACTCGTATGCTTCAGGAATCGGAATCATGAGTTAACCCAGACGGCGGGCAAGAATAGCGGCCATCTGGAAGTCTTGTCAAACCTGCTTCCAATCGGTGGGTGTCCGGTCCGATTGCGGAAAAGCCGCTCACAGGAGCATAATGTTGCTCAATGCGACATTGGGTGTGTGCAACCCTTCTCTGCACTGTGGCCAGCGTCGGCCTCTCCCGCGCGTCAGTGCCTCAATTTGAGAGAGATGTTTTCCCTCTCTTGAATCGCCGCTGTTTTCAGTGCCACGGCGAAGCGGTTCGCATGGGTGATTTGGATCTTCGGACCGCGGTCTCGATGGTGAAGGGCGGCGCTCAAGGACCGGCGCTGGTCCGAGGCTCGGCCAAGGACAGTCGGCTTTTCCAACGGGTGCTGGATCAGAGCATGCCCATGGGTGAGGACAAGCTGAGCGAGTCCGAAATAGCCCTGCTTCGGGCCTGGATCGACGCCGGGGCTTCGGGTCCCGACTCAGAGACTTCGGACCCGGCAGCAACGACAGAATCCAATCATTGGGCTTTCAGGCCGCTGGCCGTGAAGGGAGTCCCAGGGGGCGAGTTGGTTGATCAAGTCGCAACCTCCGTCGACGCATTCGTCTTGAAAAGGCTGGAAGAGGTGGGAATAGAGCCGGTGCCTCCTGTGGATAAGAGGACACTGGTCCGTCGCTTGTTTTTGTCTTTGATTGGTCTGCCCCCTAAGAGGGAAGAGGTCAACGCCTTCCTGAGCGATTCAGCTCCAGACGCAGCCGCAAGGTTGGTCGAGGACCTCCTCGGTCGACCCCAATATGGAGAGCGCTGGGCGCGGCAGTGGCTCGACGTGGCCCGTTACGCGGAATCCAACGGCTACGAGAGGGACGGCACCAAGCTCCATGCCTGGCGCTATCGGGACTACGTGATTGAGGCCTTCAACCAGGATAAGCCTTTCGACCGCTTTCTCACTGAACAGCTGGCAGGGGACGAAATTGAGGGCTCGAACGCGACCTCTCAAGTGGCCACGACTTTTCTGAGATTAGGGACCTGGGACGACGAACCCGCCGAGAAACGGCGCGACCGCTACGATCAGCTGGACGACGTTTTGGGAGTGGCGGCCACGACCTTTCTGGGTCTGACCCTCCGCTGCGCTCGTTGTCACGACCACAAGTTCGAGCCCTTCTCGCAGCGGGATTACTATCAGATGCTGGCCTTTTTCGAGCCCCTCAAACGGCCCCAGGACAACCGGAAAGACCTCGACCGCCTGGTTGGTACTGCCGAGGAATTGGATGCCTATCGGGTGGCGATGACGGTCGCAAAGGTTGAGGTCGTCGCGCGTGAGCGCGACATCAAGAAGCTGAGAGATGAGATTCTTCCGCGTCTATTGACCCGGAAAAAAGAAGCTGCTGCCGACCTCAGTTGGCTGGACCAGGCAGAGATGGTCCTGGCGTTCCGTACAGCTCCGGGGGATCGCTCGGATGAACAGAAGGCGTTGATCGAGAACTTCAACCAGCGATTGGATCGAGAGATTCTAGCCGAGGCAGAAGCGACCGAAGCCTCAAACCTCAAGCGCTGGAAAAAGGAGATCGAAGAGATCAATGCTGCGCGGCCGCGGGAGCCTCCTCGTGCCTACATCTGGTATGAAGACTCTCCCTATGCGCCCACGACCCGGATCCTGGTGCGTGGGGAACCCTCCACTCCGGGTGATGAGGTACAGCCGGCCGTGCCCAGCGTCTTTGGGAAAATGGAAGATTTTAGGACACGGACAGGAGCCATCGAGCCAACCTTCCACTCCACCGGACGAAGGCGCTGGCTGGCACGCTGGATGACCCAGGAAGCTCGATCACTGGTGGCGCGGGTCCTGGTCAACCGCATCTGGCAGGCACATTTCGGAGAGGGGTTGGTGGCCACCGAGAACGATTTTGGTGTCATGGGGAAACGGCCTAGCCATCCCGGGCTACTGGACCACCTGGCCGCTGAGCTGATTCGTTCCGGCTGGAGTGTCAAGGCGCTGCAGCGGTTGATTGTCAATTCGGTGACCTTTCGGCGCTCTTCGACCTGGAACCCTCAGGCGGCCGAATTGGACCCCGAAAACGCCCTGCTCTGGCGCTGGAGTCCGCGGCGCTTGCAAGCCGAGATGGTTCGCGACTCTGTCCTCTGGGTAACCGGAAGACTGAATCTGGAAAGGTCTGGCCCCAGCGTCTATCCCAAAGTACCAGAGTCGGTGTTGGCGGGGCAGTCCGAACCTGGCCTTAACTGGGGTGAGTCCGATGAAGATCAGGCTTTGCGGCGCAGCATCTATATCTTTGTCAAGCGCAGTCTGGTGGTGCCTGAACTGGAGGTGCTCGACGCGCCCGACACGACCTCGAGCTGCGAGCAGCGGAGAGTTTCCACTACTGGTCCCCAGGCACTTATTTTTCTGAATGGCGACTTCATGCAGGAGCAGGCACGTCATTTCGCCGGCCGGCTCCAGCGTGAATCGGGTCAAGGGCTGGAAAAGCAGGTTTCCCGGGCCTTCCAGATGGCGTTTGCCCGGAAGCCGGAGCCGGCTGAGTTGTCGGCGGCTCAAGACTTCCTGGTCAGGCAGCAGAGGCAGATTGAAGGGGAAGAGTCCTCTTCAGAACAGGCCGAAAGTGCGCAGCTCAGGGCTCTGCAATCGTTTTGTCTGACGCTCTTGAACACGAACGAGTTTTTCTATTTAAACTAGCTGAGGGGATCGTGAGCAACCCAGAGTACGACCACCAATTTGAACATCCCGATTCGACTCCCTGCGGTCGAACGCGCCGCGAGTTTCTGTGGGAAGCGGGAGGGGGCTTCGCCGGAACGGCTCTGACCTTCTTGCTTGCCCAGGACGGCTTCTTGGGCAGGGCGGTCCAGGCGTCAGGCTTGGGAAAGTCGCCCCTGTCTCCCCGCCAACCACACTTTCCAGCGCGGGCCAAGTCCTGCATCTTCCTCTTCATGTACGGCGGACCCAGCCAGGTGGATCTCTGGGATCCCAAACCCGAATTGACCAAGCGTCATGGCCAGCCCATGCCCGGCTTCGAGGCAGATCCCCTCTTGAAGCTGCGCAAGAAGCGCTCCGGCGGGCTGATGGGGACCAACCGGAAGTTCCAGAAATGGGGACAGTCGGGCATCGAAGTGTCCGACCTGTATCCCCATCTAGCTCAATGCGTGGATGACATCGCCTTGATCCGAGGTACCTATGCCGACAGCTTCGCTCACGGCTCGGGCCTGCTGCAGATGAACACTGGATCCTTGCGGCAGGGGCATCCCAGTCTAGGGTCATGGGTGACCTATGGACTCGGCACGGTCAATCAGAACCTTCCCGCCTTCGTGGTTCTTCTGGATCATCGAGGGGGGCCCATATCGGGTGCCCCTAACTGGTCTTCAGGCTACATGCCGGCAACCTTTCAGGGGACACGATTTCGTCCCAGTGGGGATCCCATTTTATCGCTGGAGCCACCGCCCGGCGTGACTTCCGCACAGCAGAGACTTCAGATCGATCTTCTAACCGAGTTGAATAGGCTTCGGGGTGCTGCCGGTCCCGAAAACCAGGAGCTGATGGCGCGCATTGCAAGCTACGAGCTCGCTTTTCGCATGCAGCAGTCGGCCCCCGAGGCTGTCGATCTGACGAAGGAGTCAGAGGCGACCCGACGCCTCTACGGTCTGGACGACCCCCGGACCGAAAAGTTTGGGCGCAAGTGCCTGATCGCAAGACGCCTGGTGGAACGGGACGTCCGCTTCGTCCAGGTCTACTCTGGAGGTGGGCACGGTGCCGACACCTGGGATGCTCACAGCAATGTGGACACCAACCATGAACTTCACTGTGGGGAAACCGACAAACCGATGGCTGGGCTGCTAACCGATCTCAAGTCTCGGGGGCTGCTAGATGAAACCCTGGTTGTGTGGGCGGGCGAGTTTGGCCGAACGCCAACCAGCGAAGGCCGAGGTGGTCGCGACCACAGCCCCAGAGGCTTCAGCACCTGGATGGCCGGGGGCGGAGTCCCAGGGGGAAAGATTATTGGTGCCACCGATGATTTCGGCTATAAGGCCGTCGAGGACACGGTGCACGTCCATGACCTGCACGCCACCATGCTGCACTTCATGGGACTGGACCATGAGCTGCTGACCTATTTCCATGGGGGAAGGAACATGAGGCTCACGGACGTCCACGGACAGGTCATCAAGCAGATGATCGCCTGACTTCAGGGTCTATCGCCTACACCGAAGTAATTGCGGGTAGCCCAGGGTTGCAATGCGAAGCGAGCTACCCTGGGTTTAAGTCGCCTGCTTCTTCTACGCTGAAGTAATTGCCAACGTGTTTCCGGTCGGCAGCAACCCCTTCGGGGTAGCGCATTTTCTTGAACGCCCCAAACCCAGGGTAGCTCGCAACCCTGGGCTACGCGCAGTAACGCCTTCGGCGTAGAGGGCATCAGAATCCCAGCCCGTCACTGCATCTTCCGTCGCGCCATCCAGGATTGCCATCCGTAGTATGCGGGCAAACCGCAGGCGATCAGCAGTAGGCCGGCATTGGCTTCGAAGGTCTTCCCCAGATAGACCTGCCCCAAGAACCAGGTGTAAAAGCCGACGTAGAGCAGCGGAACCACTGGGTAGCCCAGGGTTCGGTAGGATCTCGGCCATTCCGGGTGCTTGCGCCGCAGCACCAGGACTCCAATTACAGCCAGGACGTAGAAGATGCTGGCCGCGAAGATGACGAAATCAGTCAGCATGTGGAAGATGCTCTTCTCCCAGTTCAGCACCTCGATCAGAACCCCTGAAGCGATCACCAGGATGGCGGCCATCAGGGCCTGAATGCAGATGGCTATTGCGGGAGTGCGGTAGCTTGGGTGGACCCTGCCCAGCTGTGGAAAGAGCACCCGGTCACGGCCCATGGCAAAGGCGACCCGTGGTGCGAGCAGCAGGTTGCTGTTGATTCCCCCGAAGGTGCTGCACATGATCACCGCAGCCATCAAAGCCGCCCCCACGGGCCCCAGAAGATTGCTCACCATGGTTTCGGCCGCATGCTCCCCCGCTGCGGCCATTTCCTGCATGGACAGGACTCCGTGGTAGGCGATGTTGGCGGAGACGTAGAGGACGATCAGGATCCCCACACCGCCGAAGAGCGCAAGCGGAATGTTTTTCTGGGGGTTCTTGACCTCTTCCGCCACCGGCGTGATGCCGTGCCAACCGTTGTAGGCCCACATGACTCCCAACAGGACGAGCCCGAAGCGAGCCATGAAATCGCCGTCCGGAGATTGGGCCAAGGTCGATTGGTAGTTGCCGAAGTCGAAGCCTGATCCGGTGAGGAGGAGCATCCCGAAGGGAAGAAGCGCCATTATTCCCAAAAACGTGGCCTTCACCAGGGTGGTGGCGCTTTGGACTCGTCCTCCCCAGACTACACCCAGGACGTTTACCCAGGCCATGGAGGAGATCAGGATCAGAGCCAGCAGGATCTGTTGGAAGCCGGTCACTTCCCAACCCAGCATGTTGGACATGGCGCCTATGAAGGCTACTGAGAGGGCGCCAATCGATCCCGGTCGGTTGAAGAGGAACTCATTCCATCCAAATAGGAAGGCCAGCGGACGGCCGTAGGCTTCGCGCAGGTAGACGTACACTCCTCCGGCATGCGGAAGCATGACCGCCAACTCAGCGAAGCAGAGAGCCCCTAGCAGCCCGTGGTGAAAGTCGCTGATCGTTAGTCAGGTGCAGGCAATAAAATGGGCTCATGGCAATGGGGAAGAAGAAGCGGCGACATCAAAAGGATTTATGGGTGGCCACCAGCGAGATGCCAGTTCCTCCGGG
>JAKZYH010000504.1:0-10241 GCA_047514575.1 Acidobacteriota bacterium | reverse complement strand
TGTCAAACCGGTCCAGAATCAGATCGCGCAGGGCATCAGCATCGTGTCCTGGCGGCATGCGTACAGCCGTCAGCGTGTTGGAATACTCCTGCTCATTCAGACACTGGACCTCGAGACCCCATGCTCTGACGGCGCAGCGGGTCGCCTCAGCCAGCACTCGGTGGCGGGCGAACACGTTCTCCAGACCCTCCTCCCAGAGCAGCGCCAGCGACTCCTCGAGGCCAAACAACAGATTGGTAGCAGGAGTATAAGGGAAAAAGCCCTGTCGATTGGCTTGTATCACCGGTCCCCAATCCCAGTAGGATCTGGGTAGAGTCGCCTCTTCAGAAGCCTTCAGCGCCTTCTTGCTCACGGCGTTGAAACCCAGTCCAGGAGGCAACATGAGCCCCTTTTGAGATCCGGCCACGGTGACATCGACACCCCATTCATCGTGTCGATACTCGATCGAAGCCAGCGAGGAAATCGTGTCCACCATCAACAAAGCGGGGTGACCCGCGTTGTCGATCGCCTGCCGGACTGCTTGGACGTCGCTGGTAACGCCCGTCGAAGTTTCGTTGTGGACAATCGCCACCGCTTTGATGCTCTTTCCAGCCTCCTCACGCAATCTGGATTCAACCGCATCAGCCACAACTCCGTGACGCCAATCCCCGGGAATCAGGTCGACTTCCAGGCCGAGGCGCTCCGCTATTCCCACCCAGAGCAGGGCAAATTGACCGGTTTCAAACATCAGAACACGGTCACCGGCAGACAGTGTGTTGAGCAGGGCTGCCTCCCAGGCACCGGAGCCGGATGAAGGGTAGATGACGACGTGATCTCGAGTGCCGATCAACGTCTCGAGGCGCTCCAGGACGGCGAGGGTGAGACGCGCAAACTCTGGGCCCCGATGATCGATCGTCGGGCCTTGGATGGCCCCTAAAACGCGATCGGGAACATTGGTGGGTCCTGGAATCTGTAGGAAGTGGCGACCGGATTTTCGGGTGCTTTGATTTGACATAGTCCTCTTCTGGAACCTTGGGCGCGGCGTAACCCTCTTCCTCAAAGCGCCGCCGCAGTGGTTCATTCTAGCAGGGCTGTCCACTCACTCAAGGTCGGAGTTGGGCAAGAAACGAACTGGCCGGGGTACTCCAGCGGATTTCGAGGGGAGCTACGCGATACGAACGAGATCCTCTGATATTATCGCTGTCTTTACTCTAGACAGATGTGGACCTGGTTAATCGTCGCTCTGGCCGCGGCTCTGCTCATTCGATTCTTGTCTGGGAGACGAGACAGGATTCCCGAATCTATATCCTCTTCAGATCAGACCACGGCAGAGCCAGACTCCGATGATCTGGAGCCGGTCGTTCTGCCGATTGAACCCTTTATCGACCTGCACTCGTTCTCTCCCCAAGACATCACAGACGTCGTCGAGTCCTACCTGGAAGCCGCCCAGGACAAAGGCTTTACCGAAGTAAGACTTATCCATGGACGGGGAAAAGGTGTGCAGCGGGACCGGGTACGCAGCCTGCTCGCCCGACACCCCAACGTCTTTGAATTCCGTGACGCCCCTCCGGAGAGAGGTGGATGGGGGGCCACACTGGTTCAGCTGGGGAAAAAGGATTGAGTCCGTCCCCACACAGAGAAGATGGGCCTACAAGACGTCCTGATAGTGTTTTTCAAAGACTTCGCGACAGATCTGGGATTCTGCCTCGCTCAGTCCAACGTAGGGCGGGAGCACGCGATTCGAGAAGCTGGGGTTGCGCAGCCAGATGAAGGTCTTGTCGAAGCTGCCATCGATCATGTCCCGTTCGCAGTGGCCAAAAAGCCGGTCGTCGACTTCCATGAAAAAGTCGGTAATTCGGAACAATTCCACTAGATCCTTCTTGATCCCCGCCTCGAAGAATCTCCAGGTAGTCTGGGGAAATAGGACCTCGAAGCTGCACAGCAGGGAGCATTCGCCAATAGTACAGCCCATGGCGAAATTGCCTTCCAGCAGGAAGTGCTGAAGTTCCGGTGAATGCTTCAACAGATCACGGGTTCGAGCATAGTCGGTTGAGCTGTTCTTGGTTGCCACCAGATTGGGGACTTCCTGGGCGATGCTGTGGTATTCGGCACCCCGAATGATCCGTTTGGCACGGGGCAGGTTGTAGTGTAGAAAGCGGCTGTCGGGGAACTCGCCACAAACCATCTTGAAGAAAAGCATCGTCTCCTTTTCGTCCAATGCCCCCCAGCTGGGAAGTGAGATCTGGAACATGCGTATGCCCAGGTCATGCGCCAGAGCAATGCGGCAGATGATCTGTTCCATGGACAACCCGATCACACCTATCTGGGGGTCCAATCCCTTCCCGGTCGTCCTGGCCGCGAAGATCTCGACCACTTGTTTGAAGCGCGATTCCGAGAGGCCGTATCCTTCGCCCGCGGTCCCCATCAAATAGAGGGACTCATATCCATCGTCCACCGCCGCCTGGACCTGCTGCTCGAACAGGGGCACATCCAGCTCGAATTTCTCGGTCCAAGGCAGCATGCAGGCGGCGAGGTTGCGCCGTGGGTATCGCTTCTTGACAGTTGGAGTTTCAGTTTCGCTCATTGGTTCTCTTTCCCTTCAGTAGTACAACATGACGCACCATGAACACTTCATTACGCCTCACGGTAAGGCGCGAAGCGGGTGGGGTCAAGACTGAGATGGAGGTCCCCGTGGGGGATCTCCAGGGTGTATGATAGGACCGTCTTGAGAAAGCACATCTTTGCTCTGACTTTATGGATTCTTTCGTCGCTACTTCTGGGGGCCTGTAGTCGCTACGCCGAGGAGCCTTCACGGGTGAGCACTCGATCGGCGCAGCCCAGGAGCAGTCCCAGTCGGCAGTCACAGATGAGTCCGGAGGGCACGGCCGCCGAGCTGTTCGATCTCTCCCCTGGTGCCTGGGAGATCATGACCGAAAAGGACAGGCGTGCTCACCTGGAGTCCCTGATCGGCGAATACGAGAGCCGTTCTCAGGAGGACCCTGCCAGGAGGCGTAAATTCCCTGCTCTCTATTTCGCTTTGGCGACACTGCTTTCCCGCTCCGGCGAGGGAGCCGAGGCCCTCGCAATCCTGGATCGAATCCCGCCTCATCCTCAGACTGCTTCACTTTTGCACCTGGTGCGTGGCCAGGTTTATCAGTCGATGTCAGACCCAACCAAGGCAATGGGCAGCTATCTGACGTCGTTTTCGATGGACGCCCAGCCCTGGACCTGGCAAAGGCTCGACAGCGTCGCCAAGCAATTGGGCTTTTCTCAACAGCAGACGCTGGAACAAGTGCGAAAGCTCCTAGGGCAGCAGGCCCCGACCTTCCCTTCCTTCGACCTTGCCACACCAGAGGGTCAGAAGAAAACGCTGGCTGACTTTTCCGATCAGGCCACCCTGGTCAATTTCTTCTTCCCCGGCTGAACTACTTGTGAGGCGGAGTTTCCGCATCTCGAAAATCTGGTTCGGATCTACGGGAAGACGGGATTGTCGGCAGTTGCCATCAACATCCAACCGGATCTCGACGTCAAGGTCTCGGAATGGAGGCAAGACCATAACTTTCAGATACCCGCTCTGGTGGGAGCCGACCCCGACGCGCTGGAGCAGGCGTATGGTGTTACCGGGGCCCCGGAGACGTTCCTCCTAAACCGATCAGGGAAGATCCTATTTCGCCATGTCGGCTTTTCTCCAGGCGAAGAGAGGATCCTTGAGGCCCAGATCCGAGTGCTCCTCGATCTCGAGCCCTTTCCCGTCGAGCCCGGCGGACAGGCCGGCAGCCCAACCGGGTAGAGATCTAGATGTCTTACAGGGAGAGTTCAAATGAGTCTTATCCTCCGTGGTCTGATCCTTACAGTTATGGCGGGGTTTCTGGTGGATTCCGCTGAGTCCCGGTCCGCTGAGAAACGACGGGTCCTTGTTGCCGGTGGTAGCACCCAGATCGAAATCTTTTCGCTTGATCTGACGACGGGTGAACTGAAGAAGGAAGGCGCGGGAAGCATTCGCCCTTCCGGAGAGCCGGGCGGCTCCCCCTATCTAGCCTGGGATCTAGGACAGCGTTATCTATTCTCTCTGGATCGGGTAGACCCCAGCCGGGTCGTCTCCCTCGCCATCGATATGCACAAAGGAAGTCTGAAGGTCATCAACCAGGTCGAGATCGGCCCTGGATCTCCTCCGCATCTTTCAGTTCACAAGAGCGGACGCTGGGTGCTCGTGGTCCACTACAATCCAAGCGACGGTGGCTACGCATCCGTTCTGCCCGTGGGTCCCGATGGGACGCTGGGATCACCCCAGGGCAGAATCCCGGTAGGTCTCAAGACCCACATGATTATCTCTGATCCCACCGGCAGATTTGCCTTCGTCCCGTGTACCAATTCCCACTACGTTGCCCAGTACGTTTTTGACACCGCCAGCGGAAAGCTGCGTCCCAACGATCCGCCTACGGCAGCCACCCCCAAAGGAGCGGGCCCGCGACATATGGCTTTTCACCCTACGCTCCCGGTTGTCTACGTTATCAACGAGACCGCTAGCACCCTTAGTTCCTATGTCTACGACCCTGACAGAGGCACGCTTTCGGAACCCGAGACCCTAGACACGCTCCCCTCCACTTTCGATCGCAAGCAGAACAGCACCGCTCACGTGCTGGTCTCGCCTTCGGGCAAGTTCGTCTATGGCTCGAATCGTGGTCACGACAGTATCGTCATCTTTTCGGTCGATCCCCAGACCGGTAGGCTCCAAAGAATCGGCTGGGAGCAGGCAGGAGGCAGAATAAGAACGCCCCGAAACTTTGCTGTCGATCCAGACGGGAGATTTCTACTGGTCGCCAACCAGGATTCAGACTCAGTAATCGTATTCAGGATTCGGGAAGATGGGAGTTTGTCTCCTCAGGGCGACGCCGTACCCACTGGTCCCAAGCCCACCTTCATTGGGGTCCTGGATCCGCTTTAACCCGGATTCCTCATCGCTTGTCGTAGCGAGGCGCCGCTGTTGTCCGGCTCTCTCCTCGAAGCTGGGCCTCATACTGCAGACGAGTCAAGTCGTTCGCGGCTCTGTTGGATCGCCAATGGTTGGGGATGATAGCGGATTTGAAATCCAACCTTAGAGCCAGCCGTCGATCACGACATCCAAAAGGGCGGGTTTGCCTGATTCCAGGGCCGTGCTGACCGCGGGCCCGATCTCGTTCGGGTCTTCGATCCTTTGCCCGAAGACGCCCTGCGCCCGGGCCATCGCAGCCAGATCTAGGGGCAGCGTAAAGTCCATACCCAGATAGCGGCTGGGAGTGGACTCCTCATGGACGAGTTTCCGGTAGGCGTCCAGGTTGAGTTTCAGAATTCGGTAGGCTCCGTTGTTGCAGACAACGTAAACAATCGGGAGATTTTCGTTCGCCGCCGTCCACAGCCCCTGGACGGTCATCATGGCGCTGCCATCTCCTACGAACGCGACCACGGGACGGTCCGGGAAGGCTAGCTTCAGGCCCAGGCCTCCACCCATTCCCCAGCCGATGGCTCCCCCGCGGCCACCGTAGATGCTGCCCGGTCTGTCGAAGGCCAGGGCCTGCTGGAGCGCCGGACTGGAGGTAATGGCGTCGTCCGCGACGACCGTATCGGCAGGCAGGACGTCTGCCACTTCGTACATCATCCGCTCGGGAGTCATCGGAGCCTGCTCCCAGCGCTCTCTCATTCGCTGCTCGCGGCGAGCTCTCAGAGACTCCTTTTCGGCTCCAATCGATTGGGACCGCTGGCGGGCCTGCTGCCGATTCGAGTTGCCCATCTCTGCGTCCACAGCCTCCGCCAGTTGGGCCAGGCCAAGCTTCGGATCTGCCAGGATGGCCACTTCGGTAGCCTGGCTCTTGCCCAACTCCCGCGCGTCCGAGTCCAGATGGATCAAGCTCGAACTGGCCCCGAAGTAGACCAGTTCGGGTTCGGAGAGCATGTAGTAGCCACTGCTGATCCGACCCACTGCCAAGACCACGTCCCCCTTTGAAAGCTCCTGTTTGCCGCTTGCCAGACCCAGACGCAGGTTGCCCAAATATTGGGGATGGTTGGTCGGAAAACCCATTTCCGAATAGAAGGGGCTGTAGACTCGAGCACCGATCAACTCGGCCAGACGGACAGCTTCTGCACTTCCTCCCGAGGACGCCAATCGGTCACCGACCAGGAGGATGGGCGCGTTGGCACTCGACAGCAGCCGGGCGGCATCCTGAATGGCCTTGAGATCGGGTGCAGCACGCAGGGGACCCGGGGAGGAGGGGCGAATATCGACATCGGTCTCGTCATCCAACCCATCTGCCGAGAAGGCGACAAACGTAGGACCCGAGGGTGGAGTCCGGGCTTCGTTGAAGGCCCTCCTGATGACGTAGGGAATCTGCTCAGGACGAGTCACTTCCCCGCTCCACTTGGTGAACTGCCGAACCATCCTGACCAGGTCCGTCCGACCATGGGCCAGTTCCCGGCTATCCTTGTTTCCAGCTGTCAAAACCAAGGGTGCGCCGCCTTCTGCGGCGTTGTGAAGGAGGCTGATTCCGTTGGCGAGTCCGGTCTCGATGTGGAGGTTGACGAACGCCGGCTGTCCGGTGGCCCGTCCATAGGCATCGGCCATTCCCATGGCCACACCCTCTTGCAGAACCAGGACGTATTTGAGGTCAGGATAGGATTCCAGGGCACTCATGATGGGACTCTCACTGGTGCCCGGATTCCCGAAGATGTACTTGACGCCCTCGGCTTGCAGCATCTGCATGAGAGCATGCTTACCCGTCATCCTGGTCATAGGTTTGTTCTCAGTCTCGGGGATAGGGAGATTGTGCAGTTGTCCGGCTCTCTCCTCGGAACCTGGGCTCATTTTGCTAGCGGCTCAAGTCGTTCGCGGCTCTGTGGATCGCATCGTTGGGGTTGATGGTCGATCGTTTGGAATTTGGTGCTCGTGATTTGGAGCTTGTTTGTACCTTGTACCTTGTACCTTGGGATTTTCGAAGTTTCAGCTTAGGCTTCTTTGAGATTTCGGCATACTTCCAACTATCGGGTCCAGGACCCCATCTCAGTCCTCAGCTCCGGATCGAGTTCCATCTCGTAGGAGGCCAGGGCGTTATCGATGTGGTCGTACTTGCGTGCCCCTACCAGGGTGCAAGTAACGTGGGGACTGGACATCACAAAGGCCATCGCCAGCCTCACCATGGGCAGCCCCATCTCGTCGGCCTTCTGCCGCAGCCGCTCCAGCATTCGAAAATTTTCGTCCTTGAAGTAGATGTCGCCGTGCGAGGGCGAGATATGAAACCGGGTACCTTGCGGAAGCTCCGCATCGGCCGAGGTGTACTTTCCTGCCAGGAATCCGGCACCCAAGGGGCTGTAGGGAGTCACCGCGATCTCCTCCTCCTGGCAGAGAGGAAACAGATCCTCTTCGACCTCCATCTGGGCGAGATTGTAGGGAGGCTGGGTGATCTCGAAACGAGCGTAGCCTTGCGACCGGCTGACATCGAGGGCCTCGCGCAGCTGGGCACCGGAGAAGTTGCTGCAGCCGATCGCACCGATTCGACCCGCAAGTACTTCCTCGTTGAGAGCCGACAGCGTCTCGTCGATGGGAGTATTGGGGTCCGGGGAGTGGAGCTTGTAGACATCGGTCGAGTCCGTTTGTAAACGCTCCAGACTGGCCGCAAGCTTCTCGCGAATGTTCTCGGCTCCGGCTCCGGAACTTACCTTGGTACACAGCGTAATTTCTTTACGGCATCCTCGTGCCTTCACCCAACGTCCGATGATGTTCTCCGATGAGTGCATTTCATCGGTAACTTCTCGATGATCGTCGATTCCATAGGATGCGATCCGACCGGCCTGAGAGTTACCCCCACCGTAGGCCTCGGCTGTGTCCACGAACGTGATTCCCTTTTCGACGGCATAATCCAGGACTTTCCAAGACGTCTCTTCATCGATCTCACGTCCCAAGGTGGCCGTACCTAAACCCATGGCGCTAATGCTGCGTCCGGTTCGCCCTAGCGGTCTTTGATCCACAATGTCCTCCCCCAAATGACGGTAACTGAGAACCCAACTTCAGCCGGTGCTGCGATCAGCCCGACCCAGAAGGTCCAACGTCTGATTCCTTCGCGAGGGCATACTGTATCGGTGGCTTCCACTGCGCGTCAAGGCTGCCAGCTTCCCGACTTCACAAAGCATTGAAGTGTTCGGCTTCGATGAATTAAAGTGAGGGTCATGAGCGACGCCAACCTTATTCAGGCACACAGAGTACTGAACGTCGACTGCTACTTCACACCTATTGATGGCTACGCCTACGAGAAGAGTTGCTTTGAGACCCTCGGAATCGAACTGATCCTGGAAAAGGCCGAGACCGAGGAGGAAATCATTCAACTAGCTCCTGGCGCCAAAGTGATTTTGACAGAGGGCCTCTCAACTCCCATGACGCGCCGCGTGATCGAGACCCTGGATGATTGTTGGGCAATTGGCCGCTACGGAATCGGTGTCGACAGCATCGACCTGGACGCCGCGACCGATCACGGTATCATCGTTTTCAACACGGCGGACTATTGTGTTGAGGAGGTCTCAGACCACGCCGCGGCGCTTCTGTTGGCGTCTGCCCGGCGGATCGTCAGGATGGATCGACATGTCCAAGGCGGGGGCTGGAGCCTTCCGGACTCGAAGGACTGGGGGTTGCGCCGGCTTAGCCGATTGACGCTGGGTCTGGTTGCCCTTGGGAACATCGCACGCTGTCTGGCCCGGAAGATGAGCGGGTTTGGAATGACCATCCTTGCGTCCGATCCCTATGTCTCTTCCGAAGTGGCAGCCGAATATGGAGTAGAGCTGGTGCCCCTCGAACACCTCTTGAGAGAATCAGATCTGATCTCGGTCCACACGCCACTCAACGCTGAGACGCGCCATCTGATCGGAGAAGCCGAGCTGCGCCAGATGAAGCCGTCGGCGCTGCTCGTCAATACCAGTCGAGGTGGGGTCATCGACCCAGACGCTCTGATAACCGCCCTCAAGGAAAAATGGATTGCCGGCGCCGCCTTGGATGTGACCGAGCCGGAGCCGCCGCCAGAGGACAGTCCCCTCCGGGGAATAGAGAACCTGATTCTCACCCCGCATCAGGCGGCCTCTTCGTCAGAATCCTGGAACGACGTGCGCAGCAGCGTTGTCGATGCCGTCTCTTCGGTGGTCCAGGGACACTGGCCTGCCTTCCCGGTCAACCCCAAGGTCGAGCCCAAGGCGAACCTGAAGCCCTACGAGGCGAAATCGGCCCCCTCTCACAACTGAAGGAGGATGAGTGATGTTGGATTCCATCGAACACGCGACCGTAGATGAGCTGAGCGACAAGATGGATTGGCTATTGGAGTCTCCCAAGGACGGCGGAGTCGTCCGGGGAATCGTCGTCAGACCGGCTATCGACGAACGCCGGGATTTGGAGGAGACCAAGCTCAGCCCCGAAGGGGGTGTAGAAGGAGACAGGTGGGCCTCAACAGCTCAACGAAAACTCAAGGATGGAGGTCTCAATCCAGATGTCCAGGTAACTCTGACAAACGCTCGCCTCATCGAAATCCTGGCGAAGGAAAGATCGCGCTGGAGTTTATCTGGAGACCAGCTCTACGTCGATATGGACCTGAGCATGGAGAACCTTCAGCCGGGTCAGCGACTGGCGATCGGCAGCACGGTGTTGGAGATCTCCGAGGTACCTCACCGAGGCTGCAGCAAATACACCAGTCGGTTCGGAAAAGCAGCCTTCGATCTGGTGGACTCCGCCCGGGGCAGAGAGCTTCGCTTCCGCGGCGTCTATGCGCAGATCGTCAAGGAGGGGACCATTGCTGTGGGAGACCGAATCCAAAAAGTTTGAAGACTCATCTGCAAGCGGCAGGACGCGGGGTCTGCTTACACCAACCCTTCGATCGCCCTCTTCCATGTATTTCTCCAGCAGTCATGACAGAGCCATGACCGTGAGGGAGTCGCAAAAGTCTGTTTTAGAGTCCGGACAGAGCCCTGCTGGTCAATAGAACAGCGCTGAGTCAGAAAGGTCTGTAGGTTTTTCACGTCCTAGAGATCGAGGTCAATCCTGAAGGGATTGTGTATTTCAGCCCAGGGTTTCCGAACCCTGGGTTGTCGGTCTTCTTTCCCAGGAATCTACCCTGTAGGGGTGCGATGAGCCGCAGTGGCTCGAACTAAGTCAAACCATGTTAGACAAACGGTGAGGCGTCTGGAAAGGAGGAAATAGAGCGATAAGAGAGGCAAGACGCCGAAGCCTACCTGTGCGAGTCCACGCTCGTACAGAACTT
>JAKZYH010000503.1:0-33677 GCA_047514575.1 Acidobacteriota bacterium | reverse complement strand
GAAAACCGCATCGCTTCCTGCGGCTTCATGATGCGAATGTCCAGACCAGCCGTTTCATGCTCCGGGAGATATTGGTTCACTTTTTTGATGATTTCCGTATCGTGTCCTCGACGCTCATCCAG
Organism: Acidobacteriota bacterium; assembly: GCA_047514575.1. Classification (GTDB taxonomy): domain Bacteria; phylum Acidobacteriota; class UBA6911; order RPQK01; family JAJDTT01; genus CAUZIZ01. The sequence continues at coordinate 33,555 of JAKZYH010000503.1, read as the reverse complement.
CCAGAAAACCGTCGGTGCGCCAGTCGCTTTTGCTCTCGACACCGCCAGGCGGACCCAATCCTGAATCGGCGCATCCTTCGTCTGGCACATTCTGAAGATATCGCCGACTTGTACCGTCTGCTCGAACAGGATGGTCCCGTCAGCATCAACGACGCGAATCGTTCCGTCAGTCGGTGCCTCAAAGGTCTTGTCATGCGAACCGTACTCTTCGGCTTTCTGGGCCATCAGCCCGACGTTGGAGACGCTGCCCATCGTCGCCGGATCAAATTGGCCATGCTTTTTCGCGTCTTCAAGAATTTCCCTATACATCGTCGCATAACACCGATCTGGCACCATAGCGATCGTATCTTGCAACTCGTCGGTCGTATTCCACATCCGACCACCGTCACGTACCACATTCGGCATGGAAGCATCGATGATAATGTCATTTGGCACATGCAAGTTGGTGATGCCTCTTCTCGAATCTACCATCGCCAGCGCCGGACGCTTTTTGTACACCGCCGCGATATCCGCTTCGATCTCGGCTTTTCTATCGGCGGGCAAGCGATCGAGTTTCACCGTTACATCAGCCAGACCGTTGTTGACATTCGCCCCGATCTGTTTAAGGACATCGGCGTGCTTGTCCAGCGCGTCTTGGTAGTACACCGATACACAGTGACCGAACATGATTGGATCAGAGACTTTCATCATGGTCGCTTTGAGGTGCAGAGACAGCAGCACGCCATCCCTTTTGGCCGCGTCCATCTGTTCAGCATAGAACGTGCGCAAGGCTCTAACGTTCATAACCGACGTATCGATGACTTCGCCCTCAAGGAGAGACAGCTTGTCTTTGAAGACGGTGACCTGCCCATCTGTTCCATCTCGACCCACAAATTCGATCCTGACATCACCCGCTTTTGCCATCGTGGTCGATTTCTCGCTCTCAAAGAAATCCTTGCCATCCATGTGGGTGACGCGGGCTTTCGAGCCGCTCTTTGGCCAGTCCTGCATCATTTTGTGCGGATTCTTTTGGGCAAACTTCTTGACCGAAACCGCTGCTCTGCGATCGGAGTTGCCTTCCCGCAGGACCGGGTTGACCGCTGAACCGAGCACAGCGGAGAATCGCGCTTGCAGGGCTCTGTCTGCGTCGGTTTTGGGTTCCTCCGGATAGTCAGGGATATCGTAGCCCTTGGCTTGCAGCTCCTTGATCGCCCCCTTCAGCTGCGGAATTGACGCACTGATATTCGGCAGTTTGAGGATATTGGCCCGTGGCGTCTTGGCCAGTTCACCCAGTTGGGTCAAACAATCGGGAATTTGTTGCTCCTCAGTCAATTGGTCGGGAAAGTTGGCAATGATTCTGCCGGCAAGAGAGATGTCACTTGTTTCCACCTCAATGCCAGACCCGCGTGTATAAGCCTGAACGATCGGTAGTAAGACATGGGTTGCCAGTGCGGGTGCTTCATCAATCTTTGTCCACGTAATTCTTGACATTGCCATATGTTGCCCTTGGTTTCACCAAATTTGCGCGGATTATACCACGCTAGTTTTTCCCTTATAGAGGCTCCGGCCTGAAACAAGACGGAGGTCCATGCGACAGGCGCAAGAGGTCTTGGAACTGGTCCAGCAGTTGCTGGAGACCCGACTTCAGCTAAGTACACTGGTGTAGCACTTCGGTGTAGGCGAAGAACCCCTGAAGTGAGGAAGGGTCTCTTCCCGATCGATCCGGCGCGGTCTGATTAGAAAGCCGGCGCCCTCACACCTTCGACGTGAATGTTCACACAAGCGGGCAACTGCGATGCAAGAGAGCGCTCCAGCGCCTGGCCAATCTCCGCCGGATCCGAGACAAACTCTCCGTATCCGCCCAATGCCTCTACCGCCTTGTCATAGCGCGACAGAAGCAACTCGCAGGCGACGGCACGTTCCTCACCGTAGTGCTGCAGCTGCAGTTGGAACTCCGCGTTCCAGCGAGCGTCGTTGCCGATGACGACAACCAGGGGAAGAGCGTAGCGAACAGCCGTGTCGAATTCCGAGAGATGATATCCGAAGGTACCGTCGCCTGAGATGGCAACGACCTGTCGCTCCGGATAAGCCAGCTTGGCCGCAATCGCCATCGGAATCGAGCTACCGATAGCACCCGAGGGACCATTCGTCAGACGAATCTGGGCAGCCAACCCAGCCTGGGCCCACTGTCCGAATTCTCCACCATCGCTTACCAGGATCGCTCCCTGAGCAAAGTGGGGCTGGATTGCTTCGCAGACGCGCAGCGGGTGGATTGGACGAGAGACCGATCGGCGCCACTCTCTCCACGGATCGGGCTCTGTCGCTCGCGCAGTCTGCACCTTCTGCCTCCAGGAATCTCCCCGCCAGTTCTGGTCGCGGGCCGCGGCCACCATCGATCCTACGATCTCCGCTGGGTCGCCTTGAATCGAAAGCACCACCCTTTCCTGCTGCCGGAGCTCCCCGGCATCGGCATCGATCTGGACGAATCGAGTGTCCGGGGAAAACGGTGATTCGCCAAAACGCATCGAGAAGTCCAGTTTCTTGCCCAGCAGCAAGACCAGGTCGGACTCAAAGAGGCAGTGACTCGCTCCATGCATCCACGGATCATTGACCCCTCGAGGACTGTCCATAGGAAGGGCGGGTACCTGGGCAGTCTCTGCCAACTCCGCAACCTGTGTCCAACGATGGTTCCGCGCCATGGCTGGCCCGGCTACAATCAAGGGACGCTTAGCTTTGTGGAGTAGATCCAGCACCTGAGCTTCAGACGCTTCGGTAGGAGTGTGCGCCGCTTCGCCGTCGTGACCCCCTGTCCCCTGCGAGGCCCGCACGTGAGACTCCAGAACATCGCTGGGGAGACTGAGATGTACCGGACCAGGTCGGCCGGACTGGCACAAAGACAGGGCACGAAGGACGTCGTTCCCCATCTGATCGGGGTGCTCTACCAACCACGATGCTTTCGTCACCGGACGCGCTGTAGCGACCTGGTCAATCTCCTGAAACGAGCCCTTCCCAATCTGCGATCGAGGACAGTGACCGCTCAACAACAGCAGCGGCGACTCCGCCATCAAGGCCACATACAGCGCCGAAAGAGCATTACAGTGTCCGGGTCCGGCGGTCACCAGGGCGATGCCAGGAGGATCCTCCATCAAACGTCCCCAGGCATCGGCCATATGTACTGCGGCGGCCTCATGCCTGGTGTGGATAAGCTGGATGTCTCGGCCGATAGTGGCGTCGTAGATGGGGAGAATCTGGTTGCCGGACAGCGTGAATAAGTGTTTGACTCCCGCTTCGATCAGAGTGTCGATCAGCACCTCTGCAGCTGTCTTGGACATGCCTATTCTCTCAAGCCAGTTAATCGCCGCCCGTCGAGTATGGCATACCCACGGTGCTCGTCAAGAAGTCTCGAGGGTCGTGTCCCTGTCAAATTGTGAATCCCTTGATATGACTCTCTGCCCTCGACTAGAATCCACCGGATCAAGAGGTCAGCACCATGAAAAACAATTCAGTCTGGATAGCGTTGTTTCTGGCGGCTCTACTCTTCAATTGTTCGGGGGAACAAACCGTCCCAGCTCTCGCTCCTGTTCCGGAGATCGCTGTCAACAGTGTGGCCGGCCAATGGCCTCAGTGGCGCGGAGCCAACCGGGACGGCATTTCGGAGGAGAGCGGTCTCCTGGCTGAGTGGCCCCAACAGGGGCTTCCTGTCCTGTGGAAGGTCGCCGGCGGAGATGGGTTCTCATCCCTGGCCGTCAGCGACGGTAAGGTCTACACCTTTGTCGATCGCGATAAGAGCGAATGGGCTGTTTGTCTCAATGCCGATTCCGGGGAAGAGATCTGGAGCGTCCCCACCTCTCCAACGTTCGAAGAACCACAGGGAGGCGACGGAGCACGCGCGACGCCGACGGTTGACGGATCCAGGGTGTATTTCCTGGGAGCCACCGGAGCGCTTTTGTGTCTCGACAAGAAGACCGGTGAGACCCTGTGGCAACTGAATATCTTGAAGGACTTCAACGCCTCCAATCTACACTGGGGTGTGTCCACCTCACCGTTGGTAGAGGGGGACCTGCTTCTGGTCAACGTCGGGGCCCCGGGCGCGTCTGTGGTTGCCTTCCACAAGACCACGGGCGACGTGGCATGGAAGGCCCACGACGATGTCGCAGGCTACGCCTCTCCCCTACCTATAACAGTCGAAGGGATTCGGGAGATCGTATTCTTCGGCGGCAAGGCGATTTTTGGATTGTCTCCCAAGGACGGCAAGCTCCACTGGCGACACGAGTGGCTGACGACGTCGGACATGAACATCGCAACCCCTATTTTTTCTGATCCCTTCCTCTTCGTCTCCTCCGGTCGGGGCACCGGCAGCGGCTTGTTTCGCTTGAGCCGGCAGGGAAACGGCGTCAGCGCCGAGGGCCTCTGGACCAAGAAGCTGATGCAAAATCACTACAACGGCTGCATTCTGGTTGGTGACTACCTCTACGGTTTCGACAACTCTATCCTGAAATGCATCAGGCTCGAGGACGGCGAGGAAATATGGGCCGATCGGAGCGTGGGTAAAGGATCCCTGATCGCGGCCCAGGGACACCTCTTCATTCTAGGCGAGCAGGGAGATATTGCCATGGCCAAGGCAACCCCGGAGGGCTACCAGGAGCTGGGGCGGATGAAGATCCTGGACTACAAGAGCTGGACTCCTCCCTCCTTGGCAGGCGGTCGCCTCTACCTCCGCGATCAGCAAAACATCGCCTGCCTCGACCTGCGTCAGCCCTGAGGGAACCTGATTCATGAAGATTCAGAGCTATCGACTCCACCGCGTCCACTTGAAGCTACCGCTGCCGATTGGGGACTCCCAGGTCCAGTTCCAGGATCACTGGATGGCCGTCCTGGAAATCGACACGGACGAGGGCCAGACCGGGATCGGCTTCGAGCTGGACCAAGGCATTCCGAAGCCCGGTCTGGAGGTAATGACGGCCCAGTTCGAGTACGCGGTCTGGCCAGGGTTGAGAGACTCCAATCCCTTCAGTACTGCCTTGAGGATCACCCGTCCCCGCGGTGGCAACGTGGGAGCCTCTCCATTTTCTCTATCCGTCGAGACTGCCCTCTGGGACCTGATGGGAAAAGCCCTGGGGATGCCCTTGTACCGCCTCCTCGGGGGAAACAGCCCCCAGGTCCGCGCCTATGGCAGTACCCTCGACTTCCGACTCAGCAATGACCAGTTCCGAGACAAACTGAGCAGGTTTCGGGGGATGGGATTCCGAGCCATCAAGATCAAGGTGGGACACCCCGATGTCGAATGGGACCTGGCCCGGATGGCCCTGGCTCGTGAAGTCATGGGGGAAGAGAGCGACTTGATGATAGATGCCAACGAGGCCTGGTCACCCAAGGAAGCGATCCTTAGACTCCATCGCTACCATGAAGAAGGCATCCCCATCTACTGGGTCGAAGATCCCATAGCGAGGGACGACTACGATGGGTATAGTGTGCTCTGTGCCCAGGTTCCGTTCACCCGGATAAATACTGGCGAATACCTCGGATTCTCAGGAAAGCGGCGACTGCTAGAAGCCGGTGCCGTGGATGTCCTCAATATCCATGGTTCGATCGGGGGATCGCGAGCTGCCGCCCAACTGGCCGGGGATTTCGGAGTCCCCGTCTCCCTGGGCAACACCAACCTGGAAATAGGCGTTCACCTGGCCGCGAGTCTCCCCGAATGCCTCTATATGGAATTTTCGGACCTGATGTGGAACGTCCTGGCACAAGAACCCGTGCAGTTCCAGGACGGTATAGCAACAGCACCGGATCGGCCTGGTCATGGAATTGAGCTAAACCGAGAGGCATTGGAGCGTTATTCAGTAACGTAGAAGATAAATCCCAAGATACAAGATACAAACAAATCACAAATTCCAAGCATCAAGTTCCAAACCATCCGGATTGACTCTGGCTTCAGCGCTGCTGCCATGGCTGAGACTTCGGCGTTACTTTCTGGTTGTCGCAGCGTTTGATGCTTGGAATTTGAGATTTGTTTGTATCTTGTATCTTGGAACTTGTTTCCAACCATGTTCTCCAGAGAAGTCCAATTTGCAATTGATCTGGTCAGCGAGGCGTCCTCGCTTGCCGAAAGCATTCGTCAAGGAGGGTTGCCGCCCGAACTGGTGAAGGGTGACCAGACTCCGGTGACGGTCGCCGATTATGCAATCCAGGCCCTCGCAGCACGACGATTGCTGGAGGAGTTCGGAGAGACGCGGTTGGTCGCTGAGGAATCTGCAGACGAGCTTCAGAAGCCCCAAGGGCGAAAGATGCTGAAACACGTAGCCCGTATCCTGGACGCCGACGAGGAGACGGTCTGTGAGTGGATTGGTCGGTCTCAGGTTGAAACTGAGGGAAAGATCTGGGTGCTGGACCCGATCGACGGTACCAAGGGCTTCCTTCGGGGAGGTCAGTATGCCGTAGCGTTGGCCCTGCTCGAAAATCACGAGGTCACGGCGGGCATCCTGGGCAGCCCAGGGCTCGTCACTCGACATTCCCCTGCGGGTGGTTCCCTGGCGGTTGCGGTTCGAGGTGAGGGCGCTTGGGGAGCTCCCTTGGAGAATCCGGAAGAACTTCAGAGAGTTTCGGTGTCAGATTTGCGCGATCACAGCAAGGCAAGAGTCCTGAGATCCGTTGAGTCCGGACATACCAATGAGAGTCAGATGCAGAAACTGAGGGGTGATCTTGGCATCGGTCCGGAGCCAGTTCTGATGGACAGTCAGGCCAAGTATGCTGCTCTTGCCTCTGGAGGTGGAGATCTTCTTGTCCGCTTGATCTCTCCATACTACCCGCGCTACAAGGAAAAAATCTGGGACCAGGCTGCGGGTACCTTCCTGGTTGAAGAGGCGGGAGGAAAGGTGACAGATCTGGATGGAAAGGCTCTCGATTTCTCCCAGGGGATCGCACTGCACCAGAACCGGGGCATTCTGGCCTCCAACGGACATTTGCACGAACTGGCGCTGGCGTCAGTGGCCAGGATTGAGGCGATTCCTCCGGATGGTCAGGGACCTGATTCCGGAACCAGCCCTTGATTCTCGCCTGCTCGTCTTACAACTCAATGAAGCATCATGCCAGTTTTCAAGTCGACTGAACTCAAACAGATCCTGGAGACCGTGCTCCAGGCGGCGGGCGCCTCCGAAGAAGAGTCAGAGGTGGTTGCAAATCTCACCGTAGAAGCCCATTTGGGAGGACACGACTCTCACGGAACCGGATCCTTTGCCCGGTACATCGGGGAGATTCGCGAAGGGAATATCGTACCCGGCGCTCCCCTGGACATCGTCAAGGAGGCTGATGCCCGATTGACGCTGGACGGAAACTGGGGATTCGGCCAGGTGATCGTCAGTCGTGCCACCAGGATGGCGATCGACAAGGCAGCGGCCTCAGGGACCTGTATCGCCACCATTCGCCACTGCAACCATCTGGGTCGCCTCGCAAGCTACCTGCGGATGGCGGCGGAGGAAGGAATGGTGAGCATGTTCATGGCCAACTCCCACGGTCAGAGGGGGCTGGTAGCACCCTGGGGCGGCACGGCTCCGCGGTTGGGAACGAATCCCATGGGGATTGGGTTTCCCACCGATGGTGATCCCTTCATCCTGGATATGACCACTTGCGTGGCCGCAGCCGGAAAGGTCGCACTCTCGCACACCAAGCGTGAGGCGACTCCAGAAGGCTGGCTGATCGACAGCGGCGGAACTCCTACTACCAATCCCGGCGTGCTGTTTGAAGATCCTCCCGGTTCGCTGCTCCCCTTGGGCGGTATTGCTGGACACAAAGGATTCGGTCTCGGACTGGCGGTCGAAGTCCTGGCGGGTGCTCTGAGTGGAGCCGGATGTACGAGATGGGAATCCACCCGAGGAGGAAACGCCGTATTCCTGATGGTTACCAACATCGAGACCTTCCTACCGGTGGAAGAGTTCCGATCGGAAACCCAGAGGCTGATGGACTACGTCAAGTCTTCACCCACGGCGTCGGGCTTCGAACAGATCCAGGTCCCAGGAGAGTTGGAGGCACGGCAGAGAGAGAAGCACCTCAGAGACGGCATCCTCATCGATGAGAACATCTGGCAAGAGCTACTCTCAGCCGCAGACGACGTCGACTTGAGGTGGGAGCCCTCCCAGCAAGCCCTGGTCGCAAAAAGGCCGTCTTGAAGAAGGGGTAAACGATGTCCAAAACCAGACTGCTCCGGATGGTACCGGTTGGACTGTTGTCAATCCTGGCCTGTGCCCCTGTGCAGACGCCAACCGAGAAAGGCAGAACGGAGGCCGGTTTCGAGTCTGATCGCAAACGAAGGCTGATCTACTACGACTCGGCCTCGCAGCAATCGCACGGCTATCTGAATCGGGGCGTCGAAACTCCCTTCATGAGCCTGCTCTACGACGTCACCGACGAGCAGTCATTTCTGGATGTCCGCACCAGCCTCACTTTCGACACGCAGGTCGACACCTACGTCTGGCACATTGGAAACGGCTGCGATCCACCGTACGACATCCCCAAGAAGATGCTCTGGCCCTGCTTCGACTCCTACGAGCAAGTCAGAGATGTGGTGATCGAGGCGTGCCATGAGCAGGGAATCGAGGTCTGGGCCTCCCTGCGTATGAACGACCTGCATTCCTCGTTCAGGTCCAGAACCCTGGAAGAAACCGACGACCCGATCAAGGCCGAACACCCTGAGTATCTGATCTCGCCGCCCAGCGTGCGTGAGCTGCCCACGGAGCTGACCGAACAACGGCTTTGGGTCGCCTTCAACTATGCTCATCCCGGGGTGCGACAACACCGGCTGGACTTTATCGACAAGACGGCGACGGAGCACGACTTCGATGGCTACGAGCTCGACTTCAATCGCATGGGGATCAGTTTCCCCTTGGGTGAAGAGCAGCAGAATGCTCACCTTCTGACCGACCTGATCCGGCAGATCCGGGAGCGTCTCAATGAGATTGGTGAGCGGCGTGGACGCCCCTACACCCTCGCGATCCACGTCATGGACTCCCTGGAGACCTCATTGGAATTGGGAATGGAAGTGGAGCGTTGGTGCCGCGAAGACCTGGTGGACGTGCTCCTGGTCGGATTGGGTTACATGCCCTCACAGGTGCCTGTCGACCAATGGGTGGAGCTGGCGAAGACATACCGGGTGCAGGTCTATCCCACAATCAACCCGAACACCTTTCGAGCTGGTGCCTGGGAAGAGTGGTCCGAGAAACCTGTCTTCCAGGAGGCGATGCGCGCTGTTGCCGCCTATTTCCTGCAGCAGGGAGCCGACGGCCTCTACCTCTTCAACTTTGCCAATGAACCCAGCCAGGAAGTGACGGAACAGGAGTTCACCTCGGCCCTGAACGAACTGGGTGATCTGGAGAAGCTGGCCGGCAAGGACAAGCTCTACGGAATCGAGCCCACGGCCCACGGTGGTGGACCTTTCTATCACGGCTCCCAGCCGGCGCTGCTGCCGATCGTCCTCGATCGGGTCGAACGGAAACTGCCCCTGAACATGGGTCCAGATGCCGAAGACTCACGTGCCCAGTTCAAGATCAGCGTTCGGACCGCCGAGGCTTCGGAAGACACGATCCTGTGGACCAGGCTGAACCATCGTTTGTTGCCCGAGTCGACCCGGGAGGGTCCCTGGTATCACATGGAAGTCCCAGCGGGAGTCATGCGGAAGGGATACAACGAGCTGAGTCTCTGGTGTAACGTCCCGTCAGGGGGTCCCTATGCAGGGTTGGTAGGCCCGCCCGGAGCCGATCCCAGCGAATTCCTGAAGCAGGCTTTCGGCCGGGGACAAAAGTCCGAACCCAGCACGCACAACCCGGTCATCGTCCACCAGATCCTGGTGGCGGCCACCTATCCCGAAACGCCGTAACTCTCCTGCGTAGCTTTGGCCTCCAGGCCGCTGTAGCTCGATCAATCAAGGTCAATCCCAACGGGATTGTGGCTAGTAGCCCAGGGTTTCCGAACCCTGGGTAAGCGGCATGGCCCTGCCCTTGTATTCAACCCTGCAAGGGTTGTGGCAACGATCGAGAGGCACGATTTCCAACGGGGTCAAATGACGCAACCCCTGCAGGGTTGACCCTTGGTTTAGCTTCCGCTCACCCAGGGTTCGGAAACCCTGGGCTGGGTGACGCAATCCCGTTGGGATTGACCTCTCTTGGTGTCGGCCCTTGGCTCAACCATCCCAACTGACTACCCAAAGTAAGCGGGTGCGCTGTCTGGTTTCCACTTGATATTGCAGCCGATGCTGGGCTTCTGAAGTGGGTCCGGTTCATCTCCGGCCAAGACTTGATCCAGAGCGGCCCTCAGGTCTCTTCCGTCGACTGGACTGTCGCTCCCGGGGCGTCCGTCGTCCAGCTGCCCGCGATAGACCAATCTCTGCTGGGCATCGAACAGAAAGAAATCAGGGGTGCAGGCGGCCGTATAGTCCTTGGCTGTCTGTTGACTCTCGTCGTAGCAGAAGGGAAACGAAAAGCCCAGATCCTGGGCCATGGAACGCAGCTGGTCCGGGGAATCGTCGGGGTAGTTGTCAGCATCGTTCGCACTGATCGCCACGATCCCTACCTGCCGATCACCGTAATCCCGACCGAGCCGAGCCAGCTCGTCCTGCACGTGGATCACGTAGGGACAGTGCTTACAGATGAACATTACCAGGAGGGCCTTCGTTCCATCGAAGCTGCCCAGTGAAATCGATTTTCCGGACACGACATCCGGAAGCTCAAACCCGGGAGCCGTCGTCCCTAGATCCAACATGGTTGAGGGTGTGAGAACCATTGCTATCCTCCTTTGATCAATAATGATTGGGTTGACTGTTCGACTGAAACAGGCGTTGAGCCTTCAATTCTTCTACTCAGAGCGTAAGTGGGTTTTCCGCAGGTGTTCCTGATAGCGGTCGTTCGCCTCGGTGTTGCGTTTGGCCCGAGAGGAGTGGAAGGCGAAGCCCAGGTTTCGCCTGTGATCGTCCGTTCGATTCGGTCCTGTACGATGGACCACGTTGACATGGTGGAGTGACAGATCGCCCGGCTTCATACAGAGCGGCACCTCGGAGTGACGTTTGAGGTCCGGGGCATCAGCTAGACCTAGACTGGCTCCGGTCACACCGGAGCGCAGGTGCGGAAGAATCGGGCTTGCATGGGAGCCTCTCAGACAGACAATGGTCCCGTTGTCCTCGGTAGCTTCGTCCAGAGCCAGCGTGGCCGCGACCGCCTCCGGTGGATCCCAGAACTGGTAGGCATTGTCCTGATGGTAGGGAAACTCGTAGGACGCTCTCGGGGATTTGTCGATCAGCATGACGCCATCTGCCACAGCCTCGGCGCCTGGGAACAGTACTTCCGCGATTGCGATCAGGCGCGGATCCCACATCAGTTTTTCGAAATAATCGGAACGTTGGTTCATCCGAAACACACAGCGTACCGATCTGCTGGCATTATCCTCGTAATAGACTTCGCCAGACTCCGGTGCGGAGAGAGTCTCCTCGAGATAGGACCGAACATGATCGCTCACAGTGCTTAGCTCCTCCAACGAAAACAAGCCACGGATGATTCCGAAACCGTTTTTGTGGAAGTCGCTGGCTATCGTCGCGTAATCCATGCTGCCCTGCGAAGGTATTCTCTACTCCTCAAACTCTCGCCTGTAGTTGATGTCGTCCCCCAACGGGACGGCCCGAAAGTTGTGTTCGATCTTGCGGTCGAGTACCGGGTCGTGCAGACCTATCAGAAAGCTATCCCCAACTCCGAGAGCCGCCTCCTCGGGGAGGCCAAGACGACTGACGGTGGCTTCAACCGAATCGAGAAATGAGCTGCAGCCGCAATAGAGGACCATCGGATCCGACAATCCCTTGACCTCGTCCATGGCCAGCAGGTACTCCAGGTCTACCAATTCATCGAGGGTGGTGTCCTGGAGGGGTACGGTGTGCTCTTTGACCCCAACGTGACTATAGATCCGCAGCTGGTCCCAATGGGAGCGGACCTCGTCGTAGGGCCAAGCGTCGCAAGCCAGGGGGTGGGGACACATCTGTTTGGGCTTGTCGGGAAAGATTGGATCAAGTTCGCGATCGCATTGATCGCTGCCGACGGAGATGAAGATATCCTCTCCAGCTCGGATAGCCACTACTTCCGCCTCTCCGCCCGTCATGGTCCCTTGGACTTCGAATTCTGGGCCTTGGGTCAAGAGATAGCGTCCCAGGTGGAAAACCGAGGGGTTGGTTCTGGTAGCCATGGTATAGCGTCCGTCGTGCTCCAGCATATCATCCATTTCTTGACGCATAGCCTTCACGTCACGCGAGCAGAATCGCGCACCTGACACGGAACCGATGGGGAAGGAATGCTGCTGGACACCCTCTTTGCTGTGTATCCTCATCTCGATGGGACCGATCTTCATGGTTCAAGCTCCTTTTGATTCATTTGCCATCCCATAGGGTAGTGGCGTCAAATCCCTTGGGTTTCCTCTTGCAGCTTCAGATCTCCGGCTACAGGAACTCAATTTGCTGCCCCGCAGTCACGTCGCTGGCTGAATAGGACACCTTGCTCTGGATTCTTCCGTCCGGATCCAACAGGAGGACCTCGTCCCCGGTGTTGTTGAGGGGCAGCTTGCCGGCCAACAGCGAGATTTCGAAATCTTCTCCGGCCGCAACAGATCCTTCGAGGCTGACCCGGTTACCCGCCCGATCTTGTAAAGCCCAACCCTGAAGGTTGGCGGTCGCCGTTCCCAGATTGCGCAAAGTCACCAATTCGAGACCTCGATCGGCACCGACCGGATCGGGCAGGAGCGAAGCGATTGCCACGGCTCCAGAAGACAGCGCGTCGTCGCGTGCTGCGATCCTGTCAGTGATCTGGTCGGCCGAGGCTACCAGCATCTGTGGCCGGCCTTGAAAAGTGTGGAGTCGTCCCGTGACGTAGGCATAGCTTCGCCTCGGCCTACCTTCCCCGCGGCTGAAATAACGCGTTCCCAATAAGTCAGCGATCTCTTCCCCAGCAGGAGCGTCGATGTCCGGAAGAAAGAGCTTGAAGGGCTGCTTTTCCGATCCGATGTCGATGACGCCGAAGCGACCGCCTGTCCGCCTGAGAGAACGCAGCTCCGTAAACACCGTAACGATTTCTCCTGCCTCGGCCTTGGCCTCGAGGATGGCGTAGTCAAGTCTGGTATTGAGCAGCGAATCATCGACAGCCTTTAACTTCCGGTACTCGTCGATGATGCTGGCGCGCAGCTGCCACCAGGTGACCAGCGCTGCGTAATTTCTGATCTCGACGCCATTCACGGTAGTCTGATCCCATACCCCTAAACGCCGGCGCTGTGCCGCCCGCTCAGCCTCGACGAATCGCAGGTGGTGGCCGGCAAACTGGGCATTGCCATATTTGACAAAGTAGGGGCTGTACCCTTCCCGAATCATGGTCTCCTGGAAATCTACTCCGTCCCGATAGACGTATACCAACAGCCGGCCGAAATTACCGCGGTGTTTCTGCAGAGCCGTCTCCAAGCTCTCATTGCCCGGAAACTCGATCGTTACCGTGCCAACACCCTGGAAAAACTCCTGGGCACGTTTCTTTGCCTCCCTACCCCAGGGCGTCACCGGCTTGCTACCAAATGCATGCGATTCCTCCGTGTCCAAGGCCAGGATCCGGAGAGACTCATTGCTCTGGGCACCGGGGAGAAAAACGCGGATGGTATCGCCATCCACGACGCGGTCGAACCTGACATCTAGATGAGTCCCTTTGATCATGAGTCCTTACCTGAAACCTGAATAGCGAACCGTTGCCAGTGATATCAGTGATCAGTTCTGCAGACAGCCGAGAGATCGTCTGGCATCCTAGCACACCCTAGCGGCCCTTCGGGCCGAATGACCAAGAACCAAGGGGCCAATTCCCAAAGGCTATTTCTCGACAGCGGCGAATCTGCGGCACTTTGTGAGTTGGGATATTGGGACTTGGGACCTTCCCTGATACCCTGGAACAGAAACTACCGTGGCTTCTTGATATAGGTAGTATGTGAGAGTCTAGATCAAGACACTTACCATTCTATTTCTGCTTCTCCCAGGGGTGGCCTCCCTGCCATTGCAGGCAGAAGATCCTTCACCTGACGCCTCGAAGCTCGGTTCTGATTTCACGGTAGTCGAGACCTCGATCCTGGATCTGCGAACCGCTTTGATGGAGGGACGGGTCACATCGCGAGAACTGGTCCTGCGGTACCTGGCACGAATCGCCACCTACGAAGACAAACTGAATGCCGTGATCACGGTCAACCCGGGCGCACTTGAGGAGGCCGCAGCTCGTGACCACGAACGGGCTTCGGGCCAGATTCGCGGACCGCTGCACGGGATCCCGGTGGCCCTGAAGGACAACATCCACACCACGAATATGCCCACTACCGGGGGCGCACTGGCCTTCGACGGTTTCGTCCCTCCTTACGAGGCGACGCTGACCCGGAACCTGCGGGCTGCGGGTGCCATCATCCTGGCAAAGACCGGGATGACGGAGCTGGCCAACTGGGTGTCGGGTCATCCAACCTCCATGCCCGACAATTACAATGCCCTCAGTGGATACGGGATGAATCCCTACGATCCGCGACGAGATCCCCGAGAGGGCAGCTTCGATGGCCGTCCGGCGCTCTTTCCGGGTGGATCTAGTTCAGGCGTCGGCACCGCCGTGAGCTTCTGGGCGGCCAACGTGGGAACCGAGACCTCGGGTTCGGTTCTGAGTCCAGCCAACCAGAACATGTTGGTTGGGATCAAGCCTACACTCGGCCGTATCAGCCGGCACGGAATCATTCCCATCACCGCCGACCAGGACACGGCCGGCCCGCTGGCGAGAACCGTCTCAGGTGCTGCGATTCTACTGGGAGTGATGGAGGGTCAGGGACCGGACCAAAACGACCCTGCCACCAGCAGGTGCAAGTCCCCTCCCGCAAACGACTACACGCGCTTCTTGAACCGGGATGGTTTGAGCGGAGCTCGTATCGGCGTCCCCAGGCCGTTCTACTACGAAAAGGTCACGCCAACAGGCGTTGAGGGCTCGCGTGGAGGACTGACTCCCAACCAGGCGAAGATCATGACGCAGGCACTGGCTGTCCTAAAGCAGCAGGGGGCCATCATCGTGGATCCAGCGCCCATTCCGAGTATTGTGGATCCGGACCCGGAGAAGAACTTCTTGCTTTGGCCCACCTGCTCCGGAGCAAGCCATTCCAAAGGGAAGGACGGGTCGTGCTCCGTGGTCTTCAAGTACGGGATGAAAAGAGATTTCAACCGGTGGCTGCGCACCCTGGACCCTGCCCCGGTGAAGTCCCTGACGGAGCTGCGCCAATGGAATCTGGCCCATCAGAAAGCGGGTAGCATCAAGTACGGGCAGGCCAGGCTGGATATCTCAGACGAGATGAATCTGGAGGCAGATCGTGCGCGCTACCAGGCCGACCGGGCCAAGGACCTGGCCCTTGCGGGGAGCCACGGCATCGACAAGGTCATGAAAGACCACCGGCTGGATGCGCTTCTCTTCCCCGGAGCAAAAGGGGCATCGATCGCAGCCAGACCGGGGTACCCAACGGTCATCGTGCCCTTTGGCAGGGTTCCCAATGAGCCGACCCCTCCCTTCCCCGACGGGTTCGATGCGCAACCATCGCCGTTCGGGGTCAGCTTCACAGGCCTTGCCTGCAGCGAACCGAGGCTTATCGAGATCGCCTACGCCTTCGAACAGGCTACCCGTAGTCGGATTATCCCACCTGGCTTTCCGTAGGAATCGTTGGTGACTTCAAGGAAGTCAGTATGAAGTCTGGTCTCCAGTCCCAACAGAGCCGCGCACGACTTGACCAGCTAGCAATATAAGGCCAGTTTCCGAGGAGAAAGCGGACAGCAGCACAAAGGAGCAAGCTTCAGGTCACTGAAAGAGTGATCAAGGAGCATCCAAGGTCTGGAAGGTAGCATCCTCACCGTAGGTCGTTCCCTTCTCACTGACGGCAACCATCCGGTAGTGATAGGTCGTAGCTGGCTTCAGCTCCTTCAGTTGGGCGAAGCCTGTCAGCGGAGTGATCTGGAGTCCACCATAGCTGGAAAGGGTTTTCGAGCCGTAGGACTTTCCCGTGCCGTACTCGAAGTGAAACTGAGTCCGGGCTCCCATCGGATTCAGGCGGCCCTCGACCTTGGCCGATGTCGAACCCACTCGAGTGGCCTTACCCGTCTTCGCGAGCGGCTGGTTGGTCGCTGGTACGGCAAACTGTTGGTCGTCTCCAGGTGTCAGACCCCCCTCGGACCTGGCTACCAGTCTGTAGTGGTAGGTCGTTCCTGGAGTCAGTCCGGTGATGTCGGTATTCACACGGTAAAGGTCGTCGTCGGGCAGCATGACGGCACCAGCCCCGAAAACTTCGATCTCTCCCAATCCCCAGTGCTGATCCCGATACCCGGATAGGATCCGCAGCTTCAGGAACTTCGCTGGGGCACCGAGCCGCGAATCCAGGGTATAGGCCGAGTTGGGGCCATTTTCTCCCTTTTCCGGTAACTCCTGCTTGGACAGGGACGAATAATCCTCACCGTCCCCGGAAACCAGCACCTCGACCTCACGTCCCGGCCACAGGGGGTTCTGATGAAGTTGGACGGAGTCGATCGTGACGGGGCGTTGGAACGAATAGACGAACTCCTGGGGCTCGGAGGGGCTCTGCGCGCTCTTCCACTGGTGTCCCTCTCCGTGGCGCCATCCATCGGTGAGCACGGCGGCATCCGATGAAGAATCCGAGGGAGACTGCACCAACTGGCCGCCATTGCTGGGAAAGACCAGCGACTCATTGCGATAGACCAGCTGGAACTCGTCGAAATCGATGGTTCCGGTGGGCGGATTATCCGTGTCGATGAAGGCCGCCAGGTGGAAGAAGTCGTCATTCAAATGTCCCTGGATCAAATCGATGGAGCCGTAGTCATAGCGGCGGGCCACTCCGCCCTGTTTGGTAGGATTGTTCCCCC
Organism: Acidobacteriota bacterium; assembly: GCA_047514575.1. Lineage (GTDB taxonomy): Bacteria > Acidobacteriota > UBA6911 > RPQK01 > JAJDTT01 > CAUZIZ01. The sequence goes on along the minus strand of JAKZYH010000503.1, from coordinate 16,646 downwards.
CGAAAGACCAATAGGAGGTGTCGTTCCAAAGGCGATACTCCGCCGTATGCCATTCGCCATCCCGGAGTAGATCGGTAAGTAGATGCCCGGTGTAGGCCCAGTTGACGGCCCTGTATCCTGGATCGTCGATCATCTCGATGTGGATATAGGACTGGCTCCACCAGAGAAGTTCTGAGCCATTCGGCTCCCAGTCGTGACCCCGGACCGATATCGAAACCTTGGCATCCCTGAGATCCGGATCGCCAGCGGCCAGACAGGGCCCCTCGGAGGGCTTGCAGCGGCCGCACAAGAGATACTTGGTCAGGTGCAGCGTCCCAATTCCGTCGTCGTGATTATGATCGTGTCGACTCGGCTCAGAGAAGCTGACGTACCCCCCGGAGACTCCTCCTGCCGCGAAGTGCTTGTTCTCGAGCCAGCTGGCCCATCCTCCCAACCCGCTGTCCCAGGTCTCGTTGTAGTAGGCGGCCAGCCGAGGAGGGAGCGGTCGTTCTCGAGTCCGCCGGCCGTACTCAGGATCGGGTCCGTACTCGAAGAAGTAGGTCGTTGGTCGTCCCTGTGGATGGATGGTGCCGTTGGGAGAGAAGGCCCGAGTTCCCAGTGCTGATGCCTTGCCGGTGGTAACGCTCGGAGAGTCTCCTGCGAGGGTCTGGGGGACTTCCGCGGGACCACATCCCCAGGCAAGAACAAGGGACAGCCCCAGAATCCCCACGAGTACACTTCTAAGGTGAAACTTCATTGGAACCTCGAAGTCCAGGCCACCGATTAGTGCGAAAATTCGGGAAGCCTGAGGTGCGAGCGAGGGGTTGGAGATCTGCGGGATCCTGCTGTCGTTCGCTCTCTTGCCGGGTTCGTCGCTTCTCCAGTGGTGCTGGCTATCAAGGGGTCAGAGCTTCAGCCCCAACAGCCGAATGGCGTTGCCACCCAGTACCATCTTCTTCTCCTCGTCGGTAATCTGGCTGACAACGACCTTTGCAATCTGCTGAGAGGCATCCAGCAGGGGCATGTCGGTACCAAACAGAACCCGATCCGCCCTTCCCTCTTTGACGGCATGCTCGACACTTCGCAGTCCGGAACTGCAGGTCTCCACGTAAACACTGGAAAAATCTCGGACCGCCTTCACCGCCTCTTCTCCCGTGCCCCCGCCGGCATGAGCCATGACCCAGTTGATCTGGGGAAATCGCTTTACCAGGCCCTCGTATCGACTGTAGACCGAGGTGGAAGGAGGGTCAAAGTAGTGTCTGGCGTGAGACATGATGGCTAGCTTGCGCTCGTTGGCGTACTCGTAGATCGGGAAATAGAGGGGGTCGTCGTGTGCCACCCGCACGTAGTGTGGGTAGATCTTGATGAACTTGGTCCCCAGCTGGCTGAAACAGCGCTCCAGTTCCTTGACCATTCCGCCAGGATAGTTGGGGGTGACAAAAGCGACACCCACAAACCGTTTGGGCCATTTTCGGACGTACTCGGCTACCAGATCGTTGCCCCGGTCGGCATCGCCGTAGAAGATGCAGTTGAGGCATGCCACATCGATGCTGGCATTGTCCATACAGCGCAGATAGACATCGGGATCGTCTAGCATTCCGAAGCGACCCCAGTTTCCCAGATGTGCGTGAAAATCGACGACTGGAATATTCATGACCTAACCCATTCCCAGGAGGCGTTCCAGGTTGCCTGAGCAAATGGCCCGAACGGTGGATTGGCTCAGCCCCATATGGTGCAGCGCGTACACATGGACACCCATAGCAGAGTCGGGATACCGGGACCCGAAGAGGATCCGTTCCTCGTCCATGAACTCGAGGAAGCGATTGACAGGATCTGCTATGGTCAATCGTGAGGTCTCCACGTGCATGTTGGGCAAACTCTTCAGCAGCGGCACCGCCCAGGAGACATTGGAGTAATGGATCTCGCTGAGCACCACATTGAGGTGAGGATGCTCTTTGATCGTGTCGTAGACGTCCGACGCATTCAGCTCCGTGGTATTCCCGAAGACCGTATAGGTGCTGGGAAGCCAAAGAGCTATGCCTTCCCGCTCCATCCATTCCAGCCAGGGACCCACCACCCACTCCCGGAAGGGATAGTGCTGATACTGAGGCACCATCCGAAGGGAGCGAACCGCAGCGTCCTTGATGCTTCGGGTAAGGGCATCGAAGTCGTCGAAGGAGGGATTGCAGAGGAACTGCGGCACCAGCCTCGAATCACCGTGGATCAACTCCATCAGGATGAGGTTGCCCTCGATGGAGTCGTAGGCGACACCGTGAGGATGCCAGACCAGCGCACGATCCACTCCTGCCCGGCCCATTTCCTCGAATAGCTGCTCTGGAGTGTCCTTGTTGACTCTTTGGTCGTGCCGACGTCCCAAGGCGACATTGGCGTCGAAGACCGGTACCGAGGGCTTGAAGTTGAGATCGACTTTTCCCATGGCGTTCTACTTTCCGTTGATGGGACCAAATCCCAGGCCTACTTGACTCGGGCCGATTCTAGCAGCCGCGCTACCGTCGTTCAAACAAGGCGTTGATCCAAATTACTCGAGATTCCATCCGAATAGCAGTAAGGAGGAGATGATTCATGAGATTGCCGGGACGAGCGACGACGGGAGAGTACCTGACACTGATTTTCATTCTTATGGGAGTCATGGCCACCCCTGCACTAGCAGCAGATGATTTGTCCGCACTGGACCCAGGGCCCAGTTTCAAGGTTGAATCGGATGTGGTTCGGGTTCCTGTGGTGGTAATCGACAAGGAGGGGCGCCTTTATACAGACCTCAAGAAGGAGCAATTCAAGATCCTGGAGGATGGGGTCGAACAGCCCCTGTCGGTCTTCACTGGTGGCGAAGCACCCATGAACATCGTCTTGCTGCTGGAATACAGCAGGCGTATCCTCCCACTTCTGGGTGAGGTCGTCTATCCAGCGGGCAAGTTCATTGCCCAGATTCTGAACCCAGAAGACCACGCCGCCCTGATCTCCTTTGACATCAAACCCAGGGTGGTCTCGGACTTCACAGCTCACCGTGGCAAGCTCTTCAACTCCCTCAGAGGACTCGCCAAGGATCCGCCCTTTTATCGTGAGAGTTCCCTGTACGACGCGCTCGAGTTTGCTCTGGCGGGCGACATAGACTATGCAGGGTTGTCCGGGGTCGAGGGACGAACCGCCGTCCTCCTGATCTCAACGGGCCGGGATACCCTGAGCAAGATCAACTTCGACGAGGCGCGCAAGGTGGTGGCCAACGCGGGAGTCCCGGTCTACTCCATAGGCATCGGAGAGGCGTCCGCCCTGCGAGCGGATCCCTACATGAGTGACATTGGCCGTCTCAATCACTACCAGTCCAGAAACACGCTGCGGGCCTTCTCCCAAAGCTCTGGCGGCAGATCCTACACGGTCCGCTTCCAGGCTGACATGGACGAGGTCCTGAAATCCATCGCCGCCATGATCCGCTTCCAGTACACCCTTGGCTACACACCACTCAACGAGCGAGCGAAGGGAAAGAAAAGGAAAATCAAGGTGTTGGTGGACGTAGACAGCGATGGCAAGCCAGACAACAAGCGACTGCAACTCCAACACCGTCGATTCTACGTAGAACCCAGATACACCGAATCGTGAGTACTGAACGTTTGCGGTGAACGGGCTGAGACTTCGAGAATACGTCTGAACGTCGGAACGTCTGGACGTTGGAACGTCGGAACGTCCTAGGGTCGCACGTCTCTACTCTCTGAACAGCTCGGCGAACGGGACCTGTCTTACACCGAAGGTGTTACTGCGCGTAGCCCAGGGTTGCAATGCGAAGCGAGCTACCCTGGGTTTAAGCCGCCTGTCTTTTCTACGCTGAAGGCGTTGTTGCAATTCGTTCCCGGTCGGTAACAACCCGTCGGGGTAACGTTTTCGGTTTCCTGAGCCTCCTCTTCCTCCTCTTCCTGACTCCGCTTTACCGGCTTCCATGAATGAGCTAGAGTTCTCAGGAAAGAGCTGGTTTCAACCTGACTCATGCTGTAGCGAGGAAGGAGAAGTAGTGGCCAACAATCATCCGGTTATTCTTGTGCACGGGATTCTGGGGTTCGGTGCCAACGAACTTGGACGACTGAACTACTGGGGAAGCGCCTTGAAGGTGCCCACTCCTTTACGAGTCCATGAGGCGAGCGTCGGACCGTTGAGTTCGGCGCACGATCGCGCTTGCGAAATGGCAGCTCAGATCAAGGGCACCCAGTTCGACTATGGAGAGCAGCATTCAAAGGAACACGGCCACAGCCGATTCGGGGACGACTTCGCCAAGGATCCATTTGTACGAAACTGGAGCGAGAGCAATCCGGTTCACCTGGTGGGCCACAGTCTCGGCTCTCCCACAATTCGCTGTTTGCAGCACTTATTCGAAACAGACCATTTTGGATGGAAGAGCAGCCACCGCTGGGTCCGGTCCATCAGCACCATCTCAGGGGTCACCAATGGCAGTACTTTGGTCTACTTCTTCGGTGCGGATAAGGAGACGGGGCTGTTGATAAAGAACAGAGGCACCATTCCTCTACTTCGCCTGATAGAGGTGTTTACTTCAGCAACTGGTGGCCTCCTGGACTCGATTTACAACTTCGACCTGGACCACTGGGGGTTCGAACGTAGGGATGGGGAATCGTTTTCGGACTATATGGAGCGCGTAGCCGAGTCCAACTTTCTTTGGGGTAAGGACAACGCTGTTTATACCCTTTCGCTCCAAGGGGCCCACCATGATAACGGAGTATGGAAAACCTACTCCGACACCAACTATTTTTCCTACATCACGGAGCAGACCAGCAAGGCCTGGTTCAGCGATACGTACTATCCCCAGCTCCTGATGAACCCGGTGCTATTCGCACCCGCGACCTATATGGGCCAGAAGATTTTCAACCCTGCACCAATTCATGGCTCGGACTTCAACAGTAAAGCGTGGTGGGAGAACGATGGAGCCGTGTCCACCTACTCCCAGAAGTACCCCCATACGAACGGGAAACATGAGGTAGGTGGAGAGTTCCAGGATGAGAAACCTCCCGAAAGTTTCGAGACTGGCAAGTGGTATTACAAATGGGAACGGGGTATGGACCATACCGACATCTGTGTCTTTCCTCAGTTGACTCAAATTGGCCGGCAGCGAAGGTTCTATGAGAGCTTGTTCAAGAGGCTCTCAGCCATATAGACCCGTATCTTCTACGGGTCCTGGAAGGCATCAGGTTCGGGGTGATAGGGACCCTGCTCGAAGGAGAAGACTCCCTTCGGGTCAAGCTTTTTTCGGATTTTCTCGAAGGCGGGATTCTTCTCAGGCTGTTCGTAGTACATCTTCCCCCAGTGGGGTTTACCGCCCAAGTCGATAAGTCTTTTCTCCACTTCCGGAAGCCAGGTGTGGACTCCCTTATGCTTCTTGAAAAAACTTATGCTGAAGGAAACTGTGGGCTGGAAGGACATGTGGCTCAATAAACTGCGCTCGCTTTTCTTTGTAAATCGGATCTGAATGGGAGAGGCGATAAAGACACGTTTTCTTGCCGCCAGCTGAATGCTCTGCTCCAACTGGTCAAAAGCGGGCCACAGTTGATCGTAGTCAAACTGGTACTCCATGGTGTAGGTCTTGACCACGCGGCGCCATACATTCGATTTTCCCAGGAGGATCTCGTGCCAGGGACCCTGACGCTCAAAGGGACGAAAGCCTGGCTTGTCGGGTCGAACATTGCTTCTGAGCAAACCGGGTAGTTTCTCTGGAGAAAAGATGCCCAGGACTTCAATAGTATCGGTGCTGGCTTTGATGAACCATTCTTCCAGTATGTCGAGTGGGTTTTCCTCCTTGGTAGAATCGACTTCCCAACGGACGATGCGCTCCGCCCGACCTGTATACGGATAGTACCAGTACTCCAGGTGGCGGTTCTTCAAGAGGTCTTCGATCTTCTTTTTCTCGCCCCGAAACCTCACCAGCTTCTGTTGGTGACGAAGAAAATAACTCTCTCGGACCCTTAGACTTACGGAGTAGATGGCGCCCAGCTTGCCCAACGACACCCGTCCCGCCCTCAACTCAGCCGGTGTCAACGTGTGCAGCTCTCCATCTGCCTTTACGATCTTCATGCCCTCGACAAATTCGGAGAGCGATCCCAGGTCGACCCCGGAACCATGGGTCTCAGTAGAGACCGCCCCAGCGATGTTCTGCGGGTTCGCATCCCCCATGTTCTCCAGCGCCAAGTTGCGCTTGAACAACCACTTGTTCAAGTTTTCAACCTTAATGCCGCCTTCTACTTCGACCACATTGCCTTTTAGGCCGAGGACCTTCTTCAGCCGTTTCATTTCGATGACCGCACCCCGGCTTCGCGCAGGAACCCCGAGGTTGGACCAGGCGTGTCCGGAGCCGACAGCCCTCAACTTCAAGCCTTTCCTTGCTGCGTCCTTGACGTCGGAAATAAGTTCCGACAGATTCCCGGGCTTGTACTTTTCCTCCAGATCCCTGTGCTCCACAGTCCTGGCCCAATTCTTCCAATCATCAGTCATGATCTCAACGCTCCTATCCTTCGGTTTTCAGATCGGGACAATACAGGTTCTCACCCTGAACCTGTAATCTGGTCCTAGCCCACTCCTGCGCTGCTCCATATCCAGCCGGAAACGAGGAGTCCATCGGAAGTCCGAAAGAACTTGATCTCTGGTGCCCCAAGAATCCCACTGACGAGAGGTCACCTCGATTACCGAGGTCCGTGACACGGTCTCGATTCAGACCGATTTTGATGAAAACGATCCAAAGTACTAGCAGTGTACTTGACGCGACTTAATTCTCCAAACTATTCTGATAGCAACTATTGTGTGAACCCTCTGTGAATCAGAACGCTGGCCCATGATGACGAAGGAAAGGACGAAAATGCTTATCTCGGTGGTCAATAGGACAAATGGACTGGTTCCCGATTCCGAGTTGCAGCGAGTCATTCGAGCGATCAATCGACAGATCCAGGAAGACGTTTCGCCCCACTGGAATCGCACTGCCGTCCTCCGTCTGGAGGGGACTCTGGGTGGTTCGCCGGATCCCGACAATCCCCGCAACCTGAGAGGGCAGGGCATTATCTACGTGTGCCAAGACGTGGATCAGGAGGACTATCTTGGATATCACGATCTGAACCAAAGGGGTATCCCCTTTGGTTTCGTCTTCTTGGACATTGCTAAGAACTTAGAAGAGGAGTGGTCCGTTACACTGTCGCACGAGGCCCTCGAGATGCTCATGGATCCGGAGGTCAACCTGCTCGCCAAGGGCCCTCACCCAGCACATCCAGAGCGGGAAGTCTTTCACTGGTACGAACTCTGTGATGCCGTTCAAAGCGAGACCTACGAAATCGATGGAGTCCCGGTCTCGAACTTCGTTCTACCCCTCTATTTCACCAGTACCGAAGAGGTGAGTGGACGAAACGATTTCCTGGGAACCTCCGATGAAGAGGGCACGACACTGAGGTCCTTTGGAATCAATCGGGGTGGCTATATCGGGTTCTACGATCCCTTGATTCAGGACCACGACACCTATGTCCACACGCACCACAAGAAGGCCGAGGCACGGCTCGAAATCAAACTGGCGACAAACCTGACACGACGTGCGCAGCGGTACACGAAGGCCAATCTTCCGGGGGGTATTGGCGCTCCACAAGCCTCGACACCCGTTCCTGAATTCGAATGCTTCGCGATCCAGGTGGCTGGTCCAGAAAAATCGGCGCAATCTTTCGCTGAGAAGATTGCCTCTCAGGTCCTTGGTAAAGACTATGATCTTCGCTGCTCCGTCGAGCCAGGTTCAGATCAGTTCGAGCTGTTTCCCAAGCGCCACCTTGGCGTTGACGAGGCGTGGGATCTCACCTACAGATTGCGCGAGACACCAGGTGTTGTGGATGCAGAACCACTTTTCGTGGCTGCTCTCGGGATTTGGCGGGACCGTCATGATCCAGTACGTGAACCATCAGGAAATATTCGTGCCTCTGGCATATCGATTGGAGATCTACCTGAGGCAAAGAGCGATCCTGAATGGAGTTTAAAGCAGATTCGGGCCCATCAGGCCTGGGACCTGTTTCCGGACCCCGGAAGCGAAGGCGCTGGCGTGCGAATCGGCCATCCTGACACGGGTTACCAGGAACATCCGGAGATATGGACTCAACAATCGGGCGACCGCCGAATCGACGTCGATCGCGGCTTTGACTTTGTCGACAATGACAAGTCGGCCTTGGACCCACTCATCGACGATCAACTTCTGAGTTTTCCCGGCCATGGAACAGGGACTGCCAGCGTGATCATGAGCGCGATGGGTCCTGAGAACGCCGGCGGCCACGTGAGTGGAGTCGCGCCTGCCGCTCACCTGGCTCCTCTTCGCGTGAGTCACTCAGTGGTGCTCTTGTCCATGGGAAACCTGATTCGCGCGATCCATCGCGCAATTGACCAAGGCTGTCATGTGATCTCGATTAGTCTAGGAGGATTCTGGAGTCGGAGCCTGTTGCGGGCAGTACGACGGGCCGAGCAAGAGGGTGTAATCGTCCTGGCGGCGGCGGGCAACTACGTTGGAATCGTGGCCTGGCCGGCCGCCTTCGACGAGGTGATCGCCGTGGCGGGCACCAATGTCCGGCGCCTCCCCTGGTGGGGATCGAGTCGGGGCCGAAGCGTAGACATCTCAGCACCAGGTGAGTCTGTCTGGAGAGCGACGGCTCGCAAGAAGGAGGGGAATCCAGAGTTTAAAATAGGAATGGGTGACGGTACTTCTTACTCGGTCTCCGCTACAGCCGGGGTCGCGGCCCTCTGGCTCTCCCTCAAGGGGCGTGACAAGCTGATCAGGAGGTTTGGGAAGTCAAACCTCACGGGGGTCTTCCGAGAGATTCTGAAGTCGACCGCGCAGCTCCCTGAAAACTGGGATACTCGCCGATTTGGCGCAGGAATCGTGAATGCGGAAGCCGTCCTGAAAGCTGAACTGCCCAAGCGTCCCCCGCCTGTTCATCGGGCCCATAAACGAAGGGCAGCAGAAGGCTTTGCCGGGATGGAGACCTTCGCCAACCTATTCGAAGCGCATGAGAGCCAGCGACTCTGCGACGGCCTGTGTCGGGGCTTCGGATTGAAGAGCGACCACTTCCCAGATCTGCTAGAGGGTATCGGAGACGAACTGCTCTTTTTTGCGTCGTGCGATCCAGACCTTCGTAGGAGTATCGCCCGCGCCGCCCGATCCGCAAGCGTCGGTCGCAGGGCAGCTGCGGTTTCGGGTCCGATCACCGAAATGCGGCGAACGCTTCGCAGACTGCACCCCTCCCGGCGGTTGTCGAAGGTCCTCAAATTGGAGGACTGAGCCGCCCCACCGCCCATAACGTCCTATTGGACTGGCGGAACGTAACGCAGCCAGGACGGATGTTTACGGCGACGCAGTAGACCAGCGATGAGATCAGGCTAGAGCATTTAGGTGCCGCTATCCTGAAACTATATTTATTCGCCAGGACGACGCACACATAGAGCCCCATGTCTGTAGGAGTAGGCGAGGTGGAGGTGGCTGCGTCTGCCCATGCCGAAATAGAAAAACCAGGCCCGATCGGGGCCTTGCTTGCTGGAACTCCACATACAACAGCGATTCAGCGTAAAGGGTGACCTGATCTTGTAGCGAGCCTCCACAACTGGATCGTGAAGTGCCTCCAACTCGTCGATAGTCGGCAAGCTCCAGTCCGAATTGCCTTCGAGCTTCAGATTTTCACAGTGTTTGTTGGCTGAGGGCCAATCGATGTGCGAGCCATTGTCCCTTCTTGTCCACATCAGTCCCGTCTTGGCATCCATGACCACATCATCTGAAACGGAGGGTGGTGGTGACTCTATACTCTCTGCACCACCCGCCGTCAGGGTGTTGCTGAGGAAAAGTGATACAGCGCAAATCGAGGTTAGAGTAATACGACTTCGAGTGACTCTCATAGGAATCTCCTTTCCTGTAGAGTCTATTGCATCCGGCTTCTTTCTGAACAATTACATCGGCGAACTGAGACCGACCCTCGCCTCCAAGCCGAGGGGTTTCACCATCCCCGATGGGGAAGCTGGGCCTACTCTCGCGCCAGCCTCTTGGCAGCGTGGCATTTGCTACCCTTCGGCGTCCACCGTTATATTGATTGAAGAATATGGACATTCTGGTAGTTCTGCTTTTCATCGCTCTCTGGTTTATCCTGCAGTCTTGGCTCCTGCCAAAACTCGGCATCAGGACCTGACTGAGCGGCAACTGTGGGGGTCCTCACAGGAAAGCAAGGAGTCAAGATCCTGAGGATGACTCGGGATAGGAAGGCTGCTTCTCAGTCATCGGCAAGCGCCAGTTCCCCCTCTCTCCCTTCTATCTTGCTTCGGCGAGCTCTGGCAGGTCGTCGTCGGCTCTGTGCCAGATGCCCCGCAGCTCGGCGTAGGTGTTTTGCGCCTCCTGGAGGTCGCCGGCCTTAGCCGCGGCGCGGGCCAGTCCTAGCAATGACAAAGCGCGGCGCGGCGCACGGTCAAGTGCCCGCTTGAACTGTTCTCGCGCCTCTTGGGGCCGGTCCAATTCGAGCAGCATCTCGCCGAATAGCTCGTGTGCCGGCTTGACCGGATAGGGCGGACCATAGCCCAGGCTCAAAGCGTCTTCGGCAGCGGCCGCAGACTGCATGAGCCGCGTTGCGCCGGCAGCTTTCCCCTCAGCGAGTTGCAGCAGCGCTTCTAACTCCAACGCCATCACCTCCGCCCTGTGCAAAGGGTCGACGTAGGCGATCCCCCCGGCGCCCGATTCCTGCTCGGCTCGCTCATGCTCTTCGTCCAGGTAAGAACGCAACTTGGCCAGCAGCGCTTTGGCCACCATAAGATCACGCGTCTTGACTCCACTCATCCCGCGGACGAACAGATCCTTCGCCACTGCCGCCGTCCGCAGGCCCGAGGTATCGATTTCGATCGAATCAGCCTGCCATTGGCGGCTCTCGATGCGGTAGTGCGAGCGCAGGGCCACTAGGTGCTGCCGAGTACGTTTGGAGCCGCTCTTCGCGGCATCCGCTTCGACGATGTCGAGTAGTTTGCGGGCTTCGCGATAACGTCCTTGTTGCAAGTAGGCATATTCGAGCCACCACAGCGAATGATACTCACGTTCATCAATGCCTAGTTTCTTGCGCTCGACACGAGCTTCGCCGGCCTGCCAGGAATCCTCGTTCGAGGCGACGGCTTCGTCCCACATGCCCAGCGAAACGAAAACGTGGGACGGCATGTGCAGCGCGTGAGCCGCGGCCGGGGCGATCTTGGCGTACACCCGCGCCGCCCGCAGGCCGATGGGAGCGTGGATCGGGTCGTCGTAGGAGTGAACTAGATAGTGTACGGCACCGGGGTGGAGAGGGTTCTTGGCGAATACGTCCTCGGCAAGCGCCGCCGCACGCATGTAGATGCGGAAGTCCCGCTGGTCGTGCGAGGTGCCGAGGGTGGCAAGGGCATGAAGAGAGGCGGCTTCGAGATCATCGGGATACTTCTCGGAAACCTGACGAATAGCTTCAAGGTAGGCGAAGTCGCGCTCTTCCTTGGTACCCTCGCCATAGAGCACCTCGACCGCCCGCAGGTAATCCTTCTCGCGCTCGGTGGGCGCTTTGGCCAGGCGCTCCTCGGGTGTCGGCGCCAGCCGCGCCAGCACCTCGCTGGCGGCCTCGGCGTCCTGCTGCTCCCAGAGAGGGTGATTGTGCGTCAGCGCCTCGCCCCAATAGGCCATGGCGAAGTCAGGTTCGATTTGCTGTGCCTGCTGGAAAGCTTCGGCGGCATCCTCGAACTCGATGCTGTGCAGCAGCAAAGCGCCCTGGATGAAGTGCTCTTGCGCCTTGGGTGAGCCGGAGGTGGGGAAATCGATTTTTCCCAGCTCAGACTCCGCCGGAGTCGAACGGTCTTGGCAGCCGGACAGGACGAGTCCCCCGAGGCAAACAAGAACCGAGATGAGCAGCTGCATTCGATGTTTCATAGCGGCGTTTCCCTCCAAGTTCCGCGTACGATCTTATCGGGGATCGGGCCCAAACGATACCCAGTCGTCAGGCCCCACTACCTCGCCCGAGTCTCACTGGCCAGTATCCGATGCCCTGCAAGAGCAGCGAAACGACCAACTTGTGATTGGGGACCTTGGACTTTGGCAGCTTCGGTTTGCGGGCGAATCCCGGGAAACCGTGGCGTGCCCGGAGAGATTCGAACTCCTGACCTACGGATTCGAAGTCCGTGACGCAAAAGCACAAATCGTGACGAAACCTTTATAAAACCACGCATCTGGCCAGGTTCTCCGTCAGCGACAGACGTGAATCATGACGATAGATTGAGCATTGCAGCGGGTGAAAAAACGCGTGACCATCCTCCCCCCCCCGGGATCTTTAGGAGCAACCGATTGACTGTCCAGTCCCACCGCGTCGCAAACCAGTGAACCCCAAATGGCCCGACGGGTCGAAGAGGTCTAGATACGGCCCAGCAGAAGGAGGTTTTGCGCACAGTCATCGACGACATCACGGTAGACGCTTCCCACTTAACGCATTCCGTCCACGCGCTCCCCACGCCGTTCGTAGATTGGCATTGCACGGGCACCCATGCGGTCGAAAACTACAAACAACTTGAAGCTCTGAAGATCACCTTCCGAGTGTCCCGCTTTCCCGCTACGACCTTTGGTCAGCGAATCCGTAAGCGCCGCCTGGAGATGGGGCTCAAGCAGGTGGAGGTCGCTGGTCTTCTGGGCGTCAACCCAAGGACCGTCGTCAACTGGGAAAAGGACCGAACGACGCCAAGGTCGCCTGAGATGGAAGCAGTCGTGCAGGGTTTTCTAAAGGGCCGTCATCCGAGGCTAAAGGCTGAGTTGGAAAGCCGAAAACAGGAGGAAAAGCTCGGTTGAGGGTCGGCACCCGATCCCACAGACAGCGGCAGATTTAATCGCAATCGACTGACCGGTTCCGCCTAAAAGCGGTCATTCAGATTTCCCCCGGAAACGTCGAACGAACTACCGCAAACGGCCAGGAGCAGTCATTCCGCGCAGACCAAACGGTCATGCGACCACGAAGACTTGTGGCTGAAAGGAATGGCAGTGAGCTCCCGCAGAAATCTACTGCGCTCGGTGGATCACACCTGACAGGGATTGGAGAAAGGCAACGAGGGATCGTTTTTCCTGATGCGTCAGCTTGAGAGGCTGTAGTTCTTCGTCGAGGTTCGGGTTGGGGCGACCGCCGTCGTTGTAGAAAGTCACTACCTCATCAAGCGTGGCAAGAGAACCGTCGTGCATGTAGGGAGCGGTGCGGCCGACCTCTCTCAGGGTGGGGGTTTTAAACTTGCCGCGGTCTTCTTCTCTCTCAGTCACGGAGAAGCGTCCGTTGTCGAGAAAGCGTCCGTCTCCCCAGGCCACCCCGGTGTTGTGGAATCTCTCGTCGGTGAAGTTGGGACCTATGTGGCAGGCCCTGCAGTTTCCCTTGCCACGAAAGATGTCAAGCCCTTGCCGGGCGGCCTCCGATAGGGCCTCGCGCTCGCCATTAAAGTAACGATCAAAGCGTGAATGGCCCGACAGAAGGGTGCGAACGAAACTGGCCAGGGCCTTGGCGACGCCTTCAACGTTGACCTCGGTTCGGAAAGCTTCCCGAAACCCTTGGCGGTAATCTTCCTCTTTCTTCAATCTTGTCAGGATTTCCTCGAGAGTCATATCCATCTCCTTGGAGTCCTGGATGGGTTGAAGCACCTGCTCTTCCAGGCTCGAAATGCGGCCGTCCCAGAAGAAGGCACGCCCGTAACCGCGATTGACAAGCGTCGGGACACTCCGAGTACCTTTCCTCCCAAAGACGCCTTCGCTGATTGCCCTCCCATCGGTAAACGCCCGCTCGGGATCGTGGCAGCCGGTACAAGAGAGTGTCCGGTCCCGAGAAAGGAGAGGGTCAAAAAAGAGCTTGCGTCCTAACTCCACCTTCTCTCTCGTAAGAGGATTGTCTTCAGGGACTGGGATGTAGAGGTCGAGTCCCAGGGGAATTGTGGGCCGCCAGATCTCATCAGAGATCGGCGAGCTGGACAGACAAGGGACGAGGCTGATAAGCACCACAGTCACCCCAACGCGTAGTCTTCCCAGATTGGTGTGATTGCTCATCGTTAAGCTCACGAGGGTCCAAGAGCGTCAAAGTTCTCAGGACACCGTTACCGAGGATCAGGTGCGTTATGCTGATTTTCTTTGTCGCTCGCTCCTCGGTATGGGTAAAACCTCAGAGACCGGTTCAGGGAGGCCAGATTTTGGAGTCAAGCCGTACGTCCGTCTATGAGCCGAAGGGGAGGTCCCCTGAGACAGAGATAGGAGCAGAAGGGAAACGACAATTCCTAGGCAGCCCAAGCCCGCCAAGAACCAAATCAATACGGCGAATAACTGCTCAACGTACTGGTCAAAAAAGCGGAGAGCGATTTGGGCATCCCATAGACTTTCCACGGCCCATAACCTCGGCCTTCAGTGAAGAGGGAGCTTCTCTTGACCCGTCTAGCAATCACTCGGTGGAGCTCAGCTCAGGCAGGAAGTTCTCCATCGCCCAGACTTCAGCCTTCTGCGCTTTGTTAATAGTCCTGAAAACGATCCGTCTCCCATCGGGATGAACCCGCACGTCGTGCAGGAATTCCATTGGTGCCAGATTGACCTGGTCAGGTTTCCCCCCCTCAGCAGAAACTCGCCACAGCTCGGTCAGGAGCTGGGGGTCAGGGTCGCGACGACGTCTCGTGAAGAGCAGCTGGCTTCCGTCAGGCGTCCACACTAGATCGTGCGGGTAAGTTTGCGGAGGGTCGTTCAACCTACACAGCTCACGAGTTTCTCCGCCGGCCACCGGCATGAGCTTGAGCACGGGACCCGGGTTCTCTGGTCCAGAAAACGCCAGCCACCGGCCATCCGGCGAGATGGAGAATCTCCACCGGCCGACGCTAACGAGCTCTTTTTCTCGGCCCGTCTTGAGGTCTCGCATCACGATGCGGTTGCCCCCCTTGCCTTGGCTCAAGAAGAAGATCGCCTTCCCGTCGGGAGACCACTCGGGGCGGAAGACATGCCCCGTCGGCTTACTCTTCACGACCAGAGTCATCTTGCCTGTTTGAGCGTCGACTTGGTAAAGACCCGAGCGGTTCTTCCGATCGGATGCAAGGACCAGAAAGGAGCGCCCGTCCGGGGACCAGCGGCCGGACAAACCCACCTGTACGTTGAGCCGAAGTGAGAGTGTCCGCTCCTCACCCGTCTCGACGGAGCGGATAAAGAGGGCCGCAGGCCTGGGCCCAAAGGCGACCTGCTGGGAGAAGTAGGCCAAGTATTGGCCATCGGCCGACCAGTCAAGTGGCACGTTGAAGCCCATCCGCTGGTCGAGCTTTGTCGGCTCCGCCAGGACGTTGCCTGTTGTCGGGTCGATCGCGGCGGTGTAGATATCCGAGATGCCCCCAGCCGAATGGATGTAGTAATAGGCGCCGTTGCGGGTAAAGCGCACCGGGAAGATCTCCCCGATTCCCAGCTTAACCAGCTCAGGAGCACTCTGAGGCTTCCCATCAGCGACCTCGATGGCCCAGGCATCCCAGGTGCCTCGGCGGTCGCTCGCAAAGAGAATCCACCTCCCATCCGGTGACCAGCCGAGCAGGTAGTCATCAGCTGGATGCTTCACCAAGGTAATCTCGCGGCTCCCGTCGCTTGCGAGTAGGAAGATGTCCCGCTGGGGAGACTCTTCCTTGGGCGGAATGTCGTAGACGATGTAGCGCCCGTCGGGCGAAAAGTCCATCTTACCGGGGTAACGCCAATCCAGCGATTTGAGGACCCGCAGGGAACCATCCGAAACGGAGACCAGCCCGATCCGCCTGGTTCCACCCCCGGCGAATACCCCCAGAATATCCTTGCCATCCGGAGACCACGCGGCAGGGGTGATGTAGGTCACTTCGCTATTCCGATACAGGACCCGGGGCTTGGCTTCGTCGAGCCCGACGATGCGTAGGTCGTTAAAGTTGTCTTCGTTGCGCCAGGCGTAAGCTACCTGCTTACTGTCGGGAGAGAAGATAGAGCCCTTGGCCCGCTCTGTGGATCCATCAGCCTTTTGCGTCAGACGACGCTCTTTCCCGGTGTCGAGTTCGCGGACTGCCAAGTCGCCTGAGAACGATGGAAATCCCCCGGAAGACAGGTAGTGACCATCAGGGGACAGTGCACCATAGAACCATCCTCGCTCGCCCTGAACCCGTCGGAGGATCATGCCAGCGGTAGGCTTGTCTTTCGCATACTCAGCAGACGCTGGGCCCGGCTCCTTTGCTGCGACCGGGGTGAGGGTAGTCACCTCAGCTGGCCGGATAGCCGCTGTGGAGCCCCCCGAGGTGAAGCCAATGGTGGCTAGCGGCAGAACCACCAAACCTACCGTCAGCAGGATCAGCCCTTGGGCACGGCCGCTCAGGACTTCGTGCGAGCGCCGTGAGTCCAGGATGGCCAACAGCCGACCCTCCAGTTTCGACGCCCGAGCCATGGCCGGTGCCGCGTACCCGGTCAACCACTTGTCTTTCCCGCTCGAGGCGATCTGCAGCAGATGCTCGGCGTATTCGGAGGCCTGGGAGCCGGCACCTAGGACGAGATCGTCGCAGGATCGTTCCCGCTCGGCGACGATCTGACGCGAGGCCATCCACACCAGGGGGTTGAACCAGTACAGGGCGCAGACCACCTGCGTGATCAGCTGGCTCAGGTAGTCTTGACG
>JAKZYH010000502.1:0-7400 GCA_047514575.1 Acidobacteriota bacterium | reverse complement strand
TCTGAACCATATGAAAACGACGATTGAGATCGACGAGGCGAAACTGAAACGTGTGATGAAGCTGGCGGGGCTCAAGACCCGTAAGGCCACCATAGAATTCGCTTTGTCGCAGGCGGAGCGGCTAGGGCGGATCAACCGTCTGTTCGCCGAGCAGTTCTTCATTGAAGATCAGGGTGAAGTCATCGATCCTTCTTACGATGTCCTGAGAATGCGCCAACAGGAGAAGTCAGTCTCGGATGATCCTCGTTGATTCCAGTGTGCTGATCGACTGGCTCCGCGGGAGGGTAGAACCTCATCGCCGAATGGAGCCGTGGATTCGCTCCCAGCAGGCCTGTACTTGTGGTGTGGTCCGGGCCGAGGTGTTGCGAGGCGTGGTGAATCCTCGGCAAAAAGATCGGGTAGCCCGATTTTTCGACGTCCTGCCGGAAATCCACTGCGATAGCCGTTTATGGCAGGAAACGGTGGAGCTGGCCTGGACGCTCGACCGGCAAGGAAAGGTTTTGCCCTTGACGGATGTGATCATTGCCGTTTGCGCTTTTCGGGTGGCGGCTATCGTGATCACGACGGACCCACATTTTTCTCTGATTCCGGAACTGGAGAGCCGAGCGGACCTTCCCCCTTTCAGTGCGAACGGCCGTTGATCCCCTTGGACACGAGGTTACTAGCTGTTGCACCTTAGTCTTTGATAAGACCAGTATGCCCGGGGACGGATCCGTCGGGAGCGCAGAGAAGGCTGCTGAACCGCCTTTTCAGCCTGGGACGCCGCTTCAGGGTATTGTCAGGTTGAGGGCCAGTCAGCGGAGAATGGCCGGATCCGATTCTTCTACAAGGATCATCGGTTCCCACGCCCCAACACTGTGCCTCGACTCTGAATCGACGCTTCAATCTTCAAAAGGATTCAGTACTGGACACTTGGATTTATCCGTCATGTCCAGCTCCTGACAGGACGTCTCCGCAATCCGCAGAGTCTGGCCTGAGGAACCACTCACACATGCTGCGACTCTCTTTGATTGCCACTACCGGTCGAATAAAGGAAAGCTGGAAAAAGGTTACACGGGCTCGTTCGCAAAGACTCGTCGATATCACTCACCACGTCGCTTTTCGCACGTGTCCTATTCGGGGATGGTGGAGGCCCGCCTTCAGGCGGGGAAAAGGTACCCTAAGTCGCGGAGGGGGACGATAGGGGAGCGCGGGATAAACTCTTGTGCCGGTGCAAATGGCGCATCCGGACGATCCAGACCCCTCCAGACGCTACAAGATGGGAATGTACCAGCAGCGGCCCAGTCCGGAGGATTCGGACATTGTGAAACCCGACATGTTTCGCGGGACATAGCGGGACAGTTTCGATTTGGTCGCGGTTGTCCCGACACCCCCCGTACCCCTCCGAAGTGGGGGTGCTTGTGGAAAGCAGGTGCCGGGGCTGGGTGCACACACAGAAGATCAATAGGAATTTCTTTTTAGATTGAGCCCTGGAAAAGAGGGTGGAGACAACCGAAAATGCAGGAGAGGGGACTCAAATGGGGTGGATTGGGAGATCGATTGGCGTCTCTCGAGGAAGGACCAGGGCAATAAAGCAAAATCTTGGATCAACAGAATGAAGTCAGCAAGAGCCATCATCATAGGTGGAGGCGTCCTGGGACTCAGTACCGCCTACCATCTGGCTCGAAAGGGATTCGGTCGGGTCACACTGATGGAGAAGGGTGCCGTCGGAGATGGGTCCAGCAGCCGTTCGGCGGGAATCATCACCAGTCTGCTGTTGACGCGAACGGCGATTCGGGTCCGCCAGCTCTGTCTCGAGCTCTTCCGTCAACTGTCAGATGAGCTCCAGGGATACGAGTTCCACGACGTGGGCTGCATCAACCTGTTCGAACCCCAGGCCTGGACCGAGCGGGAAGCCTTCCTGCCACTGTATCGGGAGTTGGAAACCCCTTTCGAGGTACTCGATTCGGAGGTGATGAGACGGCGTTGGCCCATGCTGAACCCACATCCCGAGGCCATCGGACTATTCGACCCCAAGGGCGGCTACAGCGAGCCTCACGAATATGTCCCCGCCCTCGAGGCGAAGGTCCGCGAGTTGGGTGTGGAGATTCGGGAGCAGGAGGTGGTAACGGGAATCACGACGAAAGGGGGACGCGCCACCGGGGTCTCCACGGCAGGCGGAAGGGTCGGTGGGGATGCCGTCATCGGCGCTGTCGATTCCTGGGCCCAGCCCCTCATCCGCGACCTGGGACTGGTGCTTCCGGTCAAGAGCTTCGTCCACCAGCGCTATATGACCCAGCCCTTGCCTTCCCCCCTGGTTTTTCCAGTGGTCAACGCACACCCCCTGGATGGTTACGTCCGACCTGCTTGGGGAGGACGGCTGCTGCTGGGAATCACATCCACCGACCGGATGGAACATCAGGTCGAATCCCTTGACTTCCAGATGGCCGGGCTCTCCGCCTCGCCAGGTATCAGGAATCGCCTCAGGCACAAGTTTGCTCCGTTCGTCCCGGCCCTCGATCGCCTGTCGTGGGAGACTGAGAGTGTCGGCCTGCTCACCATCCCCATGGACGAGGAGCCACTTCTAGGACCACTGGAGGAACTGCCCGGACTCTACGTGGGTCTGGCCTTTCAGGGAAGCGGGTTCGCCTACAACCCGGCTGCGGGTTTGCTTCTGGCCGAGTTCGTGGCCAATGGCTGCACGTCTCTGGACGTGTCCGCGTTCTCACCCAGTCGATTCGATCCCACGAAGGTGGACGCCTACCTGGCCACGAGGATCACCGAGGGACAGTTGAACATGCCTATTCGGCGACACTAGGGCGACAGTAATGTAATGTCGCGTAAATCGCAGGACGATTGTTGCGCCCACGGATCGCACCGACTGGGAGCTGGATGAAGAGAAGAGGGAATAGAGGAGGAGATGACAATGCCTTCGCAGGGAATCATGGACCGCCTAGCATCCGGCAGGGTGCTTCTGATGGATGGCGGCACGGGCTCTGAGCTGCAGCGTCGCGGGGTCGATACCCAGCTGGCGATGGTGGACGAGAAGGGCAACATCCAGGGACTGTATCCCTGGGCGGCCACGGCCAATCTGGAGACCCCGGAAGTCGTCCAGCAGGTCCACGCCGACTACCTGGGAGCAGGGGCCGAGCTGATCATCAGCAACAGCTTCTGGACCAACCGGATTCGACTCGAGCCCGTGGGTCTGGGTGACCGCTGGGAGGAGTACGCTCGGGCGGCGGCCAGGCTGGCTCTCCAGGCTCGTGACGCCGGCAATCCCGAGGCCTGGGTCGCCGGAGGTCTGGCGCCACCGACGATGATGCGGCAGGCGGGCAGAGACGCCTCCGATGTGGAGCTCATGGGGGAAGAGGCCCTGTTTGAATCCCTTGCCGAGGAGGCCCGTACGCTCGCCGACTGCGGAGTCGACCTCATCCTGCCGGAGTACTTCGGCTATATCGACGACTGCGTGGTTGCAGTGGACGCTTGTGCAAGCACGGGACTGCCCGTCTTTCTGGGGGTCCGAAACATCCAGCCCGAAAACGGAACCCTCCGCAACGGGGACTCCATTGAGTCGCTGGTTGCGGCGCTCGAAGGCCACGACGTGGCCGCGATTCTGCTGATGTGTTCGGCTCCCAAAGGCATATCAGCGGGATTGCCGGCTCTGCGCAAGGCATTCGACGGGCCCATAGGCGGGTATCCAAATATCGGCTACACCGGATTCCCGGGAACGCTCCTGAGTCGCGCGGAGCAGTTCACTCCAGCCGTACTTGGCGAGTTTGCCGTCCGTTGGAGAGACATGGGTGCCCAGGCCATCGGCGGCTGCTGCGGAACCGGCCCCGAGCACATCACCGGCATGCGTCTAGCATTGGGCAGAGAATGAGCGTGCCGGTGCGCCCGGGATCGTCCGGGACCGCCTGATTGAGGGTAATAAATCATGATCTGCACCCCGATTCTATTCACTGCGTTCCTTTTCTTCACGGCGGCCGTGCCGCTCTCCGTCACATACGGAAACGAACCAACATCCACTACCTCGTCCGGTAGCCCTCGGCCACTGGTGCTGGAAAATGACGAGCTGAGAGCCGAGTTCAGCCGGGACACCGGCGCCCTGGTCCGGCTGGTTGCCAAGCGGACGAATTGGGAAATCCATCGTCGCGCGCAGCTTGGCCGCAGCTTTCGTCTCCTGGTTCCGGTGCCGGACCGGCGGAACAATCCGGTGCTGGGTGAAAGGCAGCCGCCTCCTGAAGTCGCGCACGACGCAACCAGGAATAAAATCACTTTCACCTGGGACAGGCTGCTCAGCGAACATGCCGGCGAGATGGAGATCCGCTTTGCTGCCACCGTGCGGTTGACCCAGAAAGGACTGGCGTTTAGCGCACAGCTGGCCAACCACAGCGAGCATGTCGTGGAAACAGTCAGCTGGCCCTACCTGGGCGAAATCCGCCGTCCCGCTGACGCCGAGCGGATGGAGACGCTGCACTTGTACTACATGATGATGGCCAAGAACCCCGTCTATCCGGTGTTCAAGTCGGATGTCGGATACTGGGGGACGGATCATCCTCTCCAACTTGTCGATGCGCCGCGGTCGCCGTTCGTCCTGATCGATGCGGCGGGAAAACAAGGCCTGTACATGGGGTATCACACTACCAGTCTCGAGCGAATGCTCACCTTTACGCTGGGACTGAAGCCGGGTCACGCCAGAACGGACTTCCTGTTCCTGGGGGCGGCTCCTGACACGGAGGAAATCGGGGGACAACCGGTACACCGGGAACTGGCGGCGGTGCGCTTCACCTACGTTGCTGCGGGGGAGGAGGCGTCGTTGGCTCCTGTTGTGGTTCGGCCCTACACGGGATCATGGCACGCCGGTGTCGATTTCTACAAGGACTGGAGGAAAGAGTGGTACCAGGCACCGCCGTTGCCTGAATGGGCGCGGCAAGTACATGCCTGGCAACAACTGCACATCAATTCGCCCGAGGACGAGTTGCGGGTCAAGTACCGGGACCTTGTTCAATACGGTCGAGATTGCGCCGAGCACGGTGTAGAGGCAATTCAGCTGACCGGATGGACCGTCGGCGGACAGGATCGTGGCAATCCGTCCCACGACGTCGAACCGCGGCTGGGCACGCGCGAGGATCTGGCCTGGGCGATTCGCGAGATCCAGAAGCTGGGCGTCAAGATGGTGATGTTTAACAAGTTCACCTGGGCAGAGCGGTCGACGGACTGGTTTCGCCGAGAACTGATCGATCACGCCATCAAGGATCCCTTCGGGCACTACTACGTTCATCGTGGATACCGCTATCAAACCGCAGCACAGTTCGCCTACATCAACAGCCGCCGATTGATTCCGATGTGCGCAGCCAGTCCTGCCTGGCGAGAGCTTGCAGCGCGGGAGTTCGAGAAATCAATCGCGCTGGGGGCAAGCGGGGTGCTGTATGACGAGAATCAGCACCACGGGTATGGCCGTTATTGTTTCTCTGGAACACACGAGCACCGGCAGCCGGCGCACACCTTCTCGGGAGACATTCCCCTGGCAAAGCTGTTTCATCGCATTATACGCTAACAAAAACCGGGTTTTCTGCTGGCGGGGGAAGGTTCGTACGACCAGCAGTTGACTCAATACGGACTGAGTTATGTGCGCATTGGGCGCGATCACGTGCCGCTGCACCGGTATATTTCTCCCGACACCCAGATGATGATCGGCGTGTTCGGTTACGACGATCGTCACCAGATCAACCAAGCGCTGATGTACCGGTACATCCTGAGTTACGAGCCCAGAAACTATAAGGGACGACTGCAGGAGTTCCCGCTCACCCTGGAGTATGGAAAGCGCGTCGACGCGCTCCGTCGCCGTTACGCGGATTGGTTATGGAGGGCGGAGTTTCGCCACACCGTGGGGGCGAGGGTCACGGCCGATGGCAAAGCGTACGGACACTACTCGGTGTTTGTTGACCGCGATTCCGGCCGACGAGCGGTGGTCGTGATCAATCCGGCAGCGGACGAGGATGTGGACATCGTCTGCACGCTGCCCGACGCGGCAGCTTTGGTTTCCGCGACGCCCGAGGTGCCCGAGTCTCGGCCTGCTGACGGGAAGGCCACGGTGCCGGCCTTGTCAGCCGTTGTGTTCATGGAGAACGGATAGTTGGACCAGTCCGACATGTCCGAGTAGGTGGGTCGTAGGACGGATTACCGATTCGCTGGGAAGGTTTCTCACGGTAGTTGCGTGAAATCGCCAATCGGCTCCCTCGGCTTCAGCATACATATTAACTTGAGTCCCAAGACGGTCGACCTCAAGGAGTATTCTTAGGATCGGCCAGACGATTTCCCACTACAGGATGATCCTGCAGGAGTTGGGTGCTGGGGGAATGGGTGTGGTCTACAAAACTGAGGACGCACCACTGCAGTGCGACGTCGCCCCGAGATTCCTGTCGACCTCCATGAATGGACAATCAGGAGGCCTTGGAGGGATGTCAGATGACCGGAGCCACTCTCTCCTGAGCCAGGAAGCGACAGTCCGATGCCTCCAGCTCCGGGAGATTCTTCGCTGGGCTCCGAACCCGTCGAGACCGAACTGACCTCGTAGCTTTGGCCCCGCCAGCGTTTCTGGTAGTTGATGTCCCTCGGCAGCTACCGGCCCCGCGATCCTGAGAGCACCCCTTTTTTCCAGTGTCTCGAGGACTATTGGGACGAGTTCAAGGAGAGTTACCCATATTTCTATGCCCCCCCCGAGTATGGACCTTTGCGCTCGGTGGTGGAGAAGACCGTTCAGCGCTTCTTGGAGTGCGGCCTCTTGCGCCACGGTTTTGCCCGCCTCAAGTGTGCGCAATGTCCGCACCAGGCGGTGTTAGCGTTCTCCTGCAAAACGCGCTGTTTTTGTCCGAGTTGCCAAGCCAAGCAGGCGGCCGCTTTCCTCGAACAGGCGCTCGAGGAGGTGCTGGAGGAAGTGGACCACCGGCTGCTGGTGTGGACGATTTCGAGGGTCCTGCGTCCGGCCTTCTACAAAGACCGAAAGCTCTTGGGAGAGCTCTGCCGCTGCGCTTGGACCAGTCTTCGGGATTACGTCCAAAGCCGCTTGGGGCCCGGCTCTGCTGCAGGGGCTATCCTCACCATCCAGACCTGGGGCGAGCACTTGCGACCTCCCGCTCACCTCCATGGTCTCGTCAGCGACACGGCCTGGAATCGGCACGGGAGTGGGGTCTCGATCGGCGGCTTCGACTCCTCTTTACTCAGCCGCCTGTTCCAACACCGGGTCTTGGAGATGATGGTGGCCCAGCACCGACTGAGCCGTGAGTTTGCCGAGAGGTTGCGCTCCTGGTCTCCCTCCGGATTTGGGGTCTACTGCTCTCGACCCATCCCTCCCGAGGATCGCCCGGCTCTGGAGCGCCTGCTGGCCTACATTCGACGTCCTAGTTTCGCCGCCTCCCGCC
>JAKZYH010000501.1:0-3838 GCA_047514575.1 Acidobacteriota bacterium | reverse complement strand
TCACTTGAGTCGAAAGTGAGGTTTGCGAAATGGGGTATCTGAAAGCCTTCTTTGGCTCTCTGATTCTGTTGATCACACCTGGCGAGGGATCGTGGGGACCGCCTGGCCCCGCAGCCACTCAGGAGCCTGCCGCGGTGGAAGCGCCGCCGGAGAGATCCTTCGCTCTTCGTATTTCGTTTGGACACTCTGACGTGACTTCCGAACGCTGGGAGGGTTCTTTTCAGGTCGAGAACGCTCGGATTGAGGAAGCCAGAGGGTGGGAACTGCAGTCGGTCGACCAGATCTCACTCAACTCCTTCGAACTTCATACCTATCATTCAGACCGAGAGGCAGCCGTCCCCAAAGGGGTGGTGGTTCGGGGCATCGCCCTGCCCGGTGCGCGCTTCCAGGTGGATACTGACCAGGGCTCCTTCACATTCCCTGTAGAGGACCTGGAGGCTGGAGAACTTCTCGAGTTTCTGGATGGAAAGGCACGCGTACGAGGTCTTCTGGATGTGGCCCGATTGACCGGGAACTCCCAGGAGGATGATTACCCGACGATTGCCGTAAGTGGCGATGAGGCCTGGGCGGCCTGGCAGTCTTATCACGGGGACAGCGACGAAATACGAGTGGCCAAGTATGAAGGCAGGTGGCGCACCTTCACCCGGGTTCCGGGTACTTCGGGAGACGTGTGGAGACCCCAGATAGCGGTCTCCGGCAAACGGGTGTGGGTGGTCTGGTCCCAGCAGGTGAACGGCAACTTCGACATCTATGCCCGAGCCCTCAACGAGGAGATCAACGAGTGGGAAGCCCTGATCCGCCTCAGCACTCATCCTCACTCCGATATTGACGTCGATCTTGAGGTGGACCGAAACGGCGAACTCTGGGTCGTGTGGCAGGGGTTTCGAGGAGATAACTCGAATATTTTTCTGCGCCACTACGATGGCAAGAGGTGGTCGACTGAAGTGAAGGTGAGCGATCACGCAGCCAACGACTGGACGCCTCGCCTGGCCGTAGACGCCGGCGGCAGGGCGCACATTGTCTGGGACAGCTACCGAGAGGGGAGCTACAACGTCTACATGAAGACATACCAGGAGGGTGCCGTTGGGCCCCTCGTGGTAGTAGCCAACACGAATCGTTTCGAGGCCCACCCCAGCGTGGCGGTAGGCCAGGGCGGGCGTGTGTGGGTAGCCTGGGACGAAGGCGCGGCGAACTGGGGGAAGGATAATGGTCTGACGGTCAACGAAGACTGGGATGAGGACGTCCTGAAGACCTGGGATGTTTATACCGACAAGCCGTCCGCACCCGGAGCACGACTTTATGAAGCACGCAAGATCAACCTGGTGGTTTTTGAGGCCGGTCAAAGGAAGGCTCCGGTCGCAGAATTGCAGCGGGCTATGGAGAAAGCCGAAATTGGTGACTATGACTATCCGCAGCTGGTAACGGATGGGTCGGGGCGGGTAGCCTTGCTCTTTCACCGCTGGGATAGCCTGATGGAGATCGACAGTCTCGGGTTCAAGTCACCCATCTGGGAGGATGCGGTCATCTGGCTGGAAGGCGACCGCTGGTCTCATGTCGTGATCCTGCCGGAAAGTCAGGGCAGGCCCTCCATGCAGGCGCATGCCGTTTTTGGGCCGGAAGGAAGACTGTGGGCCGTGTGGCCAACCGACGGCAGGCAGTACGAGCGCACGACCAGGTGGCCCAGTGGAAATGTCTACGCCGCCTCGATTCCGCTGCCGGAGCCGGCCTCTTCTGCGAAGCTGAGAAACTGGAAGGCGCCGCCGCCGATCGAGGCAGTGGCAGTCCATCCGAATGAGATCGAGGACGTGGAGACGGTGCGGAGCTATCGGACCTTTGTGGATGGTGCCGAGAACCGCATCGTGCGCGGGGATTTTCACCGCCACGGCGAATTTTCGTGGGATTCCCAGGGCAATATAGACGGGAGCCTCTTCGACTTTTATCGGTACATGATCGATGTGGCCTCCATGGACTTCGGCTCCATTACCGATCACTACGGGGGGGCCACCTACGAATACTGGTGGTGGCTGACCGAGAAGAGTTGCGACATGTACCATCTGCCCGGTTCCTACACCAGTTTCTACGGTTACGAGCGGAGCGTGAAGTACCCGGGGGGACATCGGAATATCTTTCACACGCGGCGGGGAGTTCCCATCATCTCGTTCTTCCTGGACCCCAGCGCAGAGAAGCCTCAGCCAGCCGTGGCAGCCGACGACCAGGCACTGGTCAATGATACCGAGTTGCTCCACGAGGCACTGCGCAGAACGGGTGGAATCTCCATCCCTCACACGACCGCGACCAACATGGGAACCGACTGGAGGTATAACGACCCCGGCGTAGAACCGGTGGTGGAGATTTTTCAGGGCGACCGGACTTCTTACGAAACCGCAGGCGGCCCGCTGGCTCTCAAGAGTGCCGCCCAGAAACCGATTGGCGGATTTCGAGAGGACGGCTTCGTCTGGAATGCCTACCGCAAGGGGTACCGCATCGGCACCATCGCCAGTTCCGATCACTGGTCAACGCATATTTCCTACGCCATGGTCTTTACCGAGGAGCCGACACGGGAAGCCATCTTTGAAGCCATCAAGAAACGCCACACCTACGGTGCAACCGACAACATCGTGCTCGACGTGCGCATGGGCGATCACTTCATGGGAGATGAGTTTGATACATCCGAAGTGCCCCCCCTTCAGATTCGGATTGTGGGAACCAGCCCGGTGGCAAAGGTGGAAGTGATCAAGAATGAAAACATCATCTATACGGCAGCTCCCGACCAGAAGAACGTGACACTGACCTTTCTGGACCAGGAGCCAACCGCTGGAACCAGCTACTATTACGTACGCATGGTACAGGACGATCGCCAGGTGGCCTGGGCAAGTCCAATCTGGGTGAATTTGTCTCCCTAGTGCTTTTTGCGTTGCAAATTCCAGGTGAAAGAGAGGCGCCTGCCTCGTTGCTCGTTTCTCGTTCTCGGTATGGCCGTCAACCGTCAACGGTTTGCGTTCTCTGGGTTCTTGACAGGGGTCCGGGGGGTGTTCTAGATTAGCGCTTCTGCATTCCATTATTGGATCCATGGATTTAATTGATGCGAGTCAAGAAATCAGCATTTTCTAAGGGGTTTTATCTCTGGTCCCGGGACATCCACCTCTATGTGGGTCTGTTCGCCAGTCCCTATGTGATCGTCTTTGCCCTGAGCACCATTCTGCTCAACCACAACTGGAATACTGTTGACAACGCTGAAATCAAGGAATGGGAGGGCCAGGTCGAACTCAAGGAGGGACTGGAGCCCCGGCAGCTGGGGTTTGACATCGCCGAACAACTGGGACTGCAGGGTGAAGTGGGCCAGGCGCGAAAAATACCGGCAGCCCGGGCACAGCTCTTTCCCGGGCAGGAAGTGTTCCAGACGGGAGTGAACAAGCTCGGTCAGAACACCAGAATCGAAGTCGACCCGGAGACCGGCTTGGCCAGAATCAGACAAAGCACTACGGGTGCCATGCGGGCCATCATCGAGATGCACATGAGGCCTGGCCCTCACTCGCCGCGCAGCTTTATGAGCTGGATCTTTTCCAAGACCTGGGCCGCCATGAGCGATGCAGTCGTTTATATGCTCCTGTTCCTGTCCATCAGCGGCATCTACCTGTGGTTCGTACTCAAGGCGGAACGAAAAATCGGATGGATCATGACCCTGGCCGGCCTTGGTTCCTTCGCTTTTATTATCGCCGGGTTTCTGTGGGCATAGAGTGGAGAAAGTGAAGTGAGGATTCCCATCTGGGTGCGCCGCTGGAACAAGAAGATCCACATCTACCTGGGTCTTTACATGCTCCTGTTTCTGTGGCTTTTT
>JAKZYH010000500.1:0-5924 GCA_047514575.1 Acidobacteriota bacterium | reverse complement strand
GAAACAAAAGCATCGCCAGTATGAAGTGTGGCGCATCGGCCAAAAGCCGGAGTTGAGGTAGCTCCTCGGTGACTTCCAGACTCCATATGGTGGGTACATAGATCCATCTATTCATCGGATTAATCTATAAACCATCCTCGCGACATTGCCCTTCCAGAGCCAACGATCTAGTATTTGCTAGATAAGTTTCCCCTGTAGTCCGGAGACCCGTGTTGATAGGCCAAAGCATTTCCCACTACAAGATTACCTCCAAGGTCGGCGAAGGCGGTTTGGGTGCTGTCTCCCACTGGGCCGAGAAGTGGCGCTGAAGATCCCACCTGAGAAATTCGCCGACGATCGGCAGCCAATGATCGCTTCCACCGGAAAGCGGAAGTCCTGGCTTGTCTGAATCTATCCCCATACCAGCATCATCCAAGGACAAGAGGCGGAAGAAGCTTCCGGGCGCCGGTGCGGGAGCTGTTGGAGTTGGAGGGTGCGACGCTGGCGGAGCTGATCGCAGAGGGTCCGGACCGACGGGTTTATCTCGGTTCAGGCTGGGTCTCTCGGGAGCGAGCTGGTGACCAGGCCGCTGCTTTTCGCAGGGGAGAACCCGATCCTCAACTACTTCACTTCAGCGGCCGGCGGCATTCCGGTTAGAAGCTGAAGAGATAGGTCAGCTTGGTGATTAGGGCCCGATCGAGGACGTCTCCTTCCGGAGACCGCTGCTCGTTGTAAACCAGGAACAAATCACTCATCGGCCTGTGGATCAAGTTAAAACGGATGTTGCTGGCGACTAGACCTTCGCGGCTGCTGTACTGAACCAATGCGCTAAGGAACATATTCGTGGTAAAGGAGTAAGCCACACGCGTGCTCACCAGTTCGGTGCTGAAGTCGCGGGTGGGGAAACTCAAATCGGCGTGATCCCAGAAGATATCTAGTCCAAATTGAGGGCTGGGTGAAATTCCCAGACCCACACCGTAAGAGGTTTTTTCACCATTATAAAACTCTCCGTCGCTCCAATTGATTGACCCACTGATCATCCGTCTGCGATCACTGGCGAAGGATGCGGTGGTCTCCTCGAACTGATAATCACCCGGATCGAGAATCTCGTCGAGGATTTCATCCTCTTCGACCAGGCGCTCGAAGGTGGAGCGGCGGCCCACAGAGAAAAAACTGGTGTCGTTGAACTGGATTGAGAAGCGACCGTTCACCTCTCGGGTCTCAAGCGTATTGTGATCGTCCGTGATGTAGTTCACGTCAACACTTGGCCGGAACTCTCGCACCCAGGGAATGCGACCCTCGGGTCGGGGTGTCAAGCTGAACTCCCCGCTGTTTTTCCGCATGGCTTCGCCTACGCCCTTCTCCCGATCAAAACCGCCGCGTTGCACGAAACCCACTTCGGCATTGAAGTTTTCCTCAACAGAAATGTGCGAGGCCTCCACATCAAATAAACGATCTCTCCAGGCGACCCGGAAAAATCCGGCCATATCTTTGTCCACGATTCCCGGCGTATCCGTGTTGAGAACGTAGGAGGAGAGATCCAGGTTGTTAAAGAATCTGAAATTCGCGTCCGCACCGTAAGTGCGGTTGAACTGGCCGCTACCCTGGTGCTTGTTGACAAGCAGCACACCGATATCCGAGCCTCGAAAAACATCACGGCGCAGGCGGGTCACGGTGAAGTTCGTTGATGTCGTCTCCTGAAAATCGTCCGTTTGCATGGAAATGATGCCCACGCGATACCGGCCCGCCCGACCGGTCAGGCGGGCGCCGCCCAGGATTGGAATCAGATCACCGTCCTCGGAAACTCCGATGCGCCTGCTGAAGAAGGGAATCAGGTCATTGCGGGGCCGAAAAAGGCTGGAACGGCCGGTCCGACGCCTTCCTGAGAATCCTCGAAATCCAGGGTTGCCAAACTCAAAGATCTCCCGGTTCTCCAGAAAGAATTCGCGTTTTTCCGGAAAGAAGAGACTAAAGCGGGTGAAGTTGATCTGAGCGTCGTCGGCTTCAACCTGGGAAAACTCCGTGTTAGCGGTCAAATCCAGTGTCAGACCCGACGTCACTCCATATTTGATGTCGAATCCTGCATCGGGCATGAAGTCCACATCGTCCTCTTCCCGACGCAGGACGGGAGCGGACACATACGGTTTGATATAGAGGTTGCGGCCCTGCTGGATGCCGTCGATCCCCTCCAGCATTCCTGCCATGGAGACGCGGTATAGAAAGTAAGGACACGGGATGGGTGCCCAATACGTGCGTTCGTTTTTGCGCCGGATGCTGCGGTAAAAATTGACGCCCCACACTTGGCGTTCCCCACGGCGGAAGCGCAGCGTCTTGAAGGGTATGGCGAATTCCGCCTGCCAGCCCCGCTCGGTAACCTTGGCCTTGACGTAAAAAACGGCGTCCCAATCCCGATTGAAGCTGAGACCATCTCCCCCTACTTGTATGTCACGCTTGGCTCCTTTGGGATTGGTCCCGAAGGCAAAACCGTTCCGATCGTCATTGAAAGTATCGAGGACGACCTGAAACAAGTCGCCGCTCGAGCCGGAAAAATCACGGGCCATGTCCTGGACGATTACTCCCTTCTTGCCCTCTGAGTCAAAACAGTAGGCTCCGACATACAGGTTCTGACGATCAAAGAGAAGCCGCACCTCCGTCGGTTCACTCGCCGGTTTCCCGGAATAGGGTTCGCTCTGAGTAAAATCCTTGGCGAGCCCGGCTCGATTCCACTGGGGCTCATCCAGCTCACCATCGATGACGATCGATTTCTCCTCGATGTAGGCCGCTGTGATTTTCATGTCCTTGTACGCCGTGGCGAAATCGACCTGGGCGCCCAGGCGGGTGCAGGATGCGAGAAAAAGAATGGTAAGTAGGACATAGACCATCAATCGGTGCTTCATTTTCCCTGAGTATACTCAATCTTGAGAACTCCCTTTCGGACTCTGTGCCGGCAGCGTTACAAGAGGGCCCTCTTCCTTTGACGTATTACAGTTTCAGCGTGGAAGAACGTTTGGAGGGATGGACTGGGCCGTTAGGGTGTTGAGGAAAGGGCCGCTACTGTTCCCAATCCTCGCTTGCACGTTTCCTTCCGCAGAGGGGAAATCAATCGTCGTCCTCGGCACCAAGAGCTCAAGCAGCTGGTGCCGACGGAGAAGTGAATCGAGGCTCGAAATGGTAGGGAGAATGGCCCCAACTGTCCGTCAGATTAACATATACAACTCGTCAACTGACATTGCCTTGAACCGCCGAAAGTTCTAGGATTTAGAAAAGTCCTCATTAGATCCTTTCGAGGGAACATCGTGGTCGGCCAGACCATTCCCCAAGACAAAACTCCTGAAAAACTCGGCGGCGGGAGAATTGCGTTTCAGCCGGAATTCTTGGATTTTCGACGAGGGATTCGAGTTGGAAACCTGGAGGACAACGAGCGCATCACCCGGATTCTGAAGTTGGCGCTGGAGAGGCGCTATGCGGAACCCTTTGTCACCGAGCGGTGGGGCCGTGGCGTTTTCTGGCGGTGGATTGGATTCTTGACGCGATCAAATCGCGCAGCCAAACCGATTTCCAGTCATGTAAGTTTTGGTTGCTCGAAGTTTTTTCTGATGCTGGATGTGAAGAAGCAGCTTTTTCAGTGTGGCATGCAGGTTGAGCGCGGGTATGTTCGTGCTCCGCGCGAGCATCGACACTGGAAGCTTTGCCCTGATTGGGATTGGCATCGGCTGTTGAGGGCACTTCGAGCGAAAAGCCCCATGGAGAGAGAATTGAAGCGGCTGGTGCTTCGCGAAGGATTCGTGTTATTCGCCGACAGTCGGGAAGGGGATGTACCTTACTACTCTAGAGATGATTTCCCAACGATAACGAAGCTTCGACGAGCGCTTCAGGCCGCTCCCGCAAACCACTGGGCAGGATTTCAGGTCTTTTACGCAATGCGCGAGGCTGAAGTGAGAAGCACGACGGGGATGGACTTGGTCGAATCCATGCTGGCGGTGTTTGAGGAGGTGAGGCCGCTGATGAATCTTTGTATGCAAACTCGATTGCAGGAGCACTCAGAGTGTTCAACCAGAGGCTCTTATGGAGCTAGCGTCAGATCTTAAACCCGGAATGGTCCTCAGACACGAAGGCCAACTCTGTCTGATTCTGTCCACTGAGCTTCGTATGGGTGGG
Organism: Acidobacteriota bacterium; assembly: GCA_047514575.1. Taxonomy (GTDB): domain Bacteria; phylum Acidobacteriota; class UBA6911; order RPQK01; family JAJDTT01; genus CAUZIZ01. Next base: position 1,787 of record JAKZYH010000500.1, on the reverse strand, counting down.
GGCAGGATGGGCGCCATGGAACAGATCAAGCTCCGAAACCTGGCGACCGGTTCTGTACTTGAGCGACGCTTTCGCCCCGAGGAGCGCCTGGAAGTCGTCGAAGTGCAAAAACAAAAGCTTGAGTACCTTTACCAGGATGGCGAATTCTATGTCTTCATGAATCCAGAGAGTTACGACCAGGTCTCGATCCACACCGATCAGCTCGGTGACAAAGTGCGCTTTCTCAAGGACGAGATGATGGTCACAGGTCTCTTCTTTGAGGAAAGGATACTGAGTCTTCAGTTTCCAGAATTCGTGGATCTTCGGGTGGTCACGTCACCGCCTCCGACCATGATCAAGAAACGAGCACCTCCAAGAGTGTCACCCTTGAGAACGGGATGGAGATCTTGGTCCCTCACTTTGTCAAGGAAGGAGATTCGGTGCGCGTCAATGTCGAAACAGGAAGGTATATGGAGCGACTCTAGCCGGTCCTTGGCTTCTCTTAGGGGAGTGAAAGGGGGTCGAAATTCCTGTAAGAAGGTTAAGAGACTTTTTGGATGACAATCCACCGTATGGTAGCTAAGAATGGTCCCATCTATTCATCGGATTAATATATAAACCATCCCGGTGAGATTGCCCTTCCGGATCCAAAGATCTAGTATTCGCTAAGCACTCCCCCGCAATCTGGAGGCCCGTGTTGATAGGCCAGACCATCTCCCATTACAAGATCCTGGAAAAGCTCGGTGAGGGCGGGATGGGTGAAGTCTATCTCGCCGAAGACAGGACACTCGACCGCAGAGTCGCTTTGAAGTTCCTGCCCGCAGAGATGCAGCAGGATAACGCAGCCCGGAAGCGCTTTCTGCTTGAAGCCAAGTCTGCCGCGGCTTTGGACCACCCCTATGTCTGCAAGATCTTTGAGATTGGGGATGCGGAAGGCAAAGACTTTATCTCGATGGAGTATGTCGCCGGCGAGACTCTCAAAGACAGGCTAGGAAGAGCCCCTCTTCCGCTAAAGGAAGCACTCGAGAAAGCAGCGGAGATTGCGGAGGCTTTAGAAACCGCCCACAAGCACAACATCATCCACCGGGACCTGAAACCCTCGAACATCATGCTCACACCGGAAGGGCATGTGAAGGTAATGGACTTTGGCTTGGCCAAGCGGCTGCTGCCAGCTGAAGGAGCGGATGGCCAAGAGGAAACGCTCAGTGCCAGCTTGACTTCCTCGGGTGTCACGGTGGGAACGCTAGCCTATATGTCACCTGAGCAGTTGCGGGGGGAAGAGCTGGATAGCCGATCGGACATCTTCTCGTTTGGCATCGTACTGTATGAGATGCTTACCCGTACTCATCCTTTTAAGAAGGCCCAGCCGATGGAGACGGGGAATGCGATACTGAACGAAGTGCCACTCTCCTTGTCCGCGCTTCGGAGTGATGATTCGCCGCTTCTGCAACATGCGGTCCGGAAGATGCTGGCCAAAGAGTTGCACCGGCGTTACCAATCAATCCATGAGGTGCACACCGACCTGGACGAGTTGAAGGAAGACAGCGACTCAGAACGCCTGGTTTGGAAGCGACAGGCTGTTCGACCTGCTCGGCAATGGGTCCTTGCTCTAGTTGTTGCCCTTGCACTGCTTGGACTGGGAATTGCCATAGGTTTCGCAGTCTGGTTCATTCGACCTCCGGCCCCAGCTCCCCAGCCCATCCTGACACGTCTGACTTCGGATGCCGGCCTGACGTTCCAACCGGCGATTTCACCTGATGGGAAATTGCTGGCTTACGCCTCGGACAGGGCCGGCCGGGAGAACCTTG
>JAKZYH010000499.1:0-12192 GCA_047514575.1 Acidobacteriota bacterium | reverse complement strand
TGTCCAGATGCTGAAACCCGTATGGCTGATGAGGGGCGGTGAATGCCCAGGGACAACAAGATGGCCAAGAAGATGAGCTTTTATCCCGAATTCGTACCCAATCAGGTTCTGACCGACACGCAGCTGAATCAGCTGCGTGAGTACCTGGACGAGCAGACCCGCTCCACCCGGGTTCGCCTGATCGGAACTGGAATAGTCTGCGGCCTGGAGTCGGTGATCACTGATACCCGGATTCAAATCTCGCAGGGCTATGGAGTCAGCTCGGACGGCTATTTGCTCGAGTTGGAGGAGACGGCCTACGGCCACTCTCGTCCCTACACGGACCCAGATGTGCTGGAGACCGAAAGCGGCGACGAGGACGAACCCAGCGTCCCTGCCTACGAGCCCTGGCGACGTACCGGCTCGAGCGAGGGGCAGATCGACATCGTCGAACTTGTAGATGAGGAGACCATGGCATCGGACGAGCCACCGAAGGATGCCAAGCCGCTCAAGAAAAGCGTCGGTGCAGGGCGGGTTCTGGTGCTCTATCTCGAGAGGCTGCCTCTCGATCTGAAATCCTGCCTGGTGACCGATTGCGACAACAAAGGGAAGAACATCAATCTGCGTGTCCGAGTGTTGCTGGTTTTGAAGAAGGACCTCGAGAAGCTGGAGCCCTGTCCGCCAGGCCCAGAGCTCGTACGGATTCCCCGGCTGCACACGGTCGTCGACCTGGCTTCGGTCGAGAAGGGGGCCCAGATCGACGAGGGCTACGACGAGATCGTCTCGACCGGCCTGGACCCGCTGCTGAAGGCGATTCAAGGCGCCCTCGAGAAGTATGGGAAGTTTTTGGACATTCAGGACGAGGAGGTCGAGGAGCTGCAGGTCCTGGTCGAGTTCATGGAGAAAGCCCGTGAGGCGAAGACGATCAACCAATACCACTACGACATAGTCAAGGATCTGGCCTGTGCACATAACGAGGCAATCGTCGAGGCGTGCCGCCTCCTGACTGATTGCTGTCCCGAACAGGATTTCCCGCGCCACCTGATGTTGGATGCGCTCGATGGGGAATCGGGTTACCGCAATGTGTTCATCACGTCTCCTGTTCGCAACGTCGAGCACGGCGATCTGCAGAGGGTGCGTAAGCTCTTCCAGCGGATCCTGAAGTTGGCGGGAAGCGTTGTTCTAGAGGAGACCGAGCGAGTCGGTATCACCCCGAGTCAGACCGAGTTGTATCCGGTTGGAGAGAGAGCGGTTCCGTTTTATTACGGGCTTTCAACGGCTTTGCGTGAGTGTTGGTTGCCCCAGAACTGCTGTTCGGCAGTGCCACTCTGGTCTTACCATGAGGTCAAAAAAGAAGACGACCTGGACTTCGACTACACGAAGTCCTCTTTCTTGAGGGTCGAAGGGCATCTGGGACTGAGCTGCGACGAGGGCCTGACGGGAATCGGGGATCTTCGCAGTGCACACAACCTTGAATTCGACCTGCTCTGTCTGCATCTCGAGAATCCGGACGAGGAAACAGATGGACTCTCCTCAACGATCATCGAGAAGTGGGAGGAGCTGCGTGACAGCCTACGGGGGCTTCGACTCCTTTTCGGTCTGGTACAGAAGGACCCTTCCAGTGAGATCCAGAAGTCTCTACAGGAGATCGCTGAGGGAAGAAAAGAACTCGCCGACCTGAGTAGACAGTGGGCCTCGACTCGATGTGCACGGCGACTCCTTTGCGACACCTCGCACCTGGAAGCGGACTACCTGACGTTGCGGAGTGAGAGTCTCTGCCTGCTGGCCAACATCCTGGATTCAGTCAGCTGGCTGGTGGATGCTGCCCGGGGACTGGTTGAGGACGAGAAGGTCGAAGGTATTTTGGGAAAGGGTGCTCGCGGGACTTCGGTCGAATTTCTCTTCGAGCCGCTCCTGGTCACGGTCTCGGATCTCAGGGCCAAGCTGGCATCAACCTTCGATCCGTTGGAGAGGACCCAGATTCAGCTTGCGCTGACACATTGGATGGGGGTCAAGACAGCACTCGATCTGGTGGTGCACGTGACCGATATCAGGGACAGCGCTTTGCCGAAGCAGCTCTGCCGCTTCAATTCGCTTCTCTTCTTGCAAAAGTACAAGGAGCTAGCCGCAGACCTGGCCGCGCTGACGCTCTATGGTAGCTTGGGCGGCGTCCACTCCAGCCGGATAAGCCGTTGGGTCGAGGTCCTGGGCTCCTGCACCCACAGGGGACTAGCTTCGGTCTTCTCGAACTACACAAAGCTTCGGGAAGAGGACCTCAGCCTTTTCTCGAACTTCGTCAAGAGCTATCCGGGGCTGGAGCATCTGGCCGGGGTGGAGAAGGCGGGAACCTTCATTCTGGTGTCCGAAGGGGATGGAAAGGCCGAAAGAGTCGTAGCAGACTTCTCGCTCGCCGGGCGAATCAGGTGTTGCTGCGACGTAGACGAAGGGGAGATCTGTCTGCCACCGGTGGCTGGCCAGGACGTCCGCGTTGTAGAGCTCGAATCCATAGAAGGGAACTTCCAGTCTGTTTCCGTCGATATCGACCTGTTGCAGAATGATTACGACCCCAACGCTCAGCCGGTATCGGATCGCTCAGGCATGAAGGTCGATCTGATTGACAAGAGCTCAGAGCTGGGCGCCACTCTTTCGCTCGATCCCGGTTCAGGATTGCTCAACTACTCATTGAAAGCACCGATCCCGGGATCGGTAGACCGCTTCTTGTACGGGTTGCGAGCAGACGATCGCTCCTGTAGCGGCACTGACGTGGGAGTGGTTTTGGTGCTTCTCAAGCCCGAGGAACAGGAGGTACCGGACCAGGGACCGACGGTCGGTCGGATCGTAGGGACCGTTCTAGAGGTTCTTGAGACCGACGGGACTACGCTGCCGCTGGGCGGAGCAACTGTAACGGTTCTTGGCACCAAACTCTCCACGCTTTCAGACGACTCCGGAGGCTTCACCTTCACCGACCTGGATCCGGGAGCCTATCGAGTGAGCGCCTCAATGACCGGATTCAACGGCGACGAGGCCACCGTCAATGTTGCCCCTGACGGAGTACATCGGATCGAGCTGGTGCTGCAGCCGTTGGAGGAGCCTTCTGTCGGCGGAGCCACGGTGATCGTCACAGATGCGAGGACGGGCGTTCCGGTTCCGGGAGCGGACGCGCTCCTCACAAACCTTGCGACCCAGCAGATTCTGAATGTTGCTACCGGTGCTACAGGGCAGGCAACTTTTACTGGGCTCCAACTGGGTAAATACGAGCTTCAGGTAGCGGCTTCGGGGTACATACCGAGCGTACCCGAACCGGTCGACGTAGTAGCCGGGACGATTACCGTGCCGGTCCAGTTGCTGCGACTTCAGATTTCCGATGGGCTGCTTGACACACTGAGCGGGCGTCTTGGCATTACGGCAGACGTCGCCAAGACCCGAGCGGAGAACGTTCTCGGCTCCCGCCTCGGAGAGCAGCTGACCGGACTCAAGGTGGCCGCCTCCAATCCAAGTGTGTCGAGCTCCGCAACCTATGCTCAGACTGAGAAGTTCCTGACCGAGACGCTGCTCGATCCGAGCTTGGGTGACGAAGAAGTTACCAAGGCCTATGAAGACCTCTCGAACACGATTTCGAGGACGATCAACCAGGCTGCCGAGGCGAACAAAGCGGACTACCGGAGTCTGCTCGAAAACGCGAGTTACGCCTTCCTCGATCGTCTGGTGCTGGCAAACCCCGAAGTAGTCGCTCCCGAGGTTGAGAAGACCGTGACCCAGATGGTTGGGAAACTCAAGGGATCCGGTGTGGATATGGGAGGCTTCAAGACAACCTGGAACGGTGATCAGTTGAAAGCTGAACTCGGGACTTCCTCGACCGCGAACGTCGGACTGCTGCTGGCGTGACCCGATGCCCTGAGGACATAGGAGGGAGGTGAATCCTGAAAGGATTCCGTATTTCAGCCCAGGGTTTTCGAACCCTGGGTCAACGGCGGGGCTGCTGGATTCCAACCCTGAATGGGTTGCGTACAGAAGGGCAGAAACTGGGTCAGGACGCAACCCTTACAGGGTTGATTATTAAGGGGTTGGCTCTCTTACCCAGGGTTCGGAAACCCTGGGCTGGAATACGCAATCCCGTTGGGATTGACCTCTCTTGGTGTCGATGGAATCCATTTCCCATGTTCGATCCTAAAGTCGATTCGATGATGGATAACCTATGAACGAAGGGGCTCGGCACGTCATTCGCAGACAAGTTCTCGAGTTGGCCGTGACGAGTGAGTCTCGGGCTCGAGCAATCCAGGATGAGGTGCACCGAATTTGCACGGATCGACTGATCCCCATGATGGATGGCGTGTTTGCTTCGCTGGACTCGCCCGATTCCGTCTTCCGGGTAGAGCGCCTGGAACTGAACCTGGGCCCCGTCTCTTCCTCCAATCTCGAAGAAGATCTCTTGGCGCAACTCCGAAGGCACCTCCCAAACGCTCTGGAGAAAGAGCTCAATAGGCTGCTTGAAGCACCGGTAGAGCAGGGAAGGGGGCGCCTCAGTCAATCGGCGACCCGCTTGGATCTTATCGAGATCTTCCTGAGGACCGGGACTCTCCCCTGGTGGAAGACGTCGGTGGGCTCTTTCGATCTGGAGCTGCTTTTCGAAAAGGTGGTCGAGGAGAGTTCGGTGCAGGTTGAAGCGCTGCTGAGACGGATCATGACACTACAGGTTGCTCGTCGGCTGGCGAAACAGGTTGGCACGCGGACTCAGAGCCGTCTGGTTGAGATTCTCGTTCCAGCCGAGGGCGCTCAACTCGAGCGAGCGGCTCTAGCCTGGCAGAAGCTTCTGCTGGATCGGCCTGAAAAGGGTCAAGAGGTCGAGGTCTTTGTCCGACAGGAGACACTTTATTTTCTCGCTGTCACCGAGCGCGCTTTGGTTACCCCTCGGGCCTTGTTCGAGCGCCTGCTGCGGCGTCTTGTGGAAACCCAAAATCTCGAGGTGGAGACTTTGGCCCAGCGCCTCTTGACGAGGCCTGATCTGGGAGAATCGACACCGGCTTCACTCCGTAGCTGGCTGAGAGAGCTGACCGAAACCATGTCTGATCCGGACGGGCGTGGGTCGACGCGGCGAGCCCTCACTCCGGAGCAGATGGAGATGGGCTTGTCTCAAAAGAGCCCTCAAGCTTCCAGCGAAGATGAAGGGGGAGGACCGCCCCTTGGGCCGATCCAGGAAGGCGAACAGAAACAGCAGATTCGCACCGACGACAGCAGGGACCGAGGAGAGTCACGAAAGGTCACCGAAGCGGAAGGGGTCGCAGGAGCCGATGTCCCGATCGGTCTGACGGGTCAGGTCGAGGGGCCTCCGCGCGAAGGAGCGCGGCTGGGAGAGATACCGGTCCTAGAGGGCAAGCACGATGAGGCTGCAATCGAGGATCTGGATTCCCAGTATCTCGACAATGCAGGAATGGTACTTTTCTGGCCTTTTTTAGTCCGGTTTTTTCGAGAGATTGAACTGGTTGATGGCAACTCCTTCGGATCATCCGAAGCTCAGGAGCGGGCCGTTTTGCTCCTCCAACACCTGGTGACCGGGCAGTTCGAATGGCCCGAACACGAACTTTTTCTCAACAAACTGCTGTGTGGCTGGCCACTCGAGGAACCGGTGGGGAAGAAGATTCAACTCACGGAGCTGGAGTCCGAGACTGCCCAGGACCTGCTCGAATCGATGATCCGGCACTGGGAAATCCTCAAGAAAACCTCAGTTGATGGTTTTCGTGAATCCTTCCTTCAGCGTGAGGGACGGCTCAGTCTGCAGGAGAATGGCTGGAGTCTGTGGGTGGCCCGAGCCAGCTACGACGTCCTTCTAGATCAATTGCCCTGGAGCATTAGCGTCGTTCTACTGCCCTGGATGAAAGCCCCGATTTTCGTGGAATGGTAACCAAGGAACTGATCACTCCTCTCAATGCCAATGCCGCCACTCTGGAAAGGGAGCTGGATTGGTTCGCGAACGTGCTCCAGACCCGCGTCAATCTCTATTTGGCTCTTGAGAGTCGTTGGCCCAGCATCCGTGCGGTCGAGCCGCCCGAGTTGAATCGGGATGAATCAATCTACGCCACCTTCGTGCAGCACTACGGGATGGAGTTCGAGGAGAGGCTGGTGATCCTGCTTGCACTAGCGCCGCATGTCCGTCCCCAGCTCTTGGACGGATTGTTTCTTTCCAACCAGGATCTGCAGCGCGGGCGGACCGAGTTCGGGGGGATCCAGGGCCGAATGCATGGGGGGTTCCTACCGACTGGAGAGACCGCACTCTTCTTGGTGGCGGGAACGGACTTGGAGCGGCGTCTGCTTGGCCAGCGGTTGTTCGATCGCGACCATTTTTTTGCTCGTCACAACATCGTCAAGCTAGAGACGGCTCCCTTGGGGGAGCCAGTCTTGAGCGGTCAGTTGGTTTTATCACGCGAGATCGTCGACTTTCTGACCCGGGGCGAGCTGCGCAAACCGGACTACAGTCAGGAGTTCCCGGCGAAGCTGGTCACGTCAGAGATGGAGTGGGATGAGCTTGTCCTTTCGTCGACCACGCTCGATCAGCTGAAGGAGCTGGAGGCCTGGATTCGCCATAGTGAAACGCTTATGGGCGAGTGGGCCCTGGGTCGTCGGCTGCTGCCGGGATACAAGAGTCTCTTTTACGGCCCACCGGGCACTGGAAAGACGATCACCGCTACTCTGCTGGGTAAGCGGGTGGGCAAGGACGTCTACAGAATTGCCCTCTCCACCGTGGTTTCAAAGTACATCGGAGAAACCGAGAAGAACCTCGAGCGGATCTTCGATCGAGCCGAGAATATGGACTGTATCCTCTTCTTCGATGAAGCCGATGCACTGTTCGGAAAGCGAACCTCGGTGAGCGACGCCCACGACCGCTATGCCAACCAGGAGGTGTCGTATCTATTGCAGCGGATCGAGGAGTTTACCGGAATCGTCATTCTTGCCTCGAACTTTCGAAGTAACCTCGACGATGCCTTCATGAGACGCTTTCAGGCCGTGGTGCACTTCCCGATGCCGAACTCTGTCGAGAGAAAGCGCCTCTGGTCGGGTGCCTTTTCCGGGGAATCTCAATTGGAGCACCCTGGACTGCTTGACGAAATATCCGAGAAGTACGAGCTTTCCGGTGGAGCCATCCTGAACGCCGTTCGTTTTGCCTCGTTGATGGCGATCGAGGCCGGATCGAAGGTGATCCAACGCGGCGATCTGTTGAAAGGGATTCGGCGGGAGCTTCAGAAGGAGGGAAAGACTCTCTAATGGTACTAAACTTGAAAATTCCAAGATACAAGAAACAAGATACAAACAAGCTCCAAATCACAAGCACCAAGTTCCAAAGGATCGCCTATCATCAACCCTTGGCGATCCAACAGAGCCGCGAACGACTTGACTCGTTAGCAACATGAACCTAAGTTTCGAGGAGAGAGCCGGACAACAGCAAGATCCAGCCACGTCCGGCCAAAGTTGCCGGACGCATGATTCAGCGAAGCTTTCGGTAGTACTCAAATCAAGGTTGTCTGTCGTTCCGTTCACGTATCATTGCGCGTAAAGACAAATGAGCTCCTCGTTGCACAGCTCTAACGCAGACCGTTCCTCGGTGGCTTCCCGGGCACCGGTTCACGCTGCCCAGTCGAAGTTGGAAGTTGGACCCAGCAACGATTCCTTCGAACAAGAGGCGGATCGAGTCGCGACTCAGGTGACAAGTCCACTTGCCGCCGCTTCAGCCCGCTCAGCTGCCTTGGGCGGAGGTGGACTCCAGCGGCTTCCCATGGGGTTACACAGGTCCAGAGCGGTACCCAACATATCGCGCCTGGTACGTCGCAGGACCCAGCGTCAGGAGGAAGAAGAGGTCCAGGCCAAGGTCCAGCGGCAGGAAGAGGAGGAACCTCAAGCTAAACTCCAACGCCAGGAAGAAGAAGAGCCGCAAGCGAAGCTGCAGCGTCAAGAGGAGGAAGAGGAAGCCCAGGCCAAGCTCCAACGGCAAGAAGAAGAGGAGCCACAAGCTAAACTCCAACGCCAGGAGGAGGAGGAAGAAGAGCTCCAAACCAAACTCCAGCGGCAGGAAGAAGAAGAGCCGCAGGCCAAACTCCAACTCCAGGAAGAGGAAGAGGAGGTCCAGACCAGGCTTCAGCGTCAGGAAGAAGAGGAGCCCCAGGCAAAGCTGCAACTTCAAGAGGAAGAAGAGCAAGTCCAGGCAAGAGTCCAGCGCCAGGAGGAGGAAGAAGTTCAGGCCAAGGCTGAGTCCCAGGTCCACTCGGGGGGGCACAGCGGGGGGGTGGAGAGCAGCCTCAGCAGCTCGCGAGGAAAGGGCCGTCCGCTTCCCGAGGATACCAGGACTCAGATGGAGTCCGGATTCGGCGCTGACTTCAACCAGGTTAGAGTTCACACCGATGAGCGGGCCGTTTCCTTGAGTCAGAACCTTAGCGCTCAGGCGTTTACGCACGGAAGCGATATCTACTTCAACGAAGGGAAGTACGATCCGGGCAGTTCGGCCGGCTCGCACTTACTGGCCCACGAACTCACCCACACCGTACAGCAGGGAGCGTCTCCCACGCAGGCAGGGGGGATCTCCTCGAGGGGCACCAAGGCGGTCCAGGGATCCTGGCTGGGAGATGCCTGGGGAGCCGTGTCGGGTGCTGTGAGCGATGCAGCCGAATGGGTGGGCGATAGCCTCAGCGCCGGGATCGACTACGTCAAAGACCAGGCTCTCGATTTTATCCAGGCGATTCCGGGGTACTCCCTCTTCACAGTGGTGATCGGCGAAGACCCGATTTCGGGCGACAGCGTTGAGAGGAACGGACGGAACTTCATCGAAGCCGGGTTGGATATTATTCCCAACGGCCAATCTTTGAAGCAAAAACTGGAGGAGGAAGGCGCATTGGCCGAGGCTGCCCAGTGGCTCGACGGACAGATCGCTCTGCTGGACATAAGCCCTTCCACGATCGCGAGCTCGCTGCGCCGTTTCTGGGATGGACTCAGCCTGTCTGACATCGGCGATGTAAGAGGAGTCCTCGATCGGCTCGCCAACATCTTCCAGGGTCCGATACGGCGGATCATAAGTTTCGCCGGCAACGTCGCTACCAAACTTCTTCAAATCATAAAGGATTATGTCATCTCGACCCTGGTGACGTTTATCAGGGACAACACCCGTGGCTACCCCCTGCTGACTGTCATTCTGGGAAGAGATCCGATCTCGAAGGAGTCGGTAGACCGGACTCCGATCGCTCTGGTGCGAGGTTTCATGGAACTCTCGGAAACGGGAGCCGAGCAGCTTCGTCAGATGGAAGAGTCGGGAAGCCTGCAGAAAGCTGCCGATTGGCTCGACGGCGCCATCGAACGACTGAACCTCTCCTTCGAGCTGATCGGAAACACTTTCCAGAGTGCCTGGGATCTGCTCACAATCGAGAGTCTGCTAGCACCGATCGATACATTCTGGCAGCTGTACGAGCTCTTTGTAGAGCCAGTGGGACGGATCATCAGCTTCCTGATCGAGGTTGCGGCCCAAGTGCTGGGATTCATCAAGGACGCCCTGATTGCCCGCCTGGTTGCCTACGCAAGAACCATCAGAGGCTACCCCCTCCTGACCGTGATTCTTGGCCAGGATCCGTTTTCTGAGGAACCCGTCAAGCGGAATGCCGAGAACATCATTCGGGGTTTCATGAGCTTGATGGACGGGGGCGAGGAACAGTTCCAGCAGATGAAGGAGAGTGGCGCCATCGCCAGAATGACTGCCAGGATCGAGGGCGCCATCGCCGCTCTCAACTTCACCTGGGAATTCGTCCGAGGTCTCTTCATGACGGCCTGGGAGAGTTTTTCGCTCGAGGACCTGGCGGCGCCTTTCGAGACTTTTGCACGGATCATGGGTATCTTCGCCGAGCCGCTGATGCGCCTGATCGCCTTCCTGGCGACGGTGATTCGGATGGTGATCGAGGTTGCCCTCCAGTTGATGAACTTTCCCGTGAACCTGATCTCGAACATCATCACCAAGGCAATGCAGGCCATCAACGATATCCAGCGGGATCCGGTGGGTTTTCTCAAGAACCTCTTGCGGGCGGTCAAGACTGGCTTCATGAACTTTCTCGGCAACTTCTCGACCCACCTCATTAATGGTCTGGTCGGCTGGCTCTTTGGGGAACTCGAGGAAGCGGGAATCACAGCGCCTCCCGACCTGAGCTTTCGATCGATATTGGGACTTGTGCTCGACGTTCTGGGAATCTCCATCGACCGAATCTTCGAGAAACTGGCAGAACGCATCGGTCCCGAGAGGGTCGCTCAGATTCGAGGAATGTTGGATCGTCTCTCCGGAATTTGGGCTTTCGTTTCGGATGTGATCACTCGAGGTCCGATCGCCATCTGGGAGTACATTCAGGAGAAGCTCAACAATCTCTGGGATATTGTCCTGGATGCAGTCCGTAACTGGGTCATGACCCGGATCATCGAGCAAGTGACCGTCAAATTGTTGAGCATGCTGGACCCGACCGGAATCATGGCCGTGGTCAATAGCTTCATCGCTTTCTATAAGGCGGTCCAGTCCTTCATTCGCTACCTGACAGAGATGCTCGAGGTCGTCAACTCATTCGTCGAGGGTGTTGCCGAGATCGCCAGGGGCAGCGTGGAAAACGCCGCCCAGTTCCTGGAGAACGCGCTAGCTCGTGCGATGCCGGTGGCCATTGGATTTCTTGCCAATCAGGTCGGATTGGGTGGCCTGGGACAGAAGATTGGTGAGATGATCGAGACCGTTCGGGGACTGGTAGACCAGGCCCTTGACTGGTTGATCGACAAGGCAGTCAGTGCGGGAACAGCGTTTCTGAATATGGTCCAAAGCGGTGTCGAAACTGTAAAAGGTGGAATCGCCAATCTGAAAGAGTGGTGGAGTTCCTCCGAACCCGTCACCACTCAGGATGGGCAGAAACACGAGATCGGGTTCAGCGGCTCGGGTACGAGCGCTAGTCTCGAGATTCGATCGTCGCCGGGCACTGACTACATCAAATATCTGACGGGGATCAAGACCAAGCACAGCCTGACCGATGCTCAGATCAAGCCAGCCAAGGACAAGGCTGCGGAAATCGAAACCGAGAAACAACGAAGCGTGCCAGACGATCAAAAGGAAGCCCAGGGACAAACCATCCACGGACTTGTCAGCCAGCTGGCTCAAGTTACAAGGGCATTGCCACTGGGAACGCCCGGAAAGTCTGCGCCTCCAGTGTATGGACCCCATGTGAACGGGTATGGGAGTTCGGTGACGGTCAATCCGCTCCTCGACCCGCCTGCTTCCGCGGGCTCTGATGCCGACGCGAAAAGTGCCGACTGGACGATATTGAAACAGAGGAAAGAGGGTGGGGACACCCTATTTGTTCGAGGACATCTGTTGAACAAGAATCTGGGAGGTCCCGGGAACAATTGGAGCAACCTGACACCCCTGACCCAAAAGGCCAACAACAAAGGCTCAAGTTCCCACTACCATGCATTCGAGAAAGATGTTGTCACAGCGGTTAACACGGATAAGAAAACGGTGAACTTTCTGGTCACTGCTGCCTATGGCCGAGGTTTCAACTCCACCCTCCATCAGTATTTCAAGAATCAGGGGAATCCGGACGACGACTCGCGTGCGGAGATTGTTGAGGCGGAGCAGCGGGTTCCCAATTTCCTGAAGTGTGTGTCTTACGAACTCAAACCCAACGGCACCAGCGGAGCACTGGTGAAGCAGCATACAGTGGACAACTCGTTCAGCCAGACCACGACCGGATACCCGCTCGCCGCACTTTCCGTTCCGAAAGTGCCGGTCTACCTTAATGACATGACCAAGGCAGAGTTGCTTGGTATCAATGGAATCGGCCCAACCTTGGCAGATCTGATAATAAACGAACGACCCTTTAGGACGAGAGATCAGGTCTTGGAGAAGGCTAAGATTGGGACAGGTCGGTGGTCGCAGATGCAGACGACGTCGGGCAAGCTCGTCAGGATCTATCAAAGCTGAGAAGGCCGTCAATGCGACTGTTAGGCACACTTCTGGTTCTCCTTTTGCTGGCGGCCTTGCTCATAGCTGCAGGCTATGGGATTTGGTGGGGATACAAGCTCCTTTCGGTCCAATGGGACGTTCTGAGTCGAGACTGGAAAGCCGGGCTGACCATAATAGGGAGCATCCTTTTCCTATGTGCCTTCTTTATTTCCGCGTCTATGGGCTCATTCATCAGAAGGTACACTCCAGCCAGCATT
>JAKZYH010000498.1:0-3452 GCA_047514575.1 Acidobacteriota bacterium | reverse complement strand
GTCTTCCCCTCTCCGCCAAGCACTATCTTTCCGGCCAGCTGGAGGGCATCGGCCGCAATCCGAACCTCAATGGTTGGGGGGAGGACTACGGACCCCGGTTTCTGTCCAACAGCTCGGACCGGAACGTGGACCTCCCAGGGTTTATCCGCGCCCACTGGGTCGCCTGCCATCCGTCGGCCACCCACTTCGTGGGTCTCGCCTGGCAGAGTCCTCTGGCTGGCACCGTGCGTGTCCGAACCCGGGCCACCGACGCCCAGGCCAATTGTGGGAACGGCGTCGCCTGGTCACTCCAGCACCGGCGACGAGGCCAGCTCTCCATCCTCTCGGAAGGAACGTTCGACCAGGCCGGCTATGCCTCGATTCAGGATGTGGAGAAGCTGGATGTGGAGGAAGGTGATCTGATCGTCCTGGAGATCGATTCTCGCGACGGGGACGACCAATGTGATCTGACGGTTGTCCGTCTCACCATTACCGAGGAAGTGGAGAAAGGGCGAGAATGGAACCTGCATGAGGATGTGGCCAACGACATCCTGGCGGGCAACCCCCACCCCGATCGACTGGGCCATCCTCAGGTCTGGCACTTCTACCAGGGACCCAGCGGCGAACGCGTTCCCGCGGGGCTGGAGTCCCCTCCCGAAGGCTCGGTGCTGGCACGCTGGAGCGAGGCTCTGGGTGATCCGGCCCGCCCTGGCCAGCTGGTGGGTTTGGCCCAGGAGGCTGAGGCGATCCTGACTGGGGATCCGCCGAAAGAGGACACTCCGGATCGACGGCTCCATGACCGCATGACGGCCTTGGACGGACCGCTCTACCGGGGCGTGGATCTTGCCTCCATGGTGGACCTGCAGCAGGTCCAGGACTTGGAACGGGATGCACCCGATGAAGAGCGCTCGGGGCTGGATCCGTCCCGGTTCGGTTACCACCCCCTGGGCCACCCGGTGGGCCCCGGGAGTCTCGTGGTGAAGGCACCGTCGTTGCTGGAGTTCCAGCTTCCCGCCCAGCTGCTGTCGGGACGTGAGTTCGTCGTCGAGGGAAGACTCGATTCGACCAGTGGTGCGGAAGGGACGGTTCAGCTGGATGTGTCGACTTCCAAGCCGGCAGATGCCCCCGCCTATGATCCCGATCTTCCCATCGTAGTGCTTCCAGAGGGTCCGGCTCAAGAGCGGCTGGAGGTGTCTTCTCGGGATTTTCGCCGCGTCTTTCCCCGGATCATCTCCTACACCCGGATCGTGCCGGTGGATGAGATCATCACCATACGTCTTTTCTTTCGCGAGGATGACCATCTCCGCCGGCTTTTTCTGGATTCCGGGGAGCAGGAACAGTTGGACCGGCTCTGGACCGCGCTCCACTACATCAGCCAGGATGCGATTAAGGTGCACCGCTCCTTCGACATGTTCCTGGGATTCGCCTCCCAGGGTGGCAAGGAGAAGCTGTTCGAGCCCATGCGCGAGCCCATCCGCAGGCGGGCCGAGGCCTTCGGCCAAGAGCTCCTGGCATCGGAACCGCACCATCTGGAGGCGGTCATGGACCTTGCCTCGAGAGCTTACCGCCGTCCCCTGAGCGTGAAGGAGAAGGAAGAGCTGGGCTCTCTCTACAGCCAGCAGCGGACCCGTGAGATCCCCCATGACGAAGCCCTTCGGACGCTGGTCTCAGGGGTCCTCGTCTCGCCCCATTTTCTCTATAAGGTGGAGCACCCAGCGCCCGGTGAGGAAGCCCGGCCGGTCTCGGGCCTGGAGCTGGCCACGCGGCTGAGCTACTTCCTCTGGTCCTCCCTGCCCGATTCTGAGCTCCTGGAGACGGCGGCGGGGCGGCTGGGAGATCCTTCCACCTTGGAGAGTCAGGCCCTGCGGATGCTCCGGGAAGATCGGGTCCGGGGCCTGGCCGTAGAGTTCGCCGCCCAGTGGATCCATGTTCGAAGCTTCGCCCGGGACATCGAGAAGAACGAGCGGCTCTTCCCGGGTTTCGACGAGGGCCTGCGCCGGGCCATCCAGGAAGAATGCGTCCGCTTCTTCCAGCATTTGTTCCAGGAAGATGGCTCCGTCCTGGAGATACTGGATGCTGACTACACCTTCGTGAACGACACGCTGGCCCGGCATTACGGCATCCCCGGGGTGGACGGCTCCCAGTGGCAGCGTGTCGACGGTGTGGGGAGCTTCGATCGAGGGGGAATTCTGGGCTTTGCCAGCGTCCTGGCCACCCAATCCGGTGTGTCCAGGACCAGTCCTATCCTGCGGGGCAACTTCATCCTGGAATCCATCCTCGGGGAGCACCTGCCCAGACCTCCTCCCAACGTGCCCGAGCTGCCCGCTGACGAGACAGCCACCGATGGACTAACCATCCGCCAGCTGACCGAGAAGCACCGAAGCGTCCCGGGCTGCGCCGTTTGTCACGCTAAGATCGACCCCTTCGGATTCTCCCTGGAGGGCTTCGATGCCACGGGCAGACGCCGGGACCGGGACCTGGCAGGTCGACCCGTGGAGACGGAAGTCGAGTTGAAGAGTGGCGACCGCTTCGACGGACTTTCGGGTCTGCGCGATTATCTTCTGGGCTCGCGCCGGGAGCAGTTCCTTCGCAACTTCTCCAAGAAGCTGTTAGGGTATGCTTTAGGTAGAGCGGTAACCCTTTCGGATGAACCTCTGGTGGATCGGATGCTAGGTCGGCTCGAGAAGGACGATTATCGCTTTTCAAGTCTAGTTCAGACCATCGTGGCCAGCCGCCAGTTCCGGTATCGACGTGGCCTCGAGGATCGCTAATGCGCCGTTCTATCTGTCTAGCGGGTTTGAGGTGAGGAGGGCGACAAGAAAGGTCAACCCCAACGGGGTTGCGTCTCACAGCCCAGGGTTTCCGAACCCTGGGATAGGCGGCAGGTCGTTTAGAATCAACCCTGAAGGGGTTGCGGAAACCGCCAGGACCACGGCCTGACCGCATCCGTTGAAAGAGGAGGCCACAACCCCTACAGGGTTGGCATACAAAAGGCTGGTGGTTTTACCCAGGGTTCGGAAACCTGGGCTATACGCCGCAACCCCCTTGGGGTTGACCTCTCTTGATGTTCGAACGTCAAAATGCGGGTAGCCCTTGGCTTACGTTAAACACATACACCCTGTTACAGGATCCCTAAGAAGGAAGGGAAAGAATGAGTCGGACACATAAAGCCTCGATGACCCGTCGTACAGTCCTTCGTGGTCTTGGTGTGAGCCTGGCCCTTCCCTGGCTTGAGTCGCTGGCGTCTGTCACCGACAGCGCCTCCACCCAGGCGCCGCAACGGTTCGCGGCGCTCTTCGCAGGGAATGGCTTTCATTCCAAGGAGTGGTGGGCCAGGGGCAGCGGCAAGACGATGGAGCTGGGAAAAGTCCTGGAGCCGCTGGCTCCGCTGAAGGAAAAGCTCCTTTTCATTCGAGGCCTGTACAATGACGAGGCCCTGAAGGGGAACATCCACAGCTCCCAGACTGGAAACC
>JAKZYH010000497.1:0-3549 GCA_047514575.1 Acidobacteriota bacterium | reverse complement strand
TTGACCCGGTTCATGAAAAGGCTGCGGCAAGACCTGGACGACCTGGCCAGCAGGCAGCAGCGATCTCAGCCCTACCCTGTCTCAGCCTGGGTCTTCGGCAGCGAAGAGGAAAATCTGTTCTACGGGCTCGATGTCAGAGGTTGGGTCGAACAGGGTCTGGTGGACACTCTGGTCCCCTATACCTCCGCCGAAAAGCTCTTCAGCTTCGAACTCGCCTGGGAGAAGCCAGAGGACGTCGAGTATTGGCTTTCCCTGACTCGGGGAACCCAGTGCGAGGTTGCCTTCAATGTGATGCCCCGAAACATGGATGCTAGACAATATCGCCGTAAAGCCGACTCCCTCTACCAGCTCGGTGTCGAACATCTGGCGTTCTGGGATACCGCCATCACCGGCGGTCGAGCTTCGGAGGCCCTTCGTCGACTGGGACACAGAGAAGAGATCGCAGACTGGGTTGCTGCCGGGGAAGCAGCTGCGGAACGGCCCTCGAGTCCCCTGCGAAGGCTGGAGCAGTGGGATCTCGACTACTTTCCCGAGTAGTGAAGACCGTTGTAAGGAGCTCAGTCGACCCTGAAGTCGTACTTTGCTTTTGTCCGTCGACTTTCTTGGGTTACTGTCTGATTAAACTTGAAAATCAGAACTTGATCTGAGGATTTTCTCACTTATAATATTTCTGTGATTCTACCTCGCCCGCATGTGCTTGGTCGATTGGACCAGGCTCTCCGCCTTCACCCCGTAACCGCTCTTCTGGGCCCTCGCCAATGCGGAAAGACGACGCTGGCGAGAAGCGTTGCGGAGCGTGAACCTTGTGAGTTTTTCGATCTGGAGAATCCGGTCGATCTCCGCCGACTGTCCGCCCCTATGGTGACGCTTGAAAAGCTCTCGGGGCTCGTGGTTATCGACGAAGTGCAGCGGCGGCCGGATCTTTTCGAGTTACTGCGCGTCCTGGTCGACCGCCCGGACAATCCGGCTCGTTTCCTGGTGCTCGGCTCGGCGTCACCCCAGCTGGTCAAGGGCGTTTCGGAATCGCTGGCCGGGCGAATCGGCTTCATCGATCTGTCCGGCTTTGACCTACGTGAGACTGGCGCAGAGCATCAGGACCGCCTTTGGATCCGAGGTGGTTTTCCTCGATCGTTTCTGGCCCAGGACGATACTGAGAGCCTGATCTGGCGCGACGCGTTCATCCGCACCTTTCTGGAGAGGGATATCCCTCAACTGGGCATCAGGGTTCCTGCGGAGACATTGAGGCGCTTCTGGACCATGATCGCTCACTATCACGGTCAGATCTGGAATGCTGCTGAGTTGGCGAGATCCCTGGGTACCTCTGAAAACACCGCCCGCAGTTACTTGGATATCCTGGCAGGTGCCTACATGGTTCGCATCCTCCCACCTTGGTTTGAGAACGTGGGCAAACGTCAGGTGAAGTCTCCCCGAATTTTTCTGCGAGACACGGGGATCCTGCATGCGCTTCTTCAGATCAGATCCCTTTCAGATCTCGAGGGACATCCCAAGCTAGGAGCATCCTGGGAGGGCTTTGCGGTCGAACAAGTGGCGGCTCTGCTCCAAACCCGGGACATCTACTTCTGGGCGACTCACGGCGGTGCCGAGCTCGACTTGCTGGTGACTTTAGGAGGTAAGCGCTATGGCTTCGAGTTCAAGTATGCCGACGCACCTGGTCGAACCCGATCGATGCTAGTTGCCCTGGAGGATCTTGGACTCGCGAGGTTGTGGGTCATTTATCCAGGCACGAAGGAGTACCCGATCCATGACTCGATTTCAGTGGTCCCCTTGGCATCGATTCTTCGGCTAGTCCAGGATCTGCCCTCGACATCTTAAGGGTCTACGCACCGACTACCGGGTGCGGGGTATTGGTAATCGAGAACAAACTCCGTTCAGGGCCGGTAGCTGACCCAGGCAGGAGATCCCCACGCCATCTCGCCATCCCTCTGGATGACCCGTAGATAGTAGTAGCTCTCGCCCGGTTCAGAAGCGTTGTCGGCATACTGGAACTCGACCTCGCTCTTTCCCGGGGAAGAGGAGTAGACGATCTTGTTGTCCTTGATCACGTCTACCCTCTGGATGGCCTTTGTGCCCCTCAAGTAAGCCTTGATTCTCAAAGGAGTCGTGCTCTCGAAGGCCTCTCCCATCAGGTACTCTCCATCCGACCCCAGAAAGCGGACATCCAGGATGATGTTGTCCGTGGCGGCGTAGGCCCGGCGGGCGCGGGCTTCCAGGAGTCCTTCCAGGGTCAGTTCCTCGGCAATCAGACAGGCGTAGCTGATATGCGTGGAGAGATGATCCGAGGAGGCAATAAACCCCAATTTGTAGCCCTTCTCGAGAGCGCTCCAGGCGGTTCCCAGCCGGCGCGGGGGCCGATTATCCTGCTCCAGGGTGGGACTGGGTTTCAACGTCTTGGGCTGCGGTGCTCCGGGATGTTCGTAGGTCTCCCTCATCCCCTGGAAGATCTCGAGCACATGCTCGACCTTGGGGTCATTGTCCCGCCAGTCGGTCCCCGACCCGGTGGCAATCGTGTGGGGGATGGAAGTGCCATTCTTTCGTCTCAAGTGCCAGAATAGTCTTTCGGCGCCCTCCAAGCCGAGGTTCTCCCCGGTCTCGACCGGCAGGATCGACCTCCCGCGCTCAACGAAGAGGATGTTCCGGTGACCGTTGGGATATTCCAGGCTGCGTTCGTAGGAGTAGAAGGCGGCGAAGTTCTCCAGCTGGAAAAGGTCGGCGATCTTCTGGTTGCGATACCAGTTGTAAGGCTCCACGATCTCGTGGTTGTGGTCGGTCACGCCCAGGAAGTCCATGCCTGCGGCATCTCTGGCGTAACGGTAGGCGTCGATCAGAGAGCCGTCCCCGCCCCCGTCCAAAGAGATGTCGGTGTGCCGGTGCAGATCGCCTCGGTAGATGGAGTAGGTCTTGCTGCCAGCCTGCACCCGATAAGAGCGGATCCGCTTTAGATCTTCCCGCTCATTGGGGTGGACAGGTTCCGAGGGTTGAACCGGCGGAATCCGGAGTGGCGCGAGTTCGACGTTGGCTGGCGCTGATGCCCCCAGCAACCCCACCATGACCTGCCCGTGTTGGGCCAGATAGGACTTGGTGCTGCGGTTATCGGTGGGCCACACGGCCCAAACTCGACCCTCGGAGTCCACGGCGGAGGCGGGCATCATGTCGTTTCGTCCCCTGCTGCCAAACAGGGCGGTGGGACCGGACCAGCGAGATCCGTCGTAGCGCAGATAATCGATCCCCCAGGCGGCGAAATTACGCCCCCTGCCTTCAGACTGGCGCATCTTCAGATGCCGAACCAGCAGCCATGGATGCCCTGCGGCATCCACCTGCAAATGGGGCATCTCCCATTTTCCCTCGCCCAGGACCTGCGCCGGATCCTGGCGCGTCGTCATCAGCTTGCCATCTACCAGACACGCAATCCGCAGGGATCTCGTTTCATAGAGCTCGGTTCCCTTGGCTTTGCCGCTCTGAGTCACCAGACGACCGGTATCCTTTCCCCATTGAGCGCCCGAAGTGTGCCAGGCCAGCCAGGTGCGGCCC
>JAKZYH010000496.1:0-4174 GCA_047514575.1 Acidobacteriota bacterium | reverse complement strand
ACGGCCGCTAGGGTGGAACTGTGAACCCACTTCGCAACCGAAAGGGCGAGGCTGGAAACCCTCCACCTACGGCTGCCTGGACTGCTGGGAGTACCCCGCCTACTCGACCGGTCCTTCAGGGCCGGGGGGGCGGGCAAGCGGGTGCTGGAGCCTGCTTCAGTGGGCTTCTCGGGTAAAGGCTTCAGCCGGGCTCCGGGTCCACGAGGGCTAAAGCCGCCGCTCGAGAAGGACCGTAAACGGCCCTCGGGGGAGGGAGGAGAAGCGGCTGACCCCGGCGTAAACACCGGGTCTAATACGCTTCGCGCCAGGCCGCTGAAGCGGCCTCCTAAAAAGGGCCACTCTGCCGACCGTTTCGCGTCCGATCGGTAGAAATCAAAATTTCAAATAGGTTTGGCTAGAACTGGACGCCTCGACGTCTCATCCTCGGGCTTCCAGTTCCTCGTCGTCCAGTTCACTTGATAGCAAGCCGATCTCTGCCGGCCGTCTTGCCCGTGATATGATTTCCAGATGCGCCGGACGCGGATCTTTACACCTGGACCGACGCCAGTCATGCCAGAGGCGCAGCTGGCGATGGTTCGCCCCATGCTGCATCATCGCAAGCCGGAATTCCGGAAGGTCCTGTTGGAGACGCTAGAGGGTCTCAGACAGGTCTTCAAGACGAATAACGACATCGTCATTCTGACCGCTTCCGGTACCGGAGCGATGGAGGCTGCGGTTGGCAATCTCCTCTCCGCAGACACCCCTGCCCTGGCTGTGTCAGCGGGAAAGTTCGGGGAGCGCTGGCTCGAGATCTGTTCGGCCTTTGGTGTCCCCTGTCGCGCCCTGACCAAGGACTACGGAGAAGCGGCCTCAGTGGAGGAGATCCGCCAGGCCATCGAACAGAACCCGGACACTAGGGCTCTTCTCATCCAGGGCTGTGAAACCTCAACCGGAACGGCCCATGACCTGGAGGCCATTGGTGAGATGATCCGAACCTCGTTTCCCGAGGTTCTAATGGTGGTTGACGCAATCACCTATGTCGGAAGCCAGGCCCTCGAGACAGATGCCTGGGGATTGGACGTGGTGATCGGCGGATCCCAAAAGGCCTTCGCCATCCCTCCAGGTTTGGCTTTTCTTTCACTCAGCGAGAGGGCCATTGCCGCCATCAGGAAGAACTCTACGCCGCGCTACTACTTCGATTTGCTGAAAGAGGTCGAGAAACAGCGGGAAGGGCAGACCGCTCTGACCCCAGCTGTCTCCCTTGTGGTAGCCCTCTGCGAGGCCCTGCACGAGATTCTGAATCAAGGACTGGATCGCGTTCTGAACGAGGTAGAGCTGATGGCGCGGTGTACCCGCGAGGGCGTCCTGGCGATGGGTTTTTCGCTGGTGTCCTCGGTGCCTGCTCCTGCCCTGACGGCCTTCTATCCACCGCCCGGTATCTCAGCGACTACCATCATCCAGATGCTTCAAGAGCGGTTTGGGATCATCGTGGCTGGAGGTCAGGGAGATCTCAAGGGGAAGATCCTACGGATCGGTCATCTAGGCTATTTTGATCTCGTCGATGTGCTTTCCGTCTTGTCCGCTCTCGAAATCTGCCTATCGGAGTTGGGATCCAAGATCGAGCTGGGTGCCGGCATTGGCGCGGCGATGAAGAGAATCGCCCGGACTCCCAAGCCCGCAGTAAGCTGATCGGAAGGCTCACGATCTTGGCGGGTGGTGGCCCCCCAGTTCGCTGAATGCGATGATCCCTTTCAGAGACAACATCCCTTCACGTCGATATCCCTTCGTCACTGTGGGTCTGATTCTGGCCAATGCGGCTGTGTTTCTCTACGAGTTGTCCCTTTCGCCCGAAGACCTGAGGGCATTGATTGACATTTCGGGAGTCACACCCGATCGGCTGAGCCTGACGGGACAGGGTGCCGTCGAGAATGCGAGCGTCTTCGCCGCCTCTTCACTATCGGGCATGTTCCTTCACGCAGGTTGGTTTCACCTGATTGGAAACATGTGGTACCTCTGGATCTTCGGTGACAATGTCGAAGACCGCGTCGGGCACCTTCGCTTCCTCATCTTCTATCTGCTTTGCGGTGCGCTGGCCTCCCTGGTCCATATCCTGTTCAACCTGGGGAGCTCCATTCCCAGCGTGGGTGCCAGCGGAGCGGTAGCTGGAGTGTTGGGCGCCTACCTGGTGAGTTATCCCTTCGCCCGAGTCCTAACACTGATTCCGCTCTTCCTGATTTGGCCTGTGGTCGAGTTGCCGGCCATGCTGGTTCTGGGTTTCTGGTTCTTGGTGCAGCTCTTGAACGGAACCGCGTCGGTGGTGGTGGCCACCGAGACTGCAGGGGGCATCGCCTGGTGGGCCCACATCGGAGGCTTTCTCGCCGGTGTCCTTCTGATACTGATGTTGGCCAAGGCCCCCGAGAGGCGCTATTACTGGGAGTGAGGAGGATGCTGTTGTGAATAACCTGTCCGTCATAGTGCTTCTGGTGGGTTTTCTGCTCCCAGCTTGCTCTGCTCCTCCTCCCTCTGACCAGACGACTGCCGATGAGGTGCGTCCCGATCCTGAATCCGATGATTTCCAGAGACTCCGAAGGGAGGCCCGGCAGCGTCCTCGACGCATCATCTTCAACAATGACGGCGACGACAACCTGTACTTCCCTCAAGGGAAACCCGCCACTGCCCACAACCTACTGGCACGCAGGACCCTCCCGGTGATGGGGACTCACGTGGACACCATCTTCTATTGCACGACCCAGAGTTTTGGCGCCTACAGCCATCGGACTGAGGTAGCAGAGCAGCATCTCCAGGATCTTCCTAGGGAAGGATTCCGGAACCTGACCCGTGAGCTAGCCCTGCAGGGCACGGATTCCCTTGCCATCACAGTGGACTACTGCCGAAGAGAGGGAATCGAGATCTTCGCCAGCGTACGCATGAACGACATCCATGATGGCTCGGGCTATGCCCTCCTCGGGTCCGATTACAAGAAGAGGAATCCCCAATTCCTGTTCGGGACTCAGGAAAAACCTCCCCCCTACGGCTACTGGACCGGGGTGGATTATGGCCAGCCGGCGGTCCGGGATCACGCCTTTCACATCCTGGAGGAGTTGATCCGGAACTACGACATAGACGGTCTGGAGCTGGACTTCTGGCGTCACCCGCCTTTCTTCAAGACTCATGCCTGGGGCCAGCCCGTGACGCCTGCAGAGCTGGAAGGCATGACCGAACTCCTACGCCGACTCCGCCAGGCGGCTGACGCCCAGGGACGGAGGCGGGAAAGGCCCCTTCTCATCGCTGCTCGAGTGCTGGAATCCTCCGAGCTGAGCCAAGACATGGGCCTGGATCTGATCACCTGGCTTCGGGAGGATCTGATTGACCTCGTAATCGTCGGAGAGATCTCGCTGGTTCCCTGGGAGGAGACCATCGAGCTGGGTCACCGCTTCGGCGTCCCCGTCTATCCCTGCCTGAGACGGAGTACTCTGAAGGCCCACAGTGGTTCCATGGAATCCCTCCGGGCCCAGGCTTTGTCCGCCTGGAGGAAAGGGGCCGATGGAATCTACCTTTTCAACATCTTCCCGGAAGAGGGTTATCAACAGGTCTTCAGCGAGTTGGGTGAACCGTCGGTCCTCGAAGGCCTGGACAAGCTATACAGCCTGGATCCGGTGGGACGGGGTTCTTTCAAGAGATACATCCCGTCGTTCTGGAAACACGGGACCGAGAAGCTATTTTCTTCCAGCTCCCCGGTGGAGATCGAGGCGGGAAAGCTATACCAGATCCCCTTCTACCTGGCGGACCACGCCCTGGGGAAATCAGAGGCCGAGACGGTCCCGAGGGTCGTGGTCCGTCTGCAGACAGAAACGATCGAAGCGGGGGATCCTCCGGGTCTTTCCCTGAACGGGTACCCGCTCGAGCCCATGGAGAGAGAGCAGGGCGAGGCCCAATATCCGGTTGCGGCCAGCTGGTTGAGGACCGGATATAATTTGTTCCAAGTGTCTGCGCGGGGGTCACGAACCCAACTGAAGGACATCCTGATAGAGGTCCGCTACCAGCAATGAGTCGACTAAGGGTCTGCGCAAGAATAACTTGGTAGAATTGGCGCTCAGATTTGCACCAGCTTTGGCCGCGAACGATTGAGCGAAACCGCAGGCGTAGCCCGGTCTACGTTGAGGATTTCGCGATTGAGGAGCGGCCGAAGATGGTG
>JAKZYH010000495.1:0-6392 GCA_047514575.1 Acidobacteriota bacterium | reverse complement strand
CTTCGGGGCTTTTTTTATTTCCTCCCGAATACCCAGTAACAAGCTGCCAGCGCACCCGACTGGTAGGAACCCGGCAACAGTTCGGCATTAGTTTTGGCTCCCCGCAGTTGACGCCGTCGGCTCCGGCGGCGCCCCGCTTCCTAGCTCTCGAGCTAGTCGAAGCGGTGCGTTCCGTCACGGTTTCAAAGCGCCGACGTTGACTGATCATCAGTAGCTCAGCGGATAAGAGCAACGGGCTCATAACCCGTCAGTCGCAGGTTCGAATCCTGCCTGATGCACCTTTGATTGGACCTGATGTGTTCAGGATCCCATTCAGGCTTCCCTGTGAAGGAAGTAACTGGCACAGGGCGGGCTCAGTGGTTTCCGGCCCGGCACGACTTGCCGGCTTTCGGAAGGTGAGAAGAATCGCAACCGTTTTACGGTCGTGGTCCATCGCTCCTCCGAAAGCACCCTGAAGGTGGCCTTGCAAGCGGGAGGATGCCGGCGACCCTCGAGTCGTGGACGGAGCCTTCTGAGGTGGCGCACCGATCTTCCGTGCCTGCGACGGAGATCGGTGCGCCACCGAAGAAAGGTTTCCGACGCGACAACGGGTCGCCTCAATCCCGCTTCCGTCGCCGGAAGGGGGCAGGACGGCCATGCCGGACCACTGACCCGTCGTAAAAAGGGAAGTAGCAGAGCTATTGGAGAAGAAGAAAAGGCGAGTTGATTCGGGGAAAGGCCCCCGAATGAGGGGCGGATCGTCGGACTAAACGAAGGTACCACGGTCCGGACAATTCATTGTTCCTGGAGGAGTAGCAGTCTTGTAGGGCTTGCCGCGACTCCCTCGGGCAACAGAAAGGAGCGCAGTCATGTTTCTAAAGATGCGAATTCAAAAGCACCAGATCGGACTGCGGTTCCGCTACGGAGATTTCGAGCGGGTGCTGCAGCCGGGCTTCTACCGAACGGTGGAACGCCTGTGGGATTCCAACCGGGTCAAGATCGAGACCTATGACCGGCTCAAGACTCGATTCGAGCACCGGCTGCTCGACCTGCTGGTCGAGGACGAGGAGTTGCGAGACGAACTACTCCTGGTCGATCTGGCCGAAGAGGAACGAGCCCTGCTCTGGAAGGAAGGGCGACTGGCTTCGGTCCTGGGACGTGGCCGGCACGCCTTCTGGCGGAAGCTGTACGAGCTGGAAGTGGAGCGGTTCAACATCCGTGATTTCCGCTTCCAGCACCCGAAGCTGGAGGCGGTTCTGGCTCGCCCGGCGACCGGCGAGTTCCTGGAGTCGGTGCGGGTCCGAACCTATGAACGGGTCCTGCTCTTCCTGGAGGGGCGCCTGGTCGAGGTTCTGGAGCCGGGTCTGCACGCCTTCTGGAAGCAGGCCGGAAAGATCGAGTTCTGGACGGTCGACCTGCGGGAGCAGGTGGCAGAAGTCTCCGGTCAGGAAATCATGACCGCAGATAAGGTCACCCTGCGTGTCAACCTGCTGGTGACCTACCAGGTAGCCGACGCGACGCTGGCCCTAATCGCGGTCACCAACTACGCGGAGGCTGTCTATCGAGAGGCCCAGCTGGCGCTTCGAGCGGCTGTAGGGACTCGTCGGATCGATGAGCTGCTGGCCGAAAAGCAGGCCATCGGCACCGAGGTCCGAGATGCGCTCGCTTCGCGAGTCGCGGACTTCGGGATCACGGTCCGTTCGGTGGGTGTGCGAGACATCATCCTACCGGGTGAGATGAAGACCATCCTGAACCAGGTGATCGAGGCCCAGAAGCGGGCCGAGGCCAACCTGATTCAGCGGCGTGAAGAGACCGCCGCGGTTCGCTCGCAGGTCAACACCGCCCGGCTGATGGCCGACAATCCGGTGTTGGCGCGGATGAAGGAACTGGAGGGCCTGCAGGAAATCCTGTCGGGCGCCAAGACCACCTTTATCTTCGGCTCGGGCGAGCTGACCGAACAGGTGCGGTCGCTGGTCGGAAACAAGACGGGCGAGGAGTGACGGCGACCGTAAACTCTTGAGGAGCGCAGGATTGACTTACGGCGCTCCTCGGAAAGGAGGAAGGCCACAAAGAAAACTTCCAGGGCCGAATGTTGGGCCACCGGCTCCGACAGTGAGGTCCTGGATCAATTCAGTAGAGGAGGGGTTGACCCCAGTGGGGCGGGGCCCGGTTTCGAAAACCGGCAGCGCTAACTGCGCATGAGGGTTCGAGTCCCTCTCCCTCCTCCACTATGGAGTCCGTTCGCAGGGCGAGGGTGCGGTTGTGGCCCGCACTGACGGGGTTCGATTCCCCGCGGACCCCCAGGAAGTCCCGGTGGCTGAGCGGCAAGGCAGGCGGCTGTAACCCGTCGAACGCCGGTTCGAATCCGGCCTGGGATCCATTGCTGAGGTTTAGGATACGAGTCCGTAATCCCCAGCCAACGAATTTTGTTGTGCCCCTGGAGCCCAATCTGGCAGAGGCGATAGGTTCAGACCCTATCCAGTGTAGGTTCGAGTCCTACCAGGGGTACCAGTTTTTTCTCGAAGCGGCCTGGTCAAACGGCTACGACGCCTGAATTTGACTCAGGAGATCGGGGTTCGACTCCCTGGGCCGCTTCCAGAGCGCCCGTGGCTGAACGGAAAGGCTCCTGGCTTCGAACCAGGTCGATGGGGGTTCGAGTCCTCCCGGGCGTTCCAGTTTGTGGGCTGAAGCTAAAGTGGGCTGTAGCTAAAGTGGGCTGAAGCTAAAGTGGGTCGTAGCTAAATGGGTACAGCAGCGGTCTTTTAAACCGAAGATTGGGGGTTCGAATCCCTCCGACCCAACCAGACATAGTGCGCGTCCCTGGTGCAGTGGCAAACATCACGGGCTTCAACCCTAGCGGATCAGGGTTCGAATCCCTGGGGGCGCGCCAGATTTTGAAGGATCGGAAGGAGAAAAAACCTGGAGTCGTCTAGTGGCGAGCCCTCTCCTGATCAGCGAGAGACCCGGGTTCGATTCCCGGTCCAGGACCAGCTATCTAGAGTTCCTTGATCGATGAGAAGTTCACAGACTGATCAAGTTTCCTGTCTCGGCTTGATGTAGTTTCCAAAGAGACCGCTTCAGCGGTCTGGCGCGAACGCGTATTAGACCCGGCCTTCAGGCCGGGGTCAGCTGCGACGCCATCCCTCCGGAGGGCCTTTCAAGGTCCTTCTCGAACCGCGGGGCTTTAGCCAGCTTGGACCCAGAGCCGGGCTGAAGCCTGTCTTCGAGAAGCCCGCTAAAGCAGGCTCCGGCATCTGCTGGCTCGCCCACCCGGCCCTGAAGGACCGGTCTAATACGCTTCGCGCCAGGCCGCTGAAGCGGCCTACTCGAGCGGGACACATCCACGGAATGTCAGCGTTCCTCGGCGGTATGAGGTCGCTCGCTACTTCTAGGGGATTGCAACGCTTGATTCAGGTGTTCGGTCTACCAGTTGTTAATCATGAGATCGCAGCAGTGCGGATTCGGTATCGTGTGCGAAGTGGGAAGGCAGCTACCCTGTCGAGGTAGAGAATGCGGGTTCGATCCCCGCCGGTACCGCCAAAAGCCCCGGTCGACTTCATTGGAATGGTCGCTAGGTTTTCACCCTGGTGAACTACGGGTTCAATTCCCGTCCGGGGTACCAGAGAAGGACGAGCCTCCGCCTCTCGAGGGGAGGGAGTCTGCGGCTCCCAACCGGGTCCAGGCGGGGGCTCTTGGATTTGTCTGGGCGGAGGTGGGTCTGGTTCACTCCCCGGTTTGGAGCCGGGTGTTCGGAGGTTCGAATCCTCCCGCCCAGACCAATGGTCGTCAGTTTCCCGGCTCCTAGCTCCAAGGGTAGAGCGGCAGGTTGAAGCTCTGTGCGCTGGAGGTTCGAATCCAATCCGGTTTTTCAGTTCTTGGGTCGTGGCCAAATGGTAAGGCACCGGTCTCATAAGCCGGAGAGTGAGGGTTCGAGTCCCTCCGACCCAACCAGAAAACGCGTCCGTCGAGGGCCCCAGCCCTCCCGAAAGATGGTCTAGACGAGGCAGAGGGAATCGAGGATTGTGCCGGTTCAGGTCAAGGATTGGCAACCGCGTAGAGAGTGTTCCGATTAGTCACGTACAACACTCCGTTGGCCGCCACGGCCGTGGAGTAGACTGAGTCCCCCATCTCATTGACGGCGAGCTCTTCCATTTCCTTACCGTGTTCCAGCACGACCAAATCGCCGTCTTCATCCCCCAGGTAGACCTTGCCATCTGCCACATAGGGGGACGCCCAGACTGCCGCCAACATGTCATAGCGCCAGTGTCGTTTTCCGGTCTCAAGATCGAGACAATAGAGGAAACCCGTAAGGTCGGCTGCGTAGAGCAGGCCATCCTTGATGGCTACCGTGGACATGCTGCGGCGGAAGTCTTCCCCTCCGACATGCCAGAGTCCTCCACTCTCAGTGATATCGCCCTTCTTGGTGGCGTCAATGGCATAGAGGTGACCACGCCCCTCACCGTGCTCCGGATCCTGGCCCACGCTGAGAATGACTTTGTCGTCATAGAGAACCGGGGTGGCGATGATGTTGTTGCGGCTTCCCCGTCCTCCCAGCCTCCACTCCGAGTCCTTGGGATTGAGGTCGAACTTCCAGATCAAATCTCCCGTCAGCGCCTCGAAGGAATAGCACCAACCGTTGCCCCCACCAAAAATAGCCTGGGCTTTACCATTAACGACTCCGTAGGTGGGTGAGGACCACTGTCCGTGTAGGGTGTTGTCGCCGGGATCGCTCCGCTCCCAGGCCAGTTCGCCCGTCTTTTTGTTCACGGCGATAAAAGCGGGAGCATCAGGCATCGGCATATCCAGATGCCCCTCGTCTACTCCATTCGACGTCAGCAGGAAGATCAAGTCACCGGCCCCCACCGGGGACGAGGTAGCGAGGTTGTGGGGAAAGACTCCCAGCTCCTCGATCATGTCATACGCCCAGATGATGTCGGCGTCCTGCTCGTCTTTGTATTTCTCGTCCTGGAAAGGACCATCGTTCTCGCCATCGAGGAATCCGTTCACATCGGCACAAACCAGCTCACAACGGTTGCTGACATAGTAGATCCGGTCTCCCTCCACGTAGGGAGAGGAACAAATTCCCTGCTCTGGCCAGTCGTTGACCCGACCCGTCGGAAGCTTGTCGTGGGTGGCTTGCCACAGCAGCTTCCCGGTCTTCTCTTCGAGACAAACGATCACTCCCTTATCGCCGTCAATCCCGGGCCGGTGACCGCCTTCGTTGTTGGTGCCGATGAAGATCTTGCCGCCGACTATAACCGGATTACCATAAGTCTGAGATCCCAGGGCCGTTTGCCAGCGGATGTTCTTCTTGGTCTTGACATCCCATTCGTGTGGCAATCCCTTCTCGTCCGAGACCATGTTCCGGTCCGGAGAGCCTCCCCACATCGGCCAGTCGCCCACCTTGAGATGGCCTTCCCAACGTCCTCCCAGGGAAGCCGCTATCAACAGAATCAGAAGACCTTGGACGCTCCTGGCCAGAACCCTATTCATCATCACTTCATCACCTTGAAATTGTCGAAGAGAATCTCTGGTCCGTCGCTCTTCGATGTCGTCCCAACTGAATAACCGTAGATACCGGCGCTACCCTCGCGATTCGGATGCGGATCTACCACCTCTATGCTCCATGCCTCGGGCTCGGCCTCGCCTCGCGGCCACACCTTGGCCCTAACACGAGCCTGGTCACCTTCGAGCTTCACCGAAAACTTGGCTCGGTACCAGCTCTCGGGATCCCAGGGAAAGGCTACATCGTGCCGCAAGCGCGGCAGCGGAGACCAGGTTTCGATCCTCAGCTTCTTCCTCATCCCCATCATGATGAATCGGTAGCGGCTATTGATGAGTCCCATATCGGGCTTGAAACGCTTGCGAGCGAGTTTTCCAAGCAGGTCTGCCTGCACCGTGTATCCCCCTTTAATCGGGGGCGTGGCGTAGGCGCGAAGCCGCATGAAGGGTGGTGAGGGTCGAGCCTTCGAGGCCAGCTTCTTCAGCACCTTCCCGTCCTGTTCCACGACCTGCGTCTTAGCGGCAACGCCCACCCACCCCGGCGGGACCGTCCCCGTCTTGATCGACTCGAAGTCCTCGTGAAGGGGTAGGTCGGGAGTGATCCTGACTCGGGCGGCGGCGCTGAGACCTCCGCCTCCCTTGGCCGTGACCAGCCCTGCTGAGAACGCCTGATCACTGCTAGCGGTGAAGGTACCGTCCGAGCCAACCGTTCCTCGTACTCCTTTCGCCGACCACTCGGCACTCGCCGATGAGGGAACCGATCCCACCGAGTCAAACTGAAGCGCCTTGAGCTTGATTTTCCCGCCGGGAGGCAGCGTCACTTCGGCTGGAACGACCTGCAGACTCCCCTTGGAGCCTGGCTCAGCAACGGCGGTTTCCTGGGGAGCCGGATCCGGCTGTCCGCTCTTCAC
>JAKZYH010000494.1:0-11647 GCA_047514575.1 Acidobacteriota bacterium | reverse complement strand
TAACCAAGGCAGGTCCCCTTCCCAAATCAGGTCCAGCAGCTTCAGGGCCCAAAACAACCCCCTTCTTTCACCATCGCCCCAAAGCCCCGTTACATAAGGCTTTCAGCTATACCTCGAAAAATAGACCGGACAGCAGTGTCCCAAGATACAAGAGACAAGATACAAACAAATCTCAAGACCCAAGCACCAAGGTACAAACGATCCAGAGATCACTCCGCTATCGATTCTCTCATTTGCTCATGGTGAGGGGTCGGTGAAGGTGGCTTGCGCCGGCGCCATCCTTGGTATACCGCTGGTGGTGCAGTCGATCGGCCTTCTTCCGCCTCCCCGTCCAGCCTCTGCGTATATCCTGCCCGCGCAGCTCCCGGTCCCGGTGGAGCTGCAATCGTTCACTATCGACTAGAGCAGATAAACCCAAGACTCCAGGGTGCCAGACCATAGACCCCAAAATTCCTCTTTACCGCTTGGAATTTGGATTTTGTTTGTATCTTGTATCTTGTATCTTGGAACTTTCTTGTATGATTGTTGATTCTCACGTCTACTGTTTTCCTCCGGCAGATCAACCCGCGGGGCACTCCAGCGGAAATGAGCATCTGAAATGGCTCCAGGTGGCGCATGCAGGACACCATCAACCTGCCTGGAGAGTCAGGGATGGGGCGGCCGCTTCCTCAGAACCCCTGGCTCCTGCCGGACTCGATCAACGGCTTGATCTACCGGATGTGGATTTCAGGGTGGAT
This sequence comes from Acidobacteriota bacterium, assembly GCA_047514575.1. Taxonomy (GTDB): domain Bacteria; phylum Acidobacteriota; class UBA6911; order RPQK01; family JAJDTT01; genus CAUZIZ01. The sequence goes on along the minus strand of JAKZYH010000494.1, from coordinate 10,910 downwards.
CACGACCGCGGTCGGGTGGTATGGACGGTCGACGGCGAGGATTACACCAAGCAGTTCTACCCCCCGAACCTGAAGCATCTGGAGTACACCGCTCACAGCCTGATCGGAGAGATGGACTACGCCGGGGTCGATGCAGCTCTGCTGCACACGGATCCCATGCTGGGTCGGGATGTTGCCTACCTGGCGGAGTGCGTGCGGCTCTATCCGGATCGTTTGCGATCCATGGCCCCAGTCGACGAGTGGCGTCTGAGGAGCGAGACCGATTCTGTCATCGAGGAGCTCGAGAGCGCCATCTCCGGCTTTGGATTGCATGCGATCAAGTTCATTCCTCCCCTGGCCTACCTGGAGGGCAGTGACCCTTGGGACGATGGTCCTTTTCGTCCCTTCTGGGAGGTTGCGGCGGAGTTGGATGTGCCGGTGTTTTTCACCCTGGGGACGGATCCCAGAGAACTGTCCGAAGAGCTCACTCGGCAGGAGCAGCAGCAGGGCTATCTCGACCAGCTCAGGATTCTGATGCGCTGGATGGAACGCTACCCTGACGTCATCTGCAGCCTCACCCACGGCTTCCCCTGGAGGTCGTTCGTAGACGGCAACCGGATCACCCTTCCGGAAGCCATCTGGGAGCCCTTCCGCAACCCCCGCTGCCATCTCGAGGTCAGCTTTCCCGTCCGCCTGGGAGACCTGTTCGACTTTCCCTACCGTGAGGTCTGGTCCACGCTGGAGATGATGTGTCAGGAAATCGGCCCTGGCCAGCTCCTCTGGGGAACCGACATGCCGTTCCAGAACAGGTTCTGCACCTATCGCCAGTCGCGCGACTGGATCGAGAAATACTGTGATTTTCTCAGTCCGGAAGATCTAGCTCAGATTATGGGAGGTACTGCGGCCAGGATTCTCGGGCTGTCGCTCTGATCGAAAACTTCATCGGCGAGGAGATGATGTAAGAGCCGCCACCCGAAAGATCTTGGCCGCCGTAGGATGGGCACTCTTGCCCGTCTCTTGTTCTCGACGGGCAGGAGTGCCCATCCTACGGCCACGGTGCCCGATGCTTCTCCCCGAATGACCCCGAGCCGATTCACTCTGCTTCTCCACCCTCGCGCCGCAGGATCGAAATCCAAAGCGCAAAAAGGGCGAGGAAGACCAGCGCCAAAGACCAGAGCGGGGTTGCCGTAGGCGAGAAGATCAATGTCACGGAGCCAGCCGCGATGAACAGGCGCTCGACCAAACTCAGACTTCGCTTGAGATAGCCGACCAGGGCTACTGCCCAAGCGGCGCTGCCAACCAACAGCGACAGAAAGGCCACCGCAACCCAGCCGAAAGCCCCCTCTCCCAATAGTCGCGCGTCGAAGACGAAAGCAAACGGGATCAAGAAGGACACGAAGCTGAGACGGCAGGCAAGGAGGCTTGTCCGCATGGTCTGGCTTCCCGCTATCCCTGCTGCTGTATAGGAGGCCAGTGCTACCGGGGGCGTAACCATGGACAAGACGCAGTAGTACATGACGAAGAAATGCGCCTGCATTTCCGAGATCTTCATTTCCAGGAGCGCCGGGACGAACAAGATAGCACCTATGATGTAAGCCGCTACGGTAGGTAGGCCCGTACCCATGATCAGGCAACCCACCATGATCAGCAGCATGGATCCCAGCCAGGAGCCCTCCCCTCCCGCGATCAGCTGGGAGGAGAACTTGAGAGCCAGATTGGACTGGATCGCGACCGCGATGATGATGCCAATCGCCGAAATGGGTATCGCCACCTGACTGGCCTGTCTTGTTCCCTCGCTGAGAGCGTCGATCAGGCGACGGAGGTCGAGTCGATCTCTGGGTTGGACCAGACCGATGAGGATACAGGCTGCGGCGGCCACGGTAGCAGCGTAGGTGGCCGAATAACCTGATAGCAAAACCATTACCAGCACGACGGGGGGAATCAGCAGGTAGAGGCGCACGAGGATCGAAGGTTGGCTTCCGGTTGCCATGCTCCGGGCTGTCCCCACGCCAGTCTTGCGAGCTTCCAGATCAACCTGGACAAAGATGGCCGTGTAGAAGGCCAGGGCCGGTATGAGGCCAGCCAGAGCGACGGTTGTGTAGTCGATCTGCAGCATCTCGGCGAGCAGGAAAGCGGCCACTCCCATGATGGGTGGCATCAACTGTCCGCCGGTGGATGAGATAGCCTCGATTGCCGCCGATTGTTCCCGGGAGTAGCCAGCTCTCCGCATCAACGGGATCGTGAAAACACCGGTGGCAGCGACGTTAGCCACCGCGCTTCCACTGATGCTGCCCATCAGGCTGCTGGAGACAACAGCGGCCTTGGCCGCCCCACCCTGGTGCTTCCCGCTGAATCTGAGTCCGATGTCGATGAAGAGTTGACTTCCTCCGATCGATGAGTAGACCGCACCGAAAACGATGAAGTAGAAGACGAATTGCAGCGAAGTCTGAGTGGTGATTCCCAGGATGCCGTTCAGCGACATCGTCAGGATCTCTACGGCCTCACTCAGGCTGAAACCGGAGAAGCTCAGCCAGCCTGGAACCCACTTCCCCACGAATGCATAGCCCAGAAACAGCAACAAGACTGTCAACAGCGACCAACCAACAGCCCGTCGGACGGCTTCGAGGAGCACTGTGAGAAGCAGGATGCCTAAACAGATATCAACGACGCCGACTGGATCGATTCCCTCCATGCGTTCGGTCAGACGAGTAGAGGAGAACAGGTAGTAGGCGCCGCCGGCGCAGGTAGCCGCTGTCAGGAGAGAGTCGATGAGCACTCTCCAGCCTGGTCCCAGCCGTTTCGAACTGAGCGGGTTCCAGAGAAAAAACAGGACCAGCGCCAGGATCAGGTGAAGGGGGCGCTGTACCAGGGGCGCCTGGGGATACCAGATGATGTAGAGCTGGAAAGCAAGCCAGGAGATCCCAAGCAGGCTGCGGAACCAGGGAACGACCACCTCGAGTCGCGTCTGATCCCCTTGGATCAGAGCCATCCCTTTTCCCGATAGTAACGTTCGGCTCCCGGATGAAGCGGGATAGCCGCTTTCTCAGGCGAGCCGGCCTGGGTCGGGTCGAAATCACCCCAGGCTTTGTGGGCCTTGGCCATTCGGTCTTTGTTTTCGCAAATGGTCTTGGTAATCAAGTAGGCAAGATCGGAAGCAAGAGCCTCGTGGGCAATCACTATTGTCCCCAACTCGACGGCCTGGGTGGGACCGGATTGCCCTCTGAACCACTGCGGCATGGGGCTCGACTTGATGCCGCGCTCTGAAAGCCTGCTCAAGACCCTCCCGGGAAGGTCGATGAAGCGGACGTCAACCGTTCGGCTCACTTCGGTAACGGCTGGATGTCCTCGCAGGGCCGTTTCGAAATAGAGGTCGGCACCTCCATCTCTGAACAGGCTGGGAATCTGGTTGGCCGTCACCTGAATGATCCTTCCTCCGTTGGATTCGATCCGCTCTCGGCTGGTTCCCAGGAGTTCGAAGATGAGGTCGACCACCAGCGGAACCGAGCTCCCTTGGGGCTTCATCACTACCCGAATGGGCTGATCAGAGAGCAGCGCCTGCTCGAGGGTGCGATGGCCGGTTCGATCGATGTAGTCCTGGTGCAGGATGGCTGTCACCCAGACCGAGTTTAATCCTCCTACCAGGGCGCGGAGGTGTGGATGTTTCTTGCCCTGGTAGACTCCGGGGGCGCCGTGATAGGCCCAGGAGGAAGTAAAAGTTTGAGCAAGAGCAATGGTCTCGTCCCCACGCTCGACCAGTATGGGATTGCCGACCCCTCCGCCGCGAGCGATGACCTCGACCCGGCTATTTTCAGGAAGGGCCTCCTGCAGCAGGCTGGCCAGCGTAGCTCCGAAGACGTACCAGGAGGTGCCTGGTGCCATGGCGCCAATGCTGACCTCGAGCCGCTCTTCTGCTGTCCCGCAGGACCCTGTTAGTCCTGCCAGGACCATTGATGACGCAAATAGCAGTCTTCTACTGAGCACTTTTTCCCCTCATCTCGCTTTCGTGCGTTCTTACCACAACAACACGACAGGCCTTGGGTAGCTTTGGCCTCCAGGCCGCAGCAACCCTGTCGAGCCTGACGGCTCGGTGGACGGCGGCCTGGAGCCCACCGTTACCCAGATTGGTTTCTCAAAAAAGCTCCATTTGCCGGTCGTCGCCGATGACCTTGGCGAAGTCCAGGGCCAGAAGCTTCAACAGAGGTTCTGCCACCGGACGGATCTGTTTCTGGACGTAGTGCTCATGATCGATCGGGTTCTCCAGCTTTTGGATCGGCTCCGGGCCGTTGTGGGTCATGTAGTAGGAAATCAGCCGGCCGGATCGATGGTCCATCTTGCGTGCGGCCGCGACGTGCGGCGGGTTGTGGCTGTAGTCGCTCAATTCCTTGCGTAGCGCCTTGTGGTAGATCAGTTGGTCGTCGAGGCGCGCCCGACGTATGTCATCAACTATTTGCCTCAAATATTCATCCAGGCGCTGCTCCGAAAAGAGCCGTCGGTAGAGTTCCCTCTGAACCAGTCGTGCAAGCTCGGTCCAATCACGGCGGACGACTTCCATTCCGGTGAAAACCAGTTCCTCTGAATCTCCCGTTCCCACCAGGCCCACATAGCGTTTTCGGGCTCCGGCTCCACCCTGTCGGGTGGTGGGGATGTGGAGTTTTCGGTAGAGCTTCTCAAACTGCAACTTCAGATGACTCTCGACCCTCCAGGTCTCTTGAATATGGGTTGCTAGATCGTTGTTGAGCCTTTTCGCCAGATCATGACCGAGGGCCTGGCCTGCTTCAGCCTGTTCCTTCCGGGAGAGTAGGAAGAGGCTGTCGGTGTCTCCGTAGATGACCTGAAATCCATAGGATTCGAGGCACTGCTTCGACCACTGCAGAAGGTTGCGCCCGAAACTGGTGATGGCGCCTGCCAATTGGGGTGCATGGAAGCGACAGGCCGGCGTACCGAGGACTCCGTAGAAGGAATTCATGAGGATCTTTATGGCGTGACTGGTCACCCGATCGCCGGAGGCTTTGGCGGCCTTACGGCGGGGAAGAAGCTCTTCCAGGAGCTGGGTAAGAATGCCGGTTTGACGGCGGAATGAGGCTCCATTGGGAGCGACAACCAGATCCTCATCCGGGTTGGGTTGGGGCCGATAGCCCAGGGGATCGATCTCGAAGGTGCGGATCAGGTTGGGGTAGAGGCTCTCGAAGTCGAAGACCAGGACGTTCCGATAGAGTCCCGGTTCAGGCTGGATCACATGCCCCCCGGGGTCCGATCCGGCGCTGGCGGTCCCTCCGGCACCGACGCTGGGGGCCACGATGCTGCGACGGTGCAGTTGGCTGAGGTAGAGGAAGTCGAAAGCTGCGACCGAACCTGCGATTCGATCGATAGGAAGTCCTGTGAGCAGACTCCGTTCAACCGCTAGCTCGATGAGCTTCAGCCGGTTCAGGATCTCCAGGACCAACCGGGCATCGGTCAGGTTGTATTCGACCAGCCGGGCACGGTCGTGAAGGTAGTGATCTAGGATGGTCTGGGCCCGGTCGCCGCTCAGGGTCTTGCCTTCACCCAGAATCTCGCGGGCCACGAAGTCCAGCGAGTAGTGTTCCATCTTCACGAAGGATCCGCGGAGCAGATGGATGCCGTCGACCACCACCCTGCCTGCGATTGACGCCTCAAAGGAGCTCCATGGAGAGCGCGAAGGACGGAGGCGGAGAGGTCTTTGATCTCGTCCCAGCAGCAAGGCAACTCCGGATGTCCCGGCTACGCGTTCAAGTACTTTCAAATCGAAATCGACAACGTTCCATCCGGTCAGCACATCGGGATCGAGCTCCTGTATTCTCGTTGTAAAGGCGTGCAGCAGCTCATCTTGCTCGCGGAACGATCGAGTGCCTTCGGGCACCGAGTCGTTGCCGGGATTCACGACCAGGACCTCAGAGGCTCCACAGCCATGGAGGGCGATGGAGAATAGGCGCCGTGCTGCCGGATCCGTCTCGATGTCGATTGAAAGCACTGATAGCTCAGGGACCCAACGTTCGGGCTGGATCTCCGGGTTGTGGTAGACGCGGCCTCCACCCGGCTCCTGCCGTCCGGCGGAACTGATTTCCAAGGAACCCCGAATCCCGCGATCGATCAGGAAGCGCATGGCAAAACGGACATCCGCCTCGTAGCAGCGGATACCCTGCCGGATCAAGCGATCCCGAAGTGGAGGTGTGTCCGAGGGTAGACGAAGGTTCACCCGTGCGACCGGTTTCCCATCGAGTGTCCGACGCCCTGAGGGAGCCGGATCGATTGTCGCCAGATTGCGGGCTCGTTTGAGATCCTGCGATCCAATGTAGAAGTGGGGAATCTCGCGATCGTCCCTTATCAGGAAGGCCTCGCCAGTCTCCAGACGTCCGTAGAGGTGGATGACGGGGTGGTTCCTCTCGATGTGGTAGGTGGGTTGAAGAATGAAACCACGCACGCGCGACTCCGCTTGCCCTTGTTCCCCTGCCGGTGCCAATGCACCTGCCCCTGCCCGTTCGTGTGGAGCTACGACGGGGAAGGGCGAAGGCAAGGGAGTTTTAGATCAGAACACCCTCCCCAGCTTCCTGAAGGCTCGCCCTATCAGGGCGAACTGTATATCCCTCACATCCTCATTGGAGAGCATGCTGCGGTATTGATGAGAGTTCCAACGGGGGAACCAGAGGGTGTAGAGAAGACGCTTTGGCATCTCTTTCAGGACCTGGTTCGAGAGGCGGCTAACCAGGTACCGATCTGGCTTCAGTTTGGGATCCAACTCTGAGAGGATCCCACTTATTGTGATCTGTGCCTTGATGAAGAGTCCCAGGTTGAAGCGGATTTTGTAGCCTTCCCGGCCCAGATTCTTCATCAGTTCCCCCAGGATGTCGAACGCACTCTCTCCCTTCACCCCGGTCAAAGTCTGTTCAACCAGTCGACGAACCTTTTTCTGTCCGGATTCGGTTTTCCATGAGTCTCCTTGGATCAGGGCTCCGACGTGGTTACGAAGTCGCTTTGAGTCCTTCAAGAAGATACCCAGGAACAACTGCATCAATGCCTCTCGCTGTGAGTGTGGAAGATTCCCGGACAGTCCCCAGTCGAGTAGGGCTAAGCGGAAGGGATCCGCTGGGTCGTCGAGAACGTGGAAGACATTTCCGGAGTGGGGATCGCCATGGAAAAGGGCTTCATCAGTCTGAGCCAGCAGCACATCGACAGCCAGCAGATCTAGCAATCTGCGAGCCAGCTTGGCTCGTGATCGGGTCTTTCCGGCAAAGGCGACCGCGACCTTTTCGCCATGGACGAACTCCATGAAGGTGACGCGATCGGTCGACAGGGGGTAGAGTTTCGGTACCAGCACCCTCGGGTTGCCCCGATAGTAGTGCCCCGCCCTTGTCAGATTCTTCTGTTCCTCGACAATCACGATCTCTTTGGAGAGGGCCTGTCGGACGTTGTCGAAGGTCTCTGAAATAGGGATTGCCCCAATCTCATAGGTCTCGCGATGAGCTGCAAAATACCGGGTGAGGTCATCGAAGATGGCCAGTTCCTCTTGCATGGCTGAAACGGCATAGGGCTTGATGATCTTGACCACTGCTTCGGTTCGCTTCTTCTGTCCAGGCAGAATCAGGGTGCAGCGAAGAACGGCCCCCACCGTGGCTTCTGCAAGAACTTGATCCGAAAACTGGACCTGATACTTCTTGGCGGTTTCTTCTCCAATCTCCTCTAAAGTAAAGCGGGTCAAGTCACTGGCACGAGTGGTCCGCAGACTGTTCTCAAGGACTTGAAGGGCCGCCCGGAGGTCGCCTGGGATGGAGGGATTTCTTGCCAGAATCTGACCGATCTTCTGCAGTGTCGGAGTTTGCGAAAGAAAGCCGAGAAGGTATTGGCCCCTATCGGCTTCGGTGGGCAGTTTGGCCTGATCGAAGAGACGGCGGACCAATCGCTTCTCATCGAGATGATGCAGGAAGAACAAGAGAGAATCGTGGACGATGGGCAGCCAGTCCTTGGATTCTTTGGGGATGATGTCCAGTACGCGGGAGCGGTGCAGGAACAACTCCAGAATGTCGGCCCGATGTTTCTCCCAATCGATGCTTTTGAGAATCGCCATGAGCTCGTCGATGGAGACATTCTGGCCACCTGCAGAGTCTTGGGACTGAAGCAATCCCAGTATTCGAAGCTGCTGAGAGGGATCGAGTTCTCCGATGGACGCGGCCAGGCGAAGCAGACTTTCGGCAGAGGGATCGGGGGAGTCGTAGTGCTCCCGGGGCGTGGGAAGAGGGACATCGGCGCAGAGTATCGAGCCCAGATGGAGAAGAAAGGTAAGGGGAAGCAGGAACCCTGGAACGAGGGAAGCATTACGAAAGCGAGGCATGGCAGGGAAGAACTTACTCTACTTGGAATTCAAGAGGAAGGCCTTTTGGTGGATCCCGGAGTACAAGATACAGGCGAGAGCCTGAGAATGCCGACTCATTCGCTCATTACCCGGCCAAACAGCTCTTTGACAGCATGGTGATGCTTGATCACGATGACCGTCTTGCTGGATTCTCGGGCGATTTCCTCGGGGATGCTGCCGAACAGAATCTGTTTAGAAAAACTTTGCCCAGCGGCGCCCACTACTACACCGTCGTGGAGCTCCGACTCCACAATGATGCCCTCACTGACGGATCGGTGCCGGATGATACGTGTTTCGATTGAATTGAAGCCACCGGACTCCTGCATCTCCGCTCGTATCTGGTTCAGCCGTGCGTTCTCGGATTGAATCAACTCCTCCTGCGCCTCCACGGGGAGGACGCTGCAAAGTGTGAGTTGACCTCCCCAGGAGGCGGCCAGATCGGCGGCATAGTGCTCCGCCTGGCGAGCGTGAATCCCCCCGGCCGTGGGCAGGAGCAATCGCTTTGGCAACCCGTCTGCTGTCAGCTTGACCAGCATGATATCCGTCCGGATCTTGTCCACTACTTCGTCGGTTACCTCCCCCAGAATTCGGCGGGTGGTCGAGCTGTGACCCTTCCAGCCCACTACGACCAGATCGCATTCGCGTTCCCGGCTGGTCTCCAGGATGGCTCGCGCGGCGTTGTGGCCAATGCGAACCAGAGAGGTCATCGGAACGCCGGACTTGCGAGCTCGCTGTCGGGCGAGTTCGAGGATCTGCCGTTCCTGCTCGACGTACTCCTCCTCCCGCTCCGGAGGTACCTGCTCCGGGAGGACGACTACCCGCACCGCTATGATGTGGCCCTGGCGCCGAGAAGCGCTCGCCGCAGCGAAGTCGATCAGCATGTTCACGTTGGCGGGATTGGCGATGGGTACCAGCACTCGGAATTTCCCTTCACTTTCGTCGGCCCGCTCCAGGGCAACTCGGGATGGCTGCCCAGGCAGTGCCTCCTCGACGACTTCAGCTCCTTTCCAACTGATGAAGCCGAGAAACCCCAGCCCCAGTGCCCCGAGAGCCAGCAACACCGGGACGAGATGAGGTATCTGGAAAAGCAGGTAGAGGTTCGCCAGGATTCCCAGTCCAGGCAGAAGTGGCACCAGCGGCACCCGGAAGGGGCGCTCTAGGTGGGGAAACCTGCGACGGTGCTGAATAAGTGCCGCGTTTACCAGGATCAAGGCAATCAAGAGAACGCAGTCGGCGAAATGAGCCAGCTCTTCCAGGGGAAGCATCATCGCGAAAATACCGATCCCGGTTCCCACCAGAAGAAGAGCCGTGATGGGAGTTCGGGTCCGCTCGCTGATCGCTCCCAGCATCCGTGGTAGGTGCCCCAATTGACTCATCGCGAGCGTGACGCGGGACCCTGCAAGAATGGACGCGTTAGAGGCGGAGATCATAGAAAAAAGGGCACCCCCGACGATGACCATTCCGCCGATAGGTCCCAGAAAGGAACGGGCGGCGCTCCCCATGGACGACTCGGTGTACTCAGTGAGATTGGCCGCTATCACGACCAGAACGACCAGACTGTAGAGGACGGTCACGGCTCCCATGGAGATGAATATCGCCCGCGGAATCGTCCGGGTCGGATCCTTGACCTCTCCAGCGGAAGCGGCGATGGCCGAGAAGCCGAAGAATGTGATGAACACCATGGCGGCGGTGCTGCCGATGGCGACGAGATCCGTGCTGAAGCGTTCCACGATAACTTCCGGGTCGACGTAGAACAGGCCGCCACCAACGAACCATATCAACAGAATGACCTTGGCGATGGTCACGATGACCTGGAAGCCCCCACTCTCCTTGGTGCCCTTGATATTGAGCAGCGTTAGCGCCGCGATGACGAATAGCCCTGAGAGAATAGGTACCGGTCCGTGCCAGATGAACTCGCTGAAGTAACTTGAAAAGCTCGCGATGTAGAAGGCGCACGACGCCGTATATCCTAGCAGCAGGCACCAACCCACCAGGTAGGCGATCAGCGCTGGAAAGGTCCGGCGGGCGTACAGGTAGCCTTCGCCCGACTGGGGATAGATGGAGCTGAACTCGCAGTAGGTGAGCGCGGTAAAGGTGGCGACGGTGGCCGCCATCAGGAACGCGGCGATGGCCGCGGAGCCGACGTAACCGACCGCCAGACCAGAGAGCGTGAAGATGCCGGCTGCGATCATGGTGCCCACACCGATGGCAAGTGCGGAGACCAGACCGAGGTCCCGGCTGAGCTGTGTCTCTACGACATGGTTGTTGCTCCCGTTCTCGTTCATTCTGGTCGCAATGGGTTTTCGAGTCTTACCAGCTGTTCCGTTGTGGTTAAGTTCCTAGATCCGAACATCGTCGTAACCTGATTATGATTAATCAGTTAGAAGCATAATGGGCTCGAATCGACTTCAACTTCGATCTCTGCTTAGGGTCTGCGCAAAAATAACTTGGGTGCGGCTCTTTTAGAACAGGCGATTCTGGTGCCGTCGAACGCAAGATGGACCTCTCTTACTATGGGAGCGGCGAAGGCATTTTGGGGTTGGGTAGTTGGGTGGGGCAGAACAAT
>JAKZYH010000493.1:0-8338 GCA_047514575.1 Acidobacteriota bacterium | reverse complement strand
CTGCGTGGCAATGGCCGGCTCGCCCAGGATCAGCTCGATGTACTCGAAGACCTGTGGCTGAAGATAGAGCGACAGCGCGGCTTCCGAATAGGTGTGGAGATCAGCGATTCGGTAGGAGGGTGCCCGATGCTCGAGCTTCGCGTCAGAGAAGCGGGTGAGCAGGCCCTGATAGGCGTAGGCCACATGGTTGGGCCGCTTCTGCCACAGTCGCTCGACATCTTCATCGATCTGATCGAAGATCTGATCGTCCAGGGCAAGGGAAATTCCCAGATAGCCTTCGTCGTGAAACAGCCTGAGCTTGTCCGCCTGCTCGATACTAATCTCCTTTCTGAAAATCTTCTCCCGAGTGCTCTGATGGGCATCCTGCTGGTCGATCCAGAGGTCACTGTGCAAGAATCCCTCTTCGTCCAGCAACGGTTTCCGCTGGCGCAGACGGTTCATCCAGGTCATCGTTCCCTGCCCCTGAGTGCGTAGGTAGATCTCACCCTTTCCTGGGTTCCTGGGGTGACGCCAAGATGCTACGGGGCTCCCAATGACTAAGTCAAATTTCGCGGGGCTCAAAACTGCCTCCACCCGTACATCGTCGCCGTGAGCCTCGCCGATCAGTCGATTTGACAATACCCTGCCCAGGGCTGAGGATTTAGCCGGAACAGCCCGAGCCCGAAGAGCGGCCCCTTGGGGTTCGGGTTTCCTATCATGAAACCGATAAGAGCCATTACCATCCTCTTGAGCCTGCTACCCATCTTTGTAGTGGGCAGTTACATCACGATTCAGGGCCAACCGGTTCCCTACTGGGATGAATGGATCGAACCTCTAAACAACGCGCTGAAAACCGCGGATGGGAGCATCACTTTCTCGGATCTGACTAGGCAATACAACGACAGCCGCCCCTTCTTTACCAATCTACTAACGGTTGTTTCGGTCTGGCTTACCGGCTGGAATCTAAAGACCGAGATGTATTTCAACATGGTGATCGCAGGCTGCACGCTTGTGCTTCTTCTCTCAATCTACCGGAGGCATCATGGCAGAAACGCAATATTTGCCGCCTTGCCCTTCTCCCTGCTCATTTTCTCCTTGGCACAACACAGGAACTGGCTTTGGGCCATCCAGTCTCAATATTTCTTCCTTCTCCTCTTTCTTACCCTTGCCCTGTGGAGTCTCGACTCCAACACTCTGAAGTGGCCTAGCCTCGGCGTGGCCGGGTTCCTATCCCTCGTCGCCGTGTATCCATTCGCAAACGGATTCGTCGTCTACTCCATGCTCCTGCTCTTTCTGGTGTTCGCCGTGTGGATTCTGGGCAAACCGAAATCCAAATGGTTTTCGATCTCCCTTGGCGCCTTCTTTTCGCTCTGTGCGACCTATTCCTACGCGAACGGATTTCTGGTGTGGTTCTCGCTCGTACCGGTCCTTTGGATGATGGGTTACGGGAAAATTAGGTACTTCGTCTTCTGGTCACTCGCCACAGCCGTGGCTCTGGGACACTACTTCGCCGGCTATCAGTCTCGTGTATTCGAAGAAGGCATGATGCTAGATCCTATCGCTCTCCTTCGGTTTACTGCAGGGTTCATAGGGAATGCGCTCGTAGCCTACTCTGGTCCATGGGACTATGGATATTTCTTGGGCGTCTTGGCCATCGGTGCCTCAGGCCTGATCCTGCTCCTATTGAACCTTATCCTTCTCCATCGTTTCGGCTGGTCCGGAGAGAGACTCTCCGTCTGGGTCGGCCTTGCGACATTCGTAGTAGCCTCAGGCTTGCTGGTTGCGCTGGCACGCACCTCCTCTTCTACAGCTGGAAGTTCCTTGGCGGCTCGATATACAACGCTCTCCTCCCCGTTCTGGCTGGCTTTCGCCGCACTCAGCATGGGGGCAATTCGAGAGGGCTATCGAAACTGGCACTCGTCTAAGTCGGCACGTGTGTTGCTGATCGCAAACCTTTTCTCAGCCGTATTTCTTTCGGCTGTCTTCCTTGACTCCAGCCTCCGCTGCACTCAGTTGCCTCCTAGAGTCACCCCATCACATCGGGATTGTCTCCTCGCTGTCCCAGAAACTCGCGACCTGTCCTGCCTCAAGGGAGCTCACTCGGCATCTCGCGGTAGCATGCTGACTTCTCGAGGCAGGTTCGGCCGCGGTTTCCGGTCGAGGGTGCTCCAGCAGATCGACCAAATGAAGTACTACCGGCTGGGCGTCTTTTCGGTGAAATAGATCGTTGACTGCCCCTACACGAGCTACCAAGGGAGATACAAAGGTGGCGACGACATGGACTGGCGATCAGAAATCCAAGGGCAGAGCATTGCCATCAAAGTTCAACATGTACTAAGTTCAAGACCAGAGTTTCAAAGTGAAGAACGTCGGCTCTTTAGCCATCAAATTGAACGAGGCAATCCTGGGCTCCCGGCGACCAGGATTGATCGCCTCCTATAGTCTCGCCCGGGAATTGGCGACCTACACGGCACTGCTCCCGCTACTCCTGTTGGCTCCTTTGGCGAAAGGTAAGAAGAAGTTCCTTATCTACGCCCAACCCAGAACCGGAAGCACCCTGTTAGTCGACCTCCTCAACTCGCACCCCAATATTCGCTGCGAGCGGGAGGTTCTGGCATTCAGACCGCTTCTTACAAGGTCGTTCCTCGAAGCCCGAAGGTCACTCCACCCCAGATATACCTACGGCTGCAAGATCTTGAACCATCAGCTCGAGCGACAGGTTTCCCACCGCTGCACCACCGCTTTCCTGAGAAAGATCCAGAACAGGGGGTGGGGAATTATTCATCTCCGGAGAGAGAACGTCCTTCGGCAAGCGCTTTCCCGGGTACTCGTGGACAGTAGACGACTCCGTCATCTGGAAACCGGGGAACCCAGGTGGCAGGGACAAGTTCGCATCAGCGCGCCAGAGTTACATCGCTGTATCAGAGAAAGTGAGCGCTGGACCCGGCGGGATCAGAGGACCTTTGCGCAGCTCCCACACCTCGAGCTGGTTTATGAAAGAGACCTGTTGCAAGCCGAGCGGCATCAAGCTGCCTCGAATCGAGTATTTGAGTTCTTGGAGGTGGCTTCCACACCCGTCGACACCCGATTCGTGAAGTTGAGCTCCGACCGGGTTTCCGAGATCGTCTCCAACCTGACAGAACTAAAGGAGTGTTTTGGTCATACCCAGTATGCCCCTTTTTTTGAGCGTATTAGCTAAGTCATGAATCACCCCGCTCGAAAAGCCTGCGGAATCCTCTTCTGCTACAACGAAGAACATATCCTGGCGGAATCCGTGCGTCACTATTTGAACCAGGGAATCGATCTCGTGCTGATCGACAACGATTCCAGCGACTCCAGCGTCGAGATTGCCCGCTCCTTCCAGACCGACGCCTCCAGCTATCGGGGACGGCTGATCGATATCCAGAGAATCGAGACCGATGGGTATGAATGGCGCAAGATACTGCAGTTTGCCTGCCAGTACATGCATGAGAATCTGTCCGACTACGAGTGGATCCTGACGATCGACGCCGATTCCTTCTACTACTCGCCGGCAAGAGAAATGCCCCTTCTAACCTTCATGGATCACATGAAGGGCTACGGCTACAACGTCATCGACGGAATCTGGTACGACTTTCGACCGACTGAGCAGGATGACCCCTCGAAGTCGTCACATGCCGAGCGCATGCGCTTCTGCAAGGTCGAGCCATGGAGGGTTCCTCAACAGAAGATCTTCACCTACGATCCGTCGATTGACTTCTACACCTCGTGGGGACATTGCTGCTACCGACAGAAGCAGCGCGTGGCGGTCATCAAGTTCCACTATCACCACTACCCCTGGGTATCCTTGGAGCATGGTCGCAAGAAGATCTTCAAAGAGCGCAATCCACGCTACGTCGATCGCAAAGACCACCCTCACATGCACCCCGGCTATGGCGGCAAGCTTCCCATCGAGACAGATCTGATAGAGAACTCCCGGAACCTTTGGCTGTACGACCAGGAAAAGACGCAGATGTCGCCACGCCGACTGCAGTTTCTCCTGCGCTTCAGAGGGGTCTTGGAAGTCTTCCGTCGAGCACGACTAGAGGCCTATCGAAGGGGTCTGGCCGACTGGCGGATCCATACCCAGAGGTTCTGGAAACTCTTCTTGATCAGCAGGATTGCTGCGCTTCGCTCACTTCGGGCTTCTATCGCAGGCTTCTTCGAATACCCATCATCTGCTGCAGATACTGGCCCGATCGATCCCGAGGCACCGACTCGTCAGCTTATTCCTCTGGGGGAGGCTCTCCGCCAGCCTCCTTTCAACGCTTACTACCCTCACATCTACCATTTCCTGGTGACCAACTTCTGCAACGTCAGATGCGTCTTCTGCAACCAATACTTTGACGAGGATCAGAAACAGAGCATTGACCTGGATCGGTTCAAGACCATGCTCTCGCACCTACCCACAGATATCGCCGGAACGACCTTCCACTTCTCCGGTGGAGGAGATCCTCTGCTGTGTCAGGATCTCTTCAAGATCACCCAACATGTCAGCAGCCAGTACCCATGGATCAACATCTCAATCAGAAGCAACGGGCTCTTGATCGAGAAGTACGCGAGCGGGCTCGCTCTCTCCGGCATCAACCAAGCCGAAATTTCGGTCCACGGTTCCACCCAGGAAAGCAACAATCTGGTTCTACAAAACCAGGGTTCAGGTGACGTCTTTGAGGGGATCCGTCAGCTGAATCAGCATCTTTCCAAACACCAAAGTCAGATGCGTAAGACTTTCTGTATGGCGGTATCGAGGACCAATATCCAAGAGCTACCGGGGCTCATCGAGATGGCAAGTGAGTTGAATGTCGAGGAAGTGAGCGTCTTCTTCTGGAGGTACTACCCCGGTAAGTTTGATCCGAATCACAATGGCGGAGTCCTGAATCAGGAAGACTCTCTCTTCTACCATCAGGATCTGTACGATGAGGTCATCCGTCGATCGAAAGGACTGTCAGAATCGCTGAACGTGTGTCTCGTTCACGAGCCCGCCTTCGGCAGCAAAGTCAAAAACAAGCCCTGCATCCAGCCCTGGAACACGATCGTGGTCGACTGGGAGGGGACCGTCTATCCCTGTACCGGAGGCGAGGTCTGGTTCCGTGATCAGGTCAGGTCGGGGCAATACCACTTCGGCAACCTGCTGCGCGACGATCTCCACCAATTCTGGAACAACGAGAGCTTTACCATGACCCGAAGAACCTGTAATCCTCAGTTGAAAGAGGACCTGGTGCCGGAATGTTCGGATTGTCATAACACGATCTGTCTCCGGGGACCGGCCCACAAGGTGGGCCATATTCTGAGAAATCCCAATTAGCCTTAGTGCTCCGTCCCATAAATACGATGATGTATGCAGATGGGGCTTGTGAGGCGAGATCAAGGCAGGAGGAGGAAGACGATGCCTGGCCATCTTCGACGACGACCAGCGCAGAGATCGTCCACAACCCCCATCTGCCCTTCGGGTGGCGACAGGACGGGCCGATGTCTTTGTCGCTCCTCCTGGCAATACGCAAGGGTATGGCTTCGTCGTCGCTTCGCGTCAAAGACGCTTCGCGGACTCGACGCCGTCGCGCCCGCCACATACATCATCGTATTTATGGGAAGGAGCACTTAGTACGCTGGCGTGGTAAGAGCAATCATTACGGGACGTGGGAGAATCGGCTCCCACATGCTGGCGACGGCACTTCAACAGCATCCCGAAATCTATACGCGCACAGAGGTATTCGGTCTTGTCAGAATTCCGAGGCTGCGTTTCATTGTTTCGGCCTTGCTCGGTAAGCCGCAAAGGGAGGTTGCAGAGGGTGACATTCTCGACTATCTCATGGATTACCTTGACGGCCAGGCCACCCAGCATGGCGCCAAAGCTCTGGTCTTCATCTCCCTATACTATGAACTTCTATCCGCTCCCCATACGTCGGCTTTGACTGGAGCATTGAAGGCAAGGGACTTTCGCATCATCCATCTGACGAGGCAAAATCTCCTGAGGCGGCTTCTCTCAAGCACGGTAGCCAAGCAGACGGGAGCCTATCTGGCGGGACCCGCCCAACTGCGAGTGCGGCTGGATGCAGAGAGAGTTATCGAAGACATCCAATTCACAATCGAAAGCGCCGCCCGAGTCCGAGCGAAGTTTGCCGGTGTGCCGTGCCTGGATCTGTTGTACGAGGATGTCTGTGCTGACTTTCGAGTGGCGATGCTTCAAGTTTGCGAGTTCCTGGAGGTACCCTATGGCGAGGTCCAGCCGGACACCATCAAACAGGAGAACCGAACCATGCGAGAAGCGATTGTGAACTATGATGAGCTGAAGGCCCGGTTTTCTGGAAGTCGATACCAGACACTCTTCGAAGAATGACTTGCCTACCACAATTACCCCAGCGGCAAATCGGGAGCGAGCAGGATTGACGAAAAAACCGCTGATCACCTGCATCGTCCCTGCCTTCAACGCTGAGAGGTACCTGTCCAAGGCGATCGATAGCATTCTGGCACAGACCTATCAATTCCTGGAGATCGTGGTTGTAGATGACGGATCCTCTGACGGGACCAGGAAGATTGCCGCAACCTACGGCCAAAAAGTGCGCTACCTTTATCAACCCAATGCCGGACCAGCGGCAGCCCGCAACCGAGGCGTGCTCTCAGCCAGGGGAAGCTTTGTAGCCTTTCTCGATCAAGACGACCTTTGGCACCTCGAAAAGCTCGAGCAGCAGTTGGCCTATTTCGAAGTCAACCCGAAACTCGATGTATGCGTCGCCCATGTCAGGAACTTTCAGGATGGAGTGCCCAGTGAGGAAGAGCAGGCGCTGCAACCTCAGCGATCGCCCTCTCTGCCAGGCTATGTAAGCGGCACGCTGCTGGCCCGCCGTGAGTTGTTCCGCACCGTGGGAGGGTTCAACCCTGAACTCTCATATGGAGACGCCCAGGATTGGTTCCTGCGCGCAGCAGAGCAGGGAGTCGTGATGATGTTGCTCCCGCAAGTACTCTTGTTCCGCCGACTTCACGAAGCCAATCTGAGCCGATTGCAAGCCGCGGCCAGCCGTGAGGAGTTTCTCGAGACTATCAAGCGTTCCCTAGATCGGAGGCGACGACAAGGACAGGCAGTCGTCACAACCTACTCTTTCCCAGAACCGAAGCCGTCGCATGCTGCGGAGAACCGGGATGAGTGAGCAGTGAGCAGTGAGCAGTGAGAAAGTGTTCGGTGATGGGCTGACAATTGGACTTGCTTTCATCTGCGAGCCCTCTACTCACTACTGACCGTACTCACCACTGTTCTACCAGGTTCCGCTCACTGCTCACTCTTCCCGGCGTCGCTCTCTTTGCTTCTGTGCCCTTCTAAACCGTACTAGCAATTCCAGATCTTCCTTGGCCGCCGACACGTGTAGGGGGCTGTCAAAACCTTGGCAACCATCGCGTGTGAGCAGGCGCTGACTGGTGGGGTGCCTCAGTTTCTGGTCCCCAGCTGTCGATCTGTAGGTGTTCTGGGTTCCGGGCATCGTCGATCGTGTAGAGAAGTGCACCACGAAGCTCTTCCGCGTGAGAGAGGGATCCTTCGGCTCTGCCCCTCCGTGCAAGAGGGAGTGGTGCCAAATCAGCACATTTCCCCTTCGGCAAATGAACTCTTCTCGAACCAGATTCGCTTCCCGACAACGCTGGCGATCCCAGGCTTCTGCCCGCCGAGCCTCCTCGTCGCCATCTCCGGAGTGGTCGAATGCAAACTGGCCCGAGCTGTTCAAATAGTACGGCAAACGGTGGGAGCCCGGCATGAAGACAAGGGGCCCGGAGTCCGGACCGACGTCCTCGAGTGCGATCCAAGCTGCCAGTAGATGGCTGGCACGAGTCATGTGCACGTAGGCGGGGTCGCGGTGCAGGTGCTGCTGGCTTCCCCACTCGAAGTACAGGGATTGAGTGGCCACCGCAGGCTCACCGAAAATCAGTTCGACGTAATCAAAGATCTGCCGCTGCAGATACAGGGTCAGAGCCGCCTCTGAGTGGGTTTGCAGGTCGGCGATCCGATAGGTCGGCTTGCGGTGTTCACTTTCCGCCTCCGAAAACGGCGTTAAAAGACCCTGGTAGGCATAGGCCACATCCTGGGGGCGATCTTGCCACAACCTTTCTACCTCAGCATCGATCTGGTCACAGATCTTCTGGTCGAGATCCAGCGAGAATGTAAGATAGCCTCGATCGACGAAGTGCTGGAGATTCTCTCCCTGCTCGGCACTGATCTCCCCCTTTGCGAGTTTTTCTTCGATCCTGCCAGCGGCCTCGGGCTGATCCACCCACAGATCGCTGACCAGCCTTCCTTTCGCATCTAGTAACCGTGCCTGCGGTGACAAGCTGATCCTACCTTTCGTTTCTTCTAGAC
>JAKZYH010000492.1:0-5471 GCA_047514575.1 Acidobacteriota bacterium | reverse complement strand
GTCCAACACGGGGGACCAGTCTTCGAGAATGCACATTCCCACCCATGCGGCGCGTCTCCGTTCTTCGTAGTGAGGACCGTAGACCGAGGCCTGTTCGCCTAGGTGTGTCAGAGCAAGAGCGCAAAGCTCATCGTTGCCGGGCTGTTCCCGTCTGATCTTTTTCAGGGCCTGGTGATATGCCAAGGACGCGACGCTCTTGTTGGGACCAGACCTCTCATCTGCCCAGCGTGCAGTAAAGTCGGTAACCAGTCTTGGTTCGACTCCACGCTCAGCCAACGTCCAGCAAATGTGGGCACGCAGGTATGCCGGCAGTGAACGGAGAGCCTTGGAAGCGTCTGCCAGGAATGGTTTCAGGTTCTCTGCGTCTTTTCTGAACACACGGAGGAACACCACAAGCGGGCGATCCTGGGATTCACCCATCTCGTTCAGAATCTGCACCGATCCTTCTGCCGGATACAGCTCTGCGGCGAGAGCTAGGCGGGGATTACCGTATAACCAATAGAGGGACTTCGGAACAAGGTCGATCGCCTCACGCATGACATGCTCAACGTCCTTCTTGCCGTTCGGGCCTAGTTCGCGATAGGTTCGAATCAGGGCGGACGCAACGATGTCATAGCGCGAGCCGCTTGAACTTGGCGAGGCATCTAAGGAGCGGAGTATGTCCAAAAGCCTCTTGATCACATCATCAGGGCCTAGGACGCTGGAAGCCGCACTGGCGACCATTGACGCTCGCGCGGGATCGCCCATAATCATCGACCGAAGTTCCGCCAGAGCGCCCACATCCTCGACGAAGTGTTCACCCAGAGCGGAGGCAGCCCAGTGGGGAAAGGAGGAGGAGCTCCCGAGTTCTTTCAACAAGGCTTCCCTCATGACGGGGCCCTGATCGATGGCCGCGAGGCTGTGCAGAGTCGGATCCATAAACTTGGTGTCCGTGCTGCTCAGGAAGTGTTCGATCGACTCGGCGACACGACCGTTGTAGGGAGAGCCCTTACGATAAGTCCTCATTAGTGGGTCGACGTCGCCGATCCTGATCTGCTGTTTCAGGCCGTTTAGTCCTTCGCCGCGGATTTGGTCACACACCCAGTTGGCCAAGGTCTCGTTGTTAGCGAACGCCCTAAGCATGACAGCGCGCGGAACTTCAGAGCCGAAATTAGAAACCTCGGGGGAGGAATTGAAATCCATCAGGTCGTTCAGCACGGCCTCATCACCCTGTACGACAGTTGATATCGCGGCGACGAGCATGCCGAAATGAACCTCGGGGCGTTCTTGGGTCCAGAGGTGTTCAATGAGCCATTTGCCTTCGCTATCGGTGAGTACCTGGGCAGCCGGACGTGAGATGTCGGTGGTGTCCGGAAAAACATCGGCCAAGACGTTGAGGGCATCGCACAAGGCCACAACCCGGACCTGCTCATCAGGATGATACCTGGCCTCATCAAGGATGGCGGTTACCTCTGGATCTTGCCTCCACCCCAGAGCCAGCGCCGCGAGTGCGGCTGCTTGTACGAGACCGGAGGGTGGATCAGCGAGAATACTCAGCAGTACCGCACGGAGGTAGAGGCGCTCCTCATCGGTTCCAATGGTGGAGCACCTGACGGCTATGGTGCTGGCGTTGTCGAAGGCATCAAATCTGTCCGCGTTTCGGAGCGCGAAGACTAACAGGGAGCAAACGGTCTCTGACAGACCGGTGTCGGGCGGTATCTTGGAGATCTGAGAGACCAGCTCCCTTGAAGGCTCCTCGACCAACAGCGTCCAACGATCCAAACAATCCCAGACGATGCTTCCGGTCAGGGGTCCGCTCAGACCGGAGAGCACGGCATCTAGCAGCCGGGCCCGATGCGGCCCGTACGCATGGCTTTCAATCACTTTGATGATATCGGTCGCATTCGTTTGTACGGCGTCTATGGGGAGACCGTAGGGCCCAAAGGTAATCTCAGCCAGGAATTCGCGTGCGCAAAGTCCTGCCGGAGTCGCGCCGATGCGGTCCCGGATGACAGCGAGCAAGGAACTCAGTTCGGAGGGGCGGGAGATTTTCCGAACGGTGATGAGGAGTACCTCCTTCCAAGCTGGGTTTCCCACGTATTCTTGGAACAGATCTTTTACTTCCTCGAATTCGAGCCTATTGGCAATGTATTCTGCGGCTAGGTGTTCCTGTATCACTCTGTGGATAAAGCCCACTTGGTTCGGTCCTACACGCACTAGGATCCCCAGCTCGCCTTCGGCTACGTCCAAAAGCTGATTAGCGGAGTTGACGGCGTTTTCTCGACTCATCGAGAGATGGGAAGGGTCCTGCAGAGCATTGATAAAGTCCTCCCGCAGAGCATCGGCTTAAAGGACCGAAACGTCTCCGCGCAATTGGTTCACGTAAGACACTCTCCGCAGAACCACTTCCATGTCGTGGTGAGACAATCCTTGATGGGCTGCAGTTACGTCGGCTGCAGTACGTCTCCTGGGGGGCAGATCCTCCACTAGAAGCTGCACAGCGCGTTCGTAGACCTCGAAACGTTGCGCTGGCAAAGACGAGGCACTGGACAAGCGCAGGGTGACCAGCATAATCAGGAAGAGTGGTGTGCCGCTGAACGAGCTTAATTCAGGAACGAGGTGCACCTGATCCAGAAACTCGTCGACCGTTCTGTCAATGATTTCGGCTGAACGCGGAGGACTATCGGTGTCGGTCGCGGCCCGAAAATAGTGAATCGCGAGAGATCTCTGCTGGTCGGAGGTCAACGGAGCAATCCGAGAATAGACCCATCCGGAATCCAAAGTCAGCTTGGTGAGGCCATAAGGACGGGTTGAGGCCAGCACAGGAATGCCACGGATGGCCGCGAATTTTTCCACGGCCCTGGCCGCATAGTGGCCCGCGTCGTCGGATGTCCATTCGTCAAGTCCATCGACAACGAGCAGCAGTCGGCGGTCCTCAAGGGCCTTTTCGATCAACGGCCAGATTTGGGCCGACTCATTCTGTTCCAGCCAGGCTTTGAGAGCGAGGCCGACCGAGGCGAGCTCACCGGTCTGGCCCACGACCCTCTGCGCCAAGAAATGGAACGGGAGCCAGACCGGCAGGTATTCGCCCCAATGCATCGCGACAGTCTTCCATCGCGGCTCTCCCCTCAGTAAGTCAAGCACCAGGTATCTCAGCAGAGCACTCTTTCCTGCGCCTGGATCACCGATGATGACTTGTAGTCGCTCGGTGCCTACCCATTGGTCCGCTGGTCTGCGTTCCACTGGTGCTGCGGGCTGGGCGTTGTGGGATGTGCCGAACGCGCTCGGTACTGACCAACTGTACTCATCCGGGAGAAGCGCGTTCCATTCTTGGGCCGTTCCAAAATGGCTATGGGGATCGAGCACTTGACCTACCACTTCGGTTTCGACGGCTACGTCATACGGATACGACGCAGTTTGATGCGCCACGGAAGTGAGGTCGGGGGTCACAAAACGATCCAATAACTCGACCCGGCGCACTTTGTTCAGCCCGAACCCAGCAAATCCCGGATCAGCTAAGGCAAACGTGGTTGCATAGATGCGAGCGAGTTCCTGCCGGAGATCCGCCATTTCCCTTGCGTCAAGGCGATTGCCTAGCTCGGTTGCCGCCCCTTCACCGCAGAACGCCTTCACCCACGGCCTTCCAAAGAAGTCGTCGACCAATTCAGGACGTCCCTTTAGCTTCTCCGATAACTCTTCCTGGTCCCACACCTCAAACACGACTGATCGTGGATCGAGATGTTTTGAGAGTTCCTCAATCTTTTCGAGAATTTGGGTGGACCTGGCTGAAGAACTGGTCGCGTAGACGAACTTTCGGGAGACATCAGCCCAATTCCCCACCAAGAAGTCGTTTACACAATTCTCCAGGTTCGCAGGGGATACGTTGCTAATCCGGCGAGACTGAAGGGTCACGTAATGTCGCGGGTTTGCGACCTCAGCGGATGCGATCGGCGCAATCGCGTACATGTCAATCCCGTGTTGCGCTTGTCCCGGTAGACCGTATAAAGCAGCGCGGACCGCCCCGACCTCGGTTCGGAGAAGTCTAAGGCAAAGACGTTCGAAGTCATCCCAGCTAAGTTCCGACAGTGGCAGCAGCTGGCTGAGCGTCTGCACAGGCAGGGGTAGACCGCCCCCTGTTGCCGGACCCAACAACCATGACGGCGTTTCCAAGGCATCATGAGACACGCTTGAGTTGGCCGCAGTCGAGTGGGTTTGCTGTTCCAAGTCGGTCATCGGTGAACCTGGCACTTCTTGGGAATGGCTCCTTGTCAATTGTACAGAGTCGAGCAAGACGACCGGCCAAGGGAGACCACAATCTTCCACAAGGACAATAGCATCCGTACGAATGGTCTCGTCCAACTAGGTACTGGCTTTAGTTCACAGCCAATGATGCCCGAGTACTTAGTCTCGATTGCCGGTGGGGGTGGAACTGGCGGTGCGGCGTGCTGCACGGCCCCTCCAAAGGGAGGAGGCTGTCGTTGACTCAGCCTGTTCATGTTAATCACGTGGGCGCTTTATTCTGTCGCCAGGGCCAACTGTACTACCGCTTCCCAGTATTGCCGACATAGTTGGGGAAAGTCGCGGGCCAGCCCTACTAGCAGCATGAGACCGGCAACTTCTGCCCGCGACAGGTCGACGGCTCTACCAAAGACCTTCAGCCGCCGAAGAGTAGGGCTGGTGCCGCGGGGCTCCCATCGACACTGCGGCGTGGCGGCTACGAAGAGGATGCAAATCGACTGAGAGTATTGTCTTCAGGCAAGCTTCGGGTCTTGTCTGATTCAAGTGTGCCCCATTATCGCTGACGACCTACCGCCGCCTAGCAGGGTAGGTCGTCCCGTGATTCGCTTACGCGGGCTCCTGCGCCCCACCCGAAGTAGACGTGTATGGGTCGTTCAGGAGAACCTCCCTCGGATTCGGCTCCGGGCCTTTACCGTCTGCCTTCTGCAAATCATCTTTCCATCCCTTTCGTGAATTATCTGAAGTACTGCTCACGATGGTGATGAAATGTCGCAGAAATATGTCGTCCGCAGCCGGGACTGGCCAATGAAGGAGACTGACAGGCTCAGAAGGACAACCAGAAGCTGGAGGCTCGCTTCTCGGGGTTGAGCGATGGCACGCTAAGCTGCTCGAAGCGACCGGCTCAGTCGCTCGACGTTGATATACGTGGGCGTATTGTGGTAAGGTCGCACCACCCCTATCTCTTCGGCGGTAGGGTCGAGACCGTCCTGCGAGGCGGTCTCTGTCTTTGTTGGGGAGTAACCATTGATTCGCAACGTCAGATGGACGGCTTCAATCTCTACTACTCCCCCCCTCAAGGACAGGTCGCCAGGACTAGGGAGTGCCACCCGTGCTGACAGGCTCAGTATCCCGTTTCCTTATCCAAGGCGAGCGCTCTTCAAGGGGCTCTACGGACGCGCGACTGGAATCCCCATAGACCCACTCGTTCATTCGGGCTGGGCTCTGCCAGCTCAGATCCGGACGGGGTAGCAGGG
>JAKZYH010000491.1:0-12744 GCA_047514575.1 Acidobacteriota bacterium | reverse complement strand
TGAACCGGGACGACTCACTGCGCGACGTGGTCCGCGGAGTCCTCCAGGGCCAGCCCTGCTCCACTACCGAGAGCTTCTACCGGCTCAGGAGCGCAGGCGTGATGGCGGGTGAGTCCGCCATGTCGGCCAAGCCCCGCTGTGAGCTCTACGCCCGCTTCCTGGAGCGACACATGCTGTGATTGCCGGGTTCGGGGTCGGGCACGCCCTGGAGTACGCGGTGGCAGCTTCTGGACCAGATTGGCGCCTTACTACCTGAGGTGGTTTGAAGTCGGGGCAGCTCCCAAGGAGACACCCATCGTGAACTCCGTCAGTTTCAATCTCCAGGAAAGCTTCTACGTCACTGGCGGGACGCTTCGAGGAGACGCCGCCTGCTACGTCGTCCGCTCTTCCGATGAAGAGCTCTACGACGGACTGAGGCGGGGCGAGTTCTGCTACGTCTTGACCGCCCGCCAGATGGGCAAGTCCTCCTTGATGGTGCGCACGGCCGCCCGCCTCCGTGAAGAGGGCAGCGGCGTCGCTATCTTGGATCTCACCGCCATTGGCCAGAACCTCGATCCCGAGCAATGGTACGGCGGTCTGATCAACCAGATGGGACTGCAGTTGGAGTGTGAGGACGAGCTGGAGGACTTTTGGGACGAGCACCTTAATCTGGGTCCACTGCAGCGCTGGAGGCAGGCGGTGCGCCAGGTGGTTCTGCCTCGATACTCGGGTTCGGTAGTGGTCTTCATCGATGAAATCGACTCGGTGCGCAGTCTGCCCTTTTCCACCGACGAGTTCTTCGCCGGTATCCGTGAGTTCTACAACTACCGCACCGAGGACCCCGAACTGGAGCGGCTCAGCTTCTGCCTGCTGGGTGTCGCCAGTCCGGCGGATTTGATCCGAGATACCCGCACCACCCCCTTTAACATCGGTCGTCGGATCGAGCTGCGCGATTTCACGGAATCAGAGGCCCTGCAGTTGGCCGAGGGCTTGGACCGGGAGGGCAAGCACGGCCAGGAACTCCTATGCCGAGCCCTCCACTGGACCGGAGGGCATCCCTATCTCACCCAGCGTCTGTGTCTTACGGTAGCGGAAGATGAGACGGCGCACAGCGCCCGGGACGTAGACAGGATCTGCGAGGAGATCTTCTTCTCGCGCCGCGCTCGGGAACAAGACGACAACCTATTGTTCGTCCGGGAACGGATGCTTCGCAGCGAAGTCGATCTGGGGGGACTACTCACCCTCTGCGGTCAGGTTCAGCGGCGAAAACGAGTGGCCGACGACGAAAGAAACCCGCTGGTGACGATTCTGCGGCTGGCCGGGATCACGAGCGTGGAGAACGGCCACCTCCAGGTCCGAAACCGCATCTACCGGCACGTCTTCGATAGAGAATGGGTCAAGACCAACATGCCCGACGCCGAGCTGCGGCGTCAGCAGCAGGCCTACCGCCGTGGTTTCATCCGAGCGGGCGCCATCTCGTTCCTGATCATCCTTCTGATCGGCTTTCTCACGCTGATGGCCGTCTATCAGCGCAACCGCGCCCAGGAAGAAACGGTTCGGGCAGATCGCAATGCCGAGGAGAATCGAAGAAACCTCTACGCCACCCACATGAATCTGGCCTCGAGCGACTGGGCGGAAGGCAATCTCGACCGGATCCGGGATATCCTGCGGGTCCATTTCCCCGGGCCCGATCAGGAGGACCTGCGGGGTTTCGAGTGGTACCATTTTTGGAAACTCTGCCACCAGGACGCCTTCACCTTGAAACACGGAGACGGCAGGGTCCTGGCCGCGTTCTCTCCTGACGGGGAGATCGTCGCCTCCGCAAATGGAGACTCGGTCAAGTTGTGGGATACGAGCACGGGTCAACTGATACGGGAACTCAACCTGGAGCCAGGCCAGGTGGGTATCATGCGGTTCCACCCGGAGGGGGAGCTGCTGGCATGGGCCGGAGGATACGGAGACTCTGGGGGTGACAACCGCATGCGGACGCTTCGATTCGTAGAGGTAGCCACCGGCAGAGAAGCGCGAGTCCTCCAGATACCCGACCTGCAGGACATCTCCCCCGACTTCAAAACACTCGTCGCGGCACCCGACGAAGAGATGATGGAGCTCTCTGATCTCACCACAGGCGAGGAGGTGTCTAAGATCAGAGTGCCACGACGCTTCAGGGTCTCGGCATCAGCGTTCTCGAAAGATGGCAAGAGACTGGCCCTCAGCAATCATTTTGGCCATCGTCCTCTGGCTGATGGCCGACGCGCCCAGGTGATCATCTGGGACGTCGAGACAGGGACCCAGATACTGCGATTGGAGGGGGACCGTCCCGAAGGCAATGACAATCTTCTGGACCTGGCGTTTTCACCCGATGGCAAGAGGCTGGTCTCGGGGCACGGCACCAGCCGCGGCGGCATCGTCAAACTCTGGGATCTGAGGACAGGGCAACAATCCCTGACGCTTGAAGGACATCGATCGGCGGTTTCATCGGTACACTTCTCACACGACGGGAGGAATGTCGCCAGCGGCAGCTGGGATCGAACCGTGAGGATCTGGGACACCGCGACCGGACAGGAGATTGCCCCATTGAAGGGACATGGAAACCGCCTGATGTCAGTGAGGTATTCCCCGGATGGCAAGAAGTTGGCTTCGGGCAGTCTTGATGGGACGGCCAAGCTCTGGGACCTGGAGCAAGAACGGGTCCCAGCCGAGCTGGTGGCCAACCAGGCAAAGTCGGTTGACTTTTCTCCGGATGGAACCCGTTTGGCGTCCAGCAACTGGGACCGCCGAATGGATTGCACGATCCGGATTTGGGATACGGCCAATTGGCGCGAGATCACGACCATCGAGGTGAGGGGCGAGGGGATCTGGAGCCGAAAGGTAAGGTTCTTTCCAGATGGCGAGCGGATCGTCTCCGGAGATGTACGCACGGTCAGCATCTGGGATGCCTCCAGCGGCCGAGAGCTGCTGAGAATGGGGCAGGATCTGGGCGCGGAAGGCGTGATCGCCTACTCGCCCGACGGCTCCAAGATCGCGTCACCCACCCGCCGGGATAAGACGGTCAAGCTGTTCGACTCGGCCACCGGTCAGGAATTGTTGACCCTGGAGGGTTATCCCAACCGGGTTTACTGTCTTGCCTTCTCGCCTGGCGGGAAGAGCCTGGCCTCGGGAACCATCAAGAGCATGATCAAGGTATGGGATGTGACAACGGGAGAAGAGATCTTCACCCATCAGGAGGTCAGCGGTGAGGTCTTTTCGTTGGCTTATTCGCCCGATGGGAGGCTGTTGGCCTCTGGCTCCTACGGGACTGTTAAGTTGTGGGACACGGACGGCTACAAGGTTGTACGCGAGCTGGAGGGCCATGCGGGGAACATCAAGGCAATGGAGTTCTCCCCTGACGGGACGAGGCTGGCAACGGCGAGTCAGAATGGGAACACCCGGCTCTGGAATGTTACCACCGGAAGAGAGCTGATCAGCATCACGGTGCCGCCTGGCAATGGGACTGGCGTGTCCTTTTCGGCGGATGGCCAAAGCCTGGCCATCGCCCACGGAAAAGGCATCTCTGTATGGCGCATCTCCACCTAGGATGAAGTGCAGCGCCGCCGGGAAAGGGAGGGGTAGTCGAGGTTGGTGGACCAAGAGTCGAGAGACCTGGGCAGGCTTGACGAACCGCCAGAGATGATTCTACAGGTTCTAAAGCAGACTCCAGCGCGCGAGTTGCGGCCCCCTCAGGGAGGCCGCTTCAGCGGCCTGGCGCGAAGCGTAATAGACCCGGCGTTTACGCCGGGGTCAGCCGTTACCCCACCGCTCCGGAGGCCCTTTCAAGGGCCTTCTCGCACAGCGGCTTCAGCCATCCTGGCTCTTGCGGGCCAGTCAGAATTCTTCGCGCTGCCGAGCACGATCGGACGTTCACAGAGCCAAGGAGGAGCGAAATGAGATTAGACTCGAGGTCCCCTTTTCCTGTTGCAATCTTCATTACCGCTCTAGTGCTGGCAGCACCAGTCGCCCACGGTCAGGCCACCACCTATGCTCGGCTGGTGGGCACTGTGAAGGACTTGACCGGTGCTGTGGTCCCCGGCGCTGAAATCACGGCGACGGCCAAGGCCACCAACGTCCCCAGAAGCGGGGTAACGAATCCCCGGGGCGACTACCTCATCGACAAACTGATCCCAGGACTCTATGACGTCAAGGCGGCGATGCCCGGGTTCCGGGCACAGGTCTACCTGGACGTTCGCCTGGAGGTGACCCAGGTGGCTCGCGTGGACTTCACACTCAGGCCGGGAGACATCGCCGACTTCTCGGTCACGGTCTCGGGACACGCACCCATCCTCGACACCGAATCGGCGGAGGCGGGCGTCGTCATTGAGGAGAAGGAGATCCTGGACCTTCCACTCCACGGACGAAGCACGCTCAAGCTGGCTTATCTGACGACGGGGGGCACCCAGGAGCGCGAGTTCATTGGAGACCGCTACGGTCCTTTCACCTTCGAAGGGGGTGGCTATCCGGCCTTCAACGGTCTTTACTCCCACAGCAACCAGATCACGCTGGACGGAGCCGACAACATGGGCTACATGCTTCAGCGTCCGGCGGTCCAGCCCACACCGGAGACGGTACAGGAATTCAAGATCATCACCAACAACTACTCGGCCGAGTACGGTCGCGTTGGGGGTGCCGTGATCAGTATGCTCAGCAAGAGTGGAACCAACGAGTACCATGGGCATGCTTGGTACTATCTCCGAGATGAGCGCTTTGATGCCTCTCACTTCCTGACCAATTTTTTCGGCCAAGAGAAACACGAGCTGAACTATCACATCTTCGGCGGGTCTGTGGGCGGACCCATCTTTCGAGACCGGACCTTCTTCCACACCCACTACGAACGCTTCATCGACGATTTTGCTTATCCACTTCAGATGACGGTTCCGACCTTGGAGATGCGCGCCGGGGACCTTTCGGGATCGGGGTTTTTTGGACCGATCCCCCAGCTGTACGATCCCTTCAACGTCGTCGACGGTCAGCGAGCCGCCTTTGCCGGAAACCAGATCCCCCAGCATCGTTGGAACCCGGTGTACCGAAGGCTCATGGAACTGATGCCGCCACCGGTTGCCAACGTGCCAGGGGCCACAGCTCAGAACTACACCTTTCCGTTTACCAAGAACGGCCGCACCAACAAGTATTCGATCCGAGCAGACCACCATTTCGACAACAGCGCGACGCTCTTTGGCCGCTTCAGCTGGCAGAACACCCCGGAGACTGCTCACAATGGATTCAATATTGGCGTGCCCGGGGCAGATTTGCACGGGGTCTACCGACAATTCTATGACTTATCGCGTGGGTGGCAGGCGGCCGCCGGCTGGGTAAATCCGATGGACTCGAACCTAGTGACCGAGCTCAACGTCTCGATCTGGAAGGCCTCTGTGTCGGATAGTCCGCTAGATCAGGTGAACTGGGCTGCAGAGCTAGGCTACGATGACGCTGACAGGCACGTACTCTTCTATCCTGACGGAAGCCGGGGTCCAGGTGGCTTGCCTCACGTCGCGGTGGGCCCGTACGCACATTGGCAGGGAGCCAGGAGCACGACATTCAGCGACTGGGGTCTGGGTTTCAAGTACACGGCCTCGTGGCGGAAGAACGATCACTACCTGAAGCTGGGTTTCGAACACCGGCGCAATCTCGACGCGACAGTCGGCGGCGTGTTTTCCTACTCGGCTGGTCAGGATAGATTCGACGGTTTCGCCACCGGCCAGATCGTGCGCGACGCGGAGGACAACATTGCCGGCTCCACCTTCGGAGAAATCTGGGCTGATCTCATGCTGGGCCTTCCTCAATCGACCACCGGAGACAAGACCGGCGAAGCCTTTCTCTTCGGACGTCTCAACCAGTCCCACTACAATTGGTTCGTCAACGATGACTGGAAGGTTGGACCAAATCTAACCCTCAACCTGGGGTTGAGGTGGGAGCAGCCACGGCCTCCCAACTGGGAAGGCACGCCCGACGGAGCCTACGACCGAGACTATGGGTACTGTGCCTACGACTTCAGCGGGGGACGTATCGACCCTGTTCAGCTGATGCCCAGTGGATTTGACATCGCTCGTTGGCAGGGGCCGATTGGTCTGGCCGTGCCCTTTGCGAATCTCCCTCGTCGAGAGTGTCACCAAGTCAAGTGGCGTTACTTTGCTCCCCGGTTGGGGCTCGCCTGGAGGCTGTTTGGAACCAGCCGTACGGTTCTACGCCTCGGTGCCGGTCTTACCTACGATCAGCAGATGGGTATTCGGGCAGGCCGATTTCTGCGGCCCGCCCGGGGGCGAATCAGCAGCATTCGCAGCCGGGGGACCGAGACACCGGACCTGTTCCTGGGACAGCGTTCGGAGCTACCCACCTCGGTCGAGCTGGGCGAAATCAGGGGCGATGGCTTGGCAGAGCTGGATAGAGAGGAAGGTCAGGTGTATTCGTACAACCTATCGATCCAGCACGAGATCTTCTCGGGAACCAAACTCGAGGTGAGCTATGTGGGCAATCAGGGGAGGCACATCCGCAACAACGATGGTTTCAACAATCCTCTGCCGGAAGGATATGTGGCGCCGCTGGTGGGTGGGGGTACCGTGACCCTGACCAGTGACCCTATCAGCGCAGGACCTCGCTCCTGGATCCCAGGTGATACCCAAGATCGGGTCTGGTCAGGCCAGCGGGCCCGGCGCCTGTATCCGCAAATCGTTCCTTTTGGGGGAATCCGACGATCGGATGGGAACATGTACTACAGTTCGCTGCAGACCAAGCTGGAGCGCCGTTTTCGTGACGGGATAGCCCTCTCCCTGGGTTGGACCTGGTCCAAGGCCATGGCGCTGAATTACAGCGGCACCGAGTGGGCAGGAGGAGAGTTCGTACGAGGATACGAGCGCCACGCCCTCAAGACTCCCATGATCCACGATCGGCTGCACACTTTCTATAGCTCGACCATCTGGCAGCTGCCGTTCTTCAGCAGTTCCACTGGGCTTAGCCGCGCGCTCTTCGGTGGTTGGCAAGCTGCGGGCATTGTGACGCTAGCCACGGGAAAGCCCTATCTGGTCTTTTATGGTCAAGATCTTTGGGACCTGGGGCGCGGCGTTCTACCGGATAGGGTTGGGGACGGATATCTCTCCGAGAGCGAGCGCGACCCGGCTCGATGGTTCGATGTCGACGCCTTTGAGGCCCCCCGGATGGATCCCAGTCTACCACCTGCCGAACGCGCCCGGAGAGCCCTTGGAAACTCCGCTCGGACGCCGCTGCGGGGAGACGGCATCGCCATCGTGGATATTTCGCTGCACAAAGAGTTCCCCACTGGTGATGGGAAGACGCTCGACTTTCGAGTGGATTTTTTCAACGCCTTCAACCACGCTGTCTTCGCTGATCCAATTGGGAACATCGCATCCCCTGTGGCCGGTTTCGTGAAGGACGCAGCCGATCCACGCACGATCCAGTTCGGCTTCCGGTTCTCGTTCTAGTCGATGACTATCGATCATTGGGAGGCTCTTGAGCGGGTTTGAGGAGGAGATACGACATGACGTCTTGTCTCGAAGGAATTAAGCAACGGCCGGCTCCAGATCAGCTGACGTGCAGGTGAAAACGAGGCCGCTTCAGCGGCCTGGCGCGAAGCGTAGTAGACCTGGCGTTTACGCCGGGGTTGGTCGACCCTCTGGTGTCCCGAAGGGCCTTTCAAGGTCCTTCTCGAACGGCGGCTTTAGCCACGTTGGCCCGTCGGGCTGGCTGAAGCCTTCGTTCGAGAAGCCCGCTGAAGCGGGCTCTGGAATCCTGACTGTTGGGCTACCCGGCCTGAAGGCCGGGCCTATTGCGCTTCGCGCGAGACCGCTAAAGCGGCCTCCTCGAGGGGAGTCAGCGAGATTGGGCAGCTCAGAGTGGCGGGTCTGCCCGAGGTTTGACGCCTTATCGAGTGTGGGGATGAAGCCCAACCAAGGACGATGAAGTGACGAGCTCCGACCTCAGGCTGCAACAGGGTTTCTACGTGACTGGCGGGACCCTTCGGGGAGACGCTGCCTGCTATGTGGTTCGCTCCTCGGATGAGGAGCTCTACGACGGTCTCAAGCGGGGAGAGTTCTGCTACGTCCTCACGGCCCGCCAGATGGGCAAGTCCTCACTGATGGTCCGCGCGGCTGCCCGGCTGCGCGGAGAGGGCAGCGGCGTCGCCATCCTGGACCTCACCGCCATCGGTCAGAATCTCGATCCGGAACAGTGGTACGGCGGCCTCATCAACCAGATGGGACTACAGCTCAACTGCGAAGAGGAGCTGGAGGACTTCTGGGACGAGCACCTCAACCTGGGTCCGCTGCAGCGCTGGATGCAGGCGGTCCGTCAGGTGGTCCTACCCCGCTACCCGGGTCCGGTGGTGGTCTTCATCGACGAGATCGACTCGGTGCGCAGCCTGCCCTTTTCCACCGACGAGTTCTTCGCCGGTATCCGCGAGTTCTACAACTACCGCAGCGAGGATCCCGAGCTGGAGCGGCTGACCTTCTGCCTGCTAGGTGTCGCCAGCCCGGCGGATCTGATCCAGGACACCCGCACGACGCCCTTCAATATCGGGCGGCGCATTGAGCTTCGCGACTTCACCGAATCCGAAGCCCTTCAGCTGGCCCAGGGGCTCAACCGGGAAGAAGAGACTGCCAGAGCGCTGTTGGGGCGCGTCCTGTACTGGACAGGAGGGCATCCCTATCTCACCCAGCGTCTGTGTCTGATGGTAGCCGAGGATACGACCGCTCGGGGCTCCCGGGACGTGGACCGGATCTGCGCGGGGATCTTCTTCTCCCGGCGAGCCCGGGAACAGGACGACAATCTGCTCTTCGTCCGGGAACGGATGCTGCGCAGCGAAGTCGATCTGGCGGGACTGCTGACCCTCTACGGCCAGGTCCGCAGACGAAAACGGGTAGCCGACGACGAAAGAAACCCACTGGTGACGATTCTGCGGTTGGCCGGGATCACCAGGGTAGAGGACGGCCGCCTCAAGGTGCGGAATCGCATCTACCAGCGCGTCTTCGACAGGGGGTGGGTCAAGACCAGCATGCCCGACGCCGAGTTGCGTCGTCAGCGAGAGGCCTACCGCCGTGGTCTCATCCGGGCGGGTGCTATCTCGCTCTTGATAATTCTCCTCATCACCTTTCTCACTTTCATGGCCGTCGACCAGCGCAACCGCGCTCAGGCAGAAGCCAGTCGCGCCGACCGCAATGCCGAGGAGAATCGACGCAACCTCTATGTGGCCCAGATGAAGCTGGCTTCGCGCGACTGGGAGGAAGGGAACTTCGATCGCATTCGGAAGAATCTGCGGGTCCAGCTCCCCCAGCCTGGTGAGGAGGATCTCCGAGATTTCGAGTGGTACCTCTTCTGGAAGCTCTGCCACCAGGATGCATTGACCCTGCGGCATGGAACCGGCTGGACCTGGCCAAGATTCTCTCCTGATGGAAGCCAGGTTGTTTCCGGCGGGTTCTACTCAGAGAAAGCGTGGGACGCAAACGACGGCCGGTTCCTGCGGACGTTAGTGCAGCACCAGGAAGGCGGCTACGTGTGGTGGGGTCCAGATCAAGAACTGAAGGCGTCAATCGAACCTAGCCGTCGGCCCGAGTGGTTCTCAGCGTCCAGGTGTGATGTTGGCGGTACGCTAAAAATCACCGAAGTAGCGACGGGAAGGCAAGTCCGAGCCCTCGATGTAAAAGGTCTATGCCAGGTTTCTTCCGACTTGAAGACCCTTGTCACCACACCAGACCGCGAGACCATCCAGCTGCTGGATTCTGTTACAGGTAACGAATCGGCAACGCTTCGAGTGAATCGACGATTCGCAGTCAAAGAGGCTATTGCGTTCTCAGAGGACGGAACGAAGCTTGCCGTCGGGAACTTCTTCGGTCATTTCCGAGAGCTTCCCCAGATAATCCTGTGGGACCTGAAGACGCAGGAACGGATTCTGGAACTCCATGACGACCAGTTCGAACAGGACAATGTCGGCGCGGTGTTCTTCTCACCCGACGAAAGAAGACTGATTTCATCTCACGCTGCGGGCCTCGCTGGCGGCGTCGTGAAGTTCTGGGATCTCGCCACAGGGCGACTTTCACTGATGGTTGAAGGCGCTAGCGCCCATGATATCTCGCCTGATGGAAGGAGTTTCGCTGGGCCCGGCAGAAACCGGACGGTAAGGGTCTGGGACGCGACCAGCGGAGAAGAAGTCGTCGAGTTCAAAGGCCATGGAAACCGTGTTGGCCAGGTGAAGTACTCCCCGGATGGAAAAAAACTGGTCTCGGGGGATGCGGATGGGATGGTCAAGGTCTGGGATCTGGAACGCGGACCAGTGCCAATAAAGCTTCGCGTCAAGGAGACAATATCCCTTGATTTCTCGCCCGACGGATCCAGGCTGGTTTCGACCAACCGGGATGGTCGCAGCAACAGCACGATCCGCCTCTGGGACACGGCCACCTGGCAAGAGATCTTTGCCATCAAGGGCGATCGGATCGTCTTTCGTAGTGTCAGGTTTTCTCCCGACGGGAAGCAGATTGCTTTGTCGGATCAGCACCAGGTGAAGATCTGTGATGCTTCCACAGGGAGCGAACTGATGACCCTGGAAGGGCATTCTCTGGTTGTTGAGGCGATCGCCTACTCGCCCGACGGCTCCCGGATCGCATCGGCCAGCCTGGACAAGACGGTGAAGCTCTGGGACTCGACCTCCGGTCAGGAGCTGTTCACGCTGGAGGGTTACCCGGGCCAGGTGTACTGTGTCGCCTTCTCGCCGGATGGCGCACGTCTGGCCTCAGGAAGTGCCGACGGCATGGTCAAGATATGGGATGTGGCGACAGGAGAGGAGATCTCTACCCTCGAGGAGAAAGGCGGTGTTGAGATCTTCTCACTGGCCTATTCGCCTAACGGAAAGCTATTGGCTTCAGGCGGATATGGAGCTGTGACATTGCGGGAGACAGACGGCTACAAGGTGATCCGAGAGCTGGAGGGCCATTCGGCATCCGTCCGTTCAATCGACTTTTCTCCCGACGGAGAGAGACTGGTCACGGCAGACGTCGATGGAACCACCAAGCTCTGGAATGCCGCGACCGGAGAAGAGCTGATCACACTGGGGACACGAACCGGCGGGTTCGGCCTGGTGGCGTTCTCACCGGATGGCGGAAGCCTGGTCACCTCGGACGGAGAAAGCATCCTTGTATGGAGAGGAGCCACAGAGGATGAAGTCCTGCGTCGCAGGCAGAGCGATCAATGAGGGCCTTGGCCCCGAACAGCGCCACTGTTTCTGCTCCAAACGGAACGCCAACAAGGCCTCCTGGAGAAGGAACATCTCAACCTCTCTCAGCGGTATGAGGAGGCTCGCTAGCGCAACTACACAGTCCTAATCTTGACATAAATCTTGTCGTATAACATGATATATGACGATAGAGTCGTCATATGAAATCAGTCAAGCGTTTCTTGGAGCTAGCGCCACTACTGGAAAAGAAGTCCCACTTCTTGCTGGGTCCGCGCCAGACTGGCAAGACCACTCTCATACGAAGCACGCTCCGGGGAATGCGTACCTACGATCTCCTAGACAGTTCTGTCTTCTTGATGCTGAGCCAGAATCCAGAGCGTTTGGAACAGGAGTTGGAACCTGAGGACCGGGTGGTCGCAATCGACGAGATCCAGCGTTTGCCGCACCTTCTGAATGAGGTTCACCGCTTGATAGAAAGTCGAGGAATCCGGTTCCTGCTTACGGGGTCCAGCGCTCGCAAGCTTCGCCGGGGAGGCGTCAATCTGCTGGGTGGAAGGGCACGGACCCGGTATCTGCACCCGCTCGTCTACCGAGAGTTGGGTCGAGGGTTCCAAATCGAGAGGGCGATTGAGCGTGGGCTGCTGCCGTCGATCTACTTCTCGGACGAACCCAGAGCCGACCTGGAAGCCTACGTGGGCTCCTATCTGCAGCAAGAGATCATGGCCGAGGGCGCCACCCGCAACATTCCGGCCTTCAGCCGCTTCCTCAAGGTGGCCTCCTTCTGCAACGGTACCGTTGTCAACTTCACCGAGGTAGCCAACGATGCGCAGGTAGCAAGGACCACTGTCTACGAGTACTTTGACATCCTCAGAGATACGTTGGTCCTCCTTGAGCTCCCGGCCTGGCGGAAGAGCAGAAAGAGAAAACCGCTGGCCTCTTCAAAGTACTACTTCTTCGACGTCGGGGTTGTCTCAGCCATTCAAGGACGCGCTTTTGTACGCGGCACCCCTGAATTCGGAGAGGGTTTCGAGACCTATCTCATGCACGAACTTGCAAGCTACCGCGACTATGTCTCAGGGGAACCTCTCAGCTATTGGAGATCGACCTCGGGTTTCGAGGTTGATTTCATCATCGGAGACCATACCGCCGTGGAAGCCAAGGCAAAGAGGAACGTCACTTCCTCTGATCTCAAGTCGCTGCGGGCTCTGGCGGAAGAGAAGTTGCTCCGCGATTACATCTGCGTCTGCCTGGAATCCCGGAAACGGCAGGTGGACGGGATTACCATCCTGCCCTGGAGACAATTCCTGGAGCAGCTCTGGCAAGGAGACTTCAATTTTGCCAGCGGTTGAGGATCATGGCTAGAGAGAACCGAAATTTCCTTCTCGAATGGGGCCAGCGCTACTGCAGGTCTGAGCCTTATTGGCGTGCCCGTAACGTTTCCCGTGTTCTTCTTTAGTAACGAAATAGACCCATCTCGTAGCGAAAACAACAGCACAGGAGTTGTGATGTTCGAGTTTCCAAAGTGGGGTCTTCTGGGTAGTACCGGATTGCTCTTC
>JAKZYH010000490.1:0-5987 GCA_047514575.1 Acidobacteriota bacterium | reverse complement strand
GACAAGCGATGAGAAATGCGGGCTAGTCAGTCCGGAACGACCGCTATGGCCTCGATCTCCAGTAGCCATTTGCCCCCCAATTTCACCTGCACCAGTGTCGATGCTGGAGGAGCTTCCATATTCAGAAATTGAGCCCGGACTTCCCGCAGCTTGGAGGTCTGTGCCATGTCGGTTACGTAGTAATTGATCTTGACGATATCCTTGAACTCCGCACCCGCCAGTTCGAGACAGTGCCGGATGTTGAGGAAGGTATTTCTGGCCTGAGAGGCGAAGTCCGAGGGTAGATTCCCTTTTGAATCGGTGCCGCCCTGGCCGGATATGAAGATCATCCGACCCGGAGGGGAAGTGACTACCTCAGTATAGCCTGGAGGCTTCTCCCCTCCTGGGTTGAGAAACTGCTTCGAGTCCTTTGCCAGGGTTGCCGTCCACCCCAGGGCCACACCACAGGTCAACACTGCCACGGTCGCAAGGCGATCTAGCTTCATCTTTCTTATTTCCTCCATCTTGATCAGGGCAATTCGGTAAGCACGATATCGCGGTACCAGGCTTCGCTCGGTGGCCCGCTGTGAATCTGCAGACAGATCACGCCTTTCTGCTCGATGTGGGGTTCCTTCTCCAGATAGTCGACGGTGGGGTGCCCATTGAGCCAGAGCTGAACTCGGTTTCTTTCTGCGCGGATGCGATAGTTGTTCCAGTCGTCCTGTTTCAGAATCCACTTCAGTTCCTCCGGATCAGGTTGAGCGAGGACTTCTCGGCGCCGGTATTCGTCGTAGAGGGCTCCCCAGTAGACCTGTCCCATGTCCGCCTGATAGCCAATTACTTCGTGATGGTTGGGAATACGGCGGCTGCGAATTTGGATGCCGGCGTTGCCTTTGCCTGCCTCAAGTTTCACGTCGAGTTTCAGCTCGAAATCCCTGAATTCCCTTTGGGTGCAGAGAAATTCATTGCGCGGGATCTTCTGGGAGAGAGAGCCGCCAACGATTGCTTCGTTCTCGATCCGGAACCACCGGAGATCGCCTTCCCAGCCTTCGAAGCTGCGCCCGTCGAAGAGGGCGAGGTCCCCTTTGGATTCAGGAGTGACCGCTTGGCCAAGGACAATACCGCTGAAACAAAGTACATGCGAAAAAAGAACAGTTTGGATAAAAAAAGTGTGCATAACCTTGCTCTCTACTCTCGCCCCCTGCCGCTCTGGAACACCCAGGAGGAAAACTCCGCCGGACTTCAGGCGTAGTGTCTACGCCGACGGTGTTGGTGCGCGTAGTCCAGGGTTGCAATGCGAACCGAGCTACGCTGGGTTTCTGTTCGCCCCGCCTTTTCTACGCTGAAAGCGTTACTGCTAATTCGTTTCCGGTCTGCAGCTCCCGATTCATAGGTAACGATATCTCCCGGGCACATGGGTTACACGACTAACGCCTGCGGCGTAGATCATGTCTCAGTGACCTCATAGCTGCAATCCATTCTCGATCGAGTTTCAGCTCGGGAAAGTAGGGGAACCTAGTATTGAATTTGCCTTAGGTTCCTGCCCGACGGGTCATCTCGACAGCCACATCCTTGAGTGCTCCCTTCAGAACCTCTGGGAACTTATAGGCCTTCACCTCGACCAACGAAATCCTATCGTCTCGGAGCACGGTGTTGCAGACTTCCCCGACCAGCGCTTCAAGGAGGCAATAACTGCTGCGGCCGACTGTCTCGCGAACCTCTTCGACGAGCTGCCGATAGTCCACCGTCTGCTCCAGGTCATCGGTTTGTGCGGCTGCCTCCAGGTCCAGGTGTAGAATCAGGTCCAGCAGAATTCTCTGGGCGACTGCCTGCTCTTCCTCGGTGACGCCGATGTGTGCCCGACACGAGATCTCGCGGAGGTGGATCTTATCCACTCTTGACACCTTCCATGAAGTCCACCACGCGACGCCAGTAGGGCTCTGGATCAAACTTGTGGGTGTCGTTGTGGCGTGCTCCCGAAATCCGGTAGAAGCCCTTTTCACCCCGGAGTTCTTGGAATACCTTCTCTCCGAGCGGGAAAGGGACGATCTCGTCCTCGTCGCCGTGGATCACGAGCGCCGGACAGGAGAGGTCTTCGAGAAACTCGACGGTGGGGAAGCGATAGCGCGAAAGGAAACTGAGGACGCCCAGCACCGGATAGTGCTTGGCCAGAGAGGTCTTGTCAGGGAAGGTAGACTCCAGGATAAGACCGTCGGGTTGTCGTAGTGTGCTGGCATAGGACGCCGTCACTCCACCCAGCGATCTTCCCCAATAGATTACCGTGGCATTCGGGGCATGGCAGTGTTCCCAGAAGTGGTCGACGGCGGCTCTGGTGTCCTGGTACAGCCCTCTCTCGCTGGGTGATCCGCTGCTTCGACCGTAGCCGCGATAGTCGAAGATAAAGACTGTCAAGGATCTGTGGTGCATCTCCGCAATCAGTCCTAGATAAACGGACAGGTTCCCGCCGTTTCCGTGAAAGAAAAGAACCTCTGCTCGTGGATGAGGATGTTTCAAGAGCCAGGAATGGATCGTTTCTCCGTCGTCGGTCTTCAAGGAAACTGCATCGAACGCAATCCCCACATCATCGGGTGTCTGATGCTCTCCGCGCATCGGAAAGAAGGCAACATGAGGCTCCAGATAAAGCACGAAGAGTTTGAGGAAGATCAGTCCGCCGACAATAACGGCTCCCCAGAGGAGTAGTTTGGTCATGAGTTCTCAGGACAATTTACTGGATTGGGAAGGTCGAGTATATTGGTGCTAGGAAAGGAGAGGCAAGGAATCATGACACTACTTCGAGATGTGACCATCCAGTATTTCGGACATTCCACGTTCTTGTTTACCACTCCTGGGGGCAATAAGCTGCTGATCGATCCCTGGGTAGAGGGAAATCCTGCTTGTCCCCCTGAGCTCAAGAAGATCGATTCGATAAACACGATGCTGATCACTCACGGACACTTCGACCACATCCAGGATGCGGTGGCTCTGGCCAGGCAACACCAGCCTCAGATCGGCTGCAACCTCGAGATTGGGGCCTGGTTGGAAGGCAAGGGCGTCGAGAACGTCAACTCCATGAACAAGGGCGGTACCCAGCAAATCAACGATCTGCGTGTCACCATGGTGGATGCACATCACAGCAGCGGTATTCAGGACGACGACGGCTCCATCGTCTATGGGGGAGAGGCGGCGGGCTACGTGCTCGAGTTCGAGAACGGCTTTCGAATCTACCATGCCGGAGACACCTGTGTTTTCGGCGACATGAAGATCATTGCGGAACTGTATCAGCCCGAGCTCATCTTTTTCCCAATCGGAGACCATTTCACCATGGATCCGAAGGAAGCAGCCTACGCCTGTCGTCTCATGAACGCCAAGAAGGTGATCCCGATGCACTACGGCACCTTTCCTCTGTTGAAGGGGACTCCGGAAGAGCTGCGGGAACTGACCCGGGATATCGGAACTCAGGTTCTGGAGATGGCTCCTGGAGAAACGCTGGCATAGGACCTCATGGATACGGCGACGCTCTCCCAATACGATGCTGTGCTTCATGCCGTTGCTCTGAACGATCTGTCAGATCGCGGAAAAATCGAAGTCACCGGACCCGACCGAGTTTCCTTTCTCCACTCGATGATCAGCAACGAGGTGGAGGGTCTTGCTGAATACTCGGGGCGCTACGGAACCTTTCTGACGGCGCGTGGCAAAATCGTCTCCGATTTTTTCTACTATCGTTTTCCAGAATTTCTCCTGCTGGACATAGATCGTTCGCTCTTAGGCAAGACTCTGGCCGAGTTGGAAAAGTACATCATCATGGAAGAGGTCAACTTGTCCGATGTTTCGGCGGGATACGGCCATTTTTCCCTACAGGGCCCCAGGTCACCCCAACTGCTGCGAGATCTGTTCGGTGAAGCCCTTCCCCGAGAAGTCTTTGAGATCCAACAGGTTAGCCAGGGGGACGGAGAGGTCTGGCTGATTCGGCGTCCCGACCTTGCCGAAGAGGGTTTCGAAGTAATGTGTCCGGCCGAGATGGCATCCGAGTTGCGTGCCGCCATCACGGAGAAGGGAGGCGCCCGGGGCATACAGGAGCTCAAGGTAGAAGCCTGGAACGTGCTTCGAACTGAGACTTGGATTCCCAGGTTTGGCGTCGATATGGACGAGACCCGATATCCGATGGAAGCGCGTCTGGATAACGCGATCAGCCTCACCAAGGGCTGTTATCTGGGTCAGGAAGTAGTGGCCAAGGCCACCCATATTGGAGGCGTCAATAATCTTCTGATGGGATTGAAGCTTCACGACGGCTCACTTCCGGTTCGGGGAGCTCGCGTGCTCAGTGAGGAAGGAAAGGAAATCGGCAGCGTCACCAGCGCCGTTCTCTCGCCCCGACTGGACTGCCCAATCGCCTTTGCCTACTTGAAGCGAGGGTTTGCATCTGCAGGGAACCGCTGCCGGGTCGAGCTCTCCGCTGGAGAGGCAGCGTCCGCCGAGATCGTGGAGCGGTTTCTCTAGCCGAGGGGTACGGGTTGGTTGTATGCGGAAGCCGTCTGCCCAGGAAGAGCTCACCAGAATCGCCGGGATGGACCTTGCGGAGATCCAAGATGAGTTTGTGTCGTTGGCCGAGATGCAGCGACATATCATGCCCGACCCGGAGCGACTGACTGTTTTCGGCAACTACGACATCTTCGGGATGACCCTGCCCACCGCGGTGGTGGGAGGCGACTACTACGACTTCGTTGATCTCGAAGGTCGTTTTGGCCTGCAAGGACGAATGGGACTAGTGATTGCTGATGCCGCCGGACATGGGCTGGTAGCGGCCATGCTCATTCGAGACTTCAACACCGCCCTCTATACGGCCATCTCCTTTGAATCCCACTACGCCCAGGACACTACCCAGCTTCTGTTCTCCAAGATCAACCGCCGAATGTTCTGGTCTTCCCAGCCCAATCAGTTCATCACTGCCTTCTACGGTGAGCTTCAGCTGGACGGCACGTTACGCTATACCAACGCCGGCCACCACAGTCCAGTCCTTTTCCAGAAGGGCGGGATCGTCTCGCTCGATACCGGGGGATTCGTCCTGGGAGCCTTCCGCTTTCCGCCCGTGGATCATGAGGTGGGGGAAGTCCACATGGAAGTGGATGATGTTCTGCTCTGCTACACGGATGGCATCATCGAGGCTGAGAATCTTCAAGGCCAGGACTATGGGAGTGAAAGATTGAAGCAGTTGGTTGGTCGTGTTTGTGGGCGGACATCTCGAGAGATTTTTGACGTCATCGTTCGAGATCTAGGAGAGTTCAGCGAGGGCGTGAGACAAGCAGACGACCGGACGGTGATCGTGATCAAGAGGCAG
Organism: Acidobacteriota bacterium; assembly: GCA_047514575.1. Taxonomy (GTDB): domain Bacteria; phylum Acidobacteriota; class UBA6911; order RPQK01; family JAJDTT01; genus CAUZIZ01. Next base: position 673 of record JAKZYH010000490.1, on the reverse strand, counting down.
TGACGGCACGGTCCGATTCTGCGATGGATCAGTTTCTGCCGCAGCGATTTCTGTGTCCGGGTCAGTCCTGCCCCCGGAGAGTGCTGACCCCATTCGAGGGAAAAACTGCTCCTTGCATCTCCGGCCTGTTCGGAGTAGAGACGTGCGACCCTCGGACGTTCCGACGTGCGACCCTCGGACGTTCCGACGTGCGACGAATTCTCGAAGTTCCAGGTCAGGCTAGAAGCTCTTCAACTGCCTGTCGAATTGCTTTGGCGCTAATGCCCTGCATCTCCATGAGCTCGCCTGAGCTGCCCGAGCGGGAGAGCTTGCTGACCGCAAGCTTGCGAAACCTGGTCTGTTCCCCTGCCAGTGCGTCCAGGACGGCATCACCCAGGCCCCCTTCCTGGTAGTGATCCTCGACCGTAACCACAGCGCCGGTCTCCTGGACGGCCTGCCTGAGGGTGGTGCCGTCGACCGGTTTGATGCTGTACAGATCGATCACTCGCACAGGGATGCCCTGGTCAAGGAGCTCCTCGTAGGCAGTCAGCGCCTCGTGCAGGGTGATTCCTGCGGCTACGATCGTGGCCTGGTCGCCTGGGCTGGAGCGGACGACTTGGGATCCGCCGACGGTAAACTCATCATCGTTCGAATAGAGAATGGGCGTCTTGGGGCGAGTCGTTCGGATGTAGAC
>JAKZYH010000489.1:0-2510 GCA_047514575.1 Acidobacteriota bacterium | reverse complement strand
GGGTATACGTGGGCGTGTCGGGAAGCTCGATGGAGAGAGTCTCTACCGGAGTTCCCAGATCAAGGGGGTAGAGGAGCGCCTGGGGCAGAGAATGGCTGTCCTCGGCAGATTTGTAGCCCTGGCCTCGCAAGGTCGCCGGCTGACCGATGAACAGATCCTGGAAGATCGTCTGTTTGACGATATCGACGCGAGTGGCGCTCAAGAGCTGATTGCCCGAAACGAGGCCCTGGCTGTGGATGTGCGGGAGCCACACGAGTACGCCGCCGGGCACCTGGTTGCTGCCAGGCTGGTGCCGGTCAACCAGATCGAACAGCGCTGGCAGGAGGTCCCATCTGACACGACCGTGATCGTGTACTGTGCCTCGGGAAGTCGCTCCCGAGCTGCCTGTCGGTTTCTGAGCCAGGAGAAGGGTTACACAAGTCTCTTGAATCTGGAGGGAGGAATCGGATCCTGGGGCGGTGAGACAGAGAAGGGAATGGGGCTGCCCCCGAAGGCCGTTCAAACAGTTGGTCCCGCCTCCACGACTTCCCGGCCAGCTCCCGACTCGTAGGCGGAGAAGTTCTCCAGAAACCTTCGCGCCAGCCGGGCCGCTTCTTCCGAATGGACTGCCGGATCAGACCAGGTGCGGCTGGGATTCAGGACCTCACTGGGTACCCGTGGACAACTGGCGGGGAAGGAAAGACCGAAAATGGGGTCGGTCTGGTAGTCAACTTCATCCAGTTGACCCAGATGAATGGCGTCCACAATGGCACGTGTATGAGGAAGGCTGATTCGGTGGCCTGTGCCGAAGGACCCTCCGGTCCAGCCCGTGTTCACCAGCCAGATCTTCACTCCATGTGTCTTGATCCGCTCGGCCAGCATCTCAGCATAGCGACCCGGATGCCAGACCAGAAACGGAGCTCCAAAACAAGCCGAGAATGTCGCTTCAGGGTCAGTCACTCCGACCTCGGTTCCAGCCACTTTCGCCGTATAGCCGCTGATGAAATGATACATGGCCTGTTCCGGCGTCAAGCGACTGACGGGAGGAAGAACCCCAAAGGCATCGCAAGTCAGAAAGATGATATTGGAAGGATGGCCTGACCGGCAGGGAATCTTGGCATTGGGAACGAACTCGATAGGATAGGATCCCCTTGTGTTGGTCGTGATCGACGTGTCCCCGTAATCCACTTGCCGCGAGTCCGGATCGAAGACGACATTCTCCAGCACCGCTCCGAAGCGGATGGCGCCGTAGATTTCGGGTTCGAACTCGGCGGACAGATCGATGACTTTGGCATAGCAGCCGCCTTCGATATTGAAAATCCCATGGCCAGTCCAACAGTGCTCGTCGTCTCCGATCAGGGCCCGATTGGGGTCGGCCGAAAGAGTCGTCTTACCCGTGCCTGAAAGGCCAAAGAAAAGAGACACCTGGCCGTTCTCACTCTGGTTGGCGGAACAATGCATGGAGAGAATATTTCGTCCGGGCATCAGGTAATTCATCAGTGTGAAAACACCCTTCTTCATCTCACCTGCGTACTCGGTTCCCAGAATTACGAACTCGCCCCGGTCCAGATGTAACGCAATACTGGTGCTGGATGAGACCCCCTCGATGTCAGGACTGGCAGGAGATCGCCCTGCGTTGTAAATGACTGCGTCCGGTTCCCGAAAGTCTTCCAGTTCCTCGGGGGTGGGACGGATCAGCATGTTGTGCATGAACAGCGCGTGGTAGGCGCGCTCACAGATGATCCTGACCTTGATCTGGTACTCGGGATCCCAACCGGCAAAGCCGTCGATGACAAAGAGTCGCCTGCGGCTGTTCAGATAGCCAATCGCCAGTTCCCTGTTCGAGTCGAATGAGTCTTCCGAAAGAGGGATATTGATGCTGCCCCACCAGACGTCTCCTTCCGTGGCCGGAGTTCGGACAATTCTCTTGTCTGCAGGAGAGCGTCCCGCCTTAGCCCCGGAAAGGGCCACCAGAGCACCAGTCGAAACCACCGCGGTGTCAGCTTCGTGCCGCAGCGCTTCTTCGTAAAGCCTGGCCGGGGAGGGGTTCCGAAGGATCGTTTCTACGCTGATCCCATGTGCTTTCAAATCGATGTCAGCCACCTGGCTTCCTTTCATCCTTGAGGATGAATCATTTTAATGAACCGATCATGGAAGTTCTACGTTTCTCGTTGTGCGTTCCTCGAACTTTGAACCTGAGAGCATAAACTCTTAACCTTGAACTGTAACCGGAAGATGTCGCGCCCGACGCCCGTTTCTTCAGAACAGTGTCGTTGAGGGCAAAGTTTCAACGAACGGAGGCAGCGCAGTGAGCGAAGTAAACAAACGAGAAACGAGGAACGAGGAACGAGAAACGTGAGAATCGGGATTACCTGTCACCCCACCTATGGGGGGAGTGGCATCGTCGCCACCGAACTGGGTATGGAACTGGCCCTTCGAGGCCATCAGGTCCATTTCATCACCTACGCTAACCCGATTCGGCTGCAGCCCGATACTCCTGGAATCCATTATCACGAAGTGAAGGTCGCACC
>JAKZYH010000488.1:0-19806 GCA_047514575.1 Acidobacteriota bacterium | reverse complement strand
CGGCTGACCCCGGCGTAAACACCGGGTCTAATACGCTTCGCGCCAGGCCGCTGAAGCGGCCTCCTAGAAAGGGTTACGATGCTGCCGACCGTTTCGCGTCCGATCGGTGGAGATCAAAACTTCAAATATTTTTGGCTAGATTTAGGCGAGCCTTTGTGGACTCTTGGTAAGCCTTCTTTCCCCGTCTTCTCGAGCCGGTGGGTGATGACGATACCCCGGAGTCGGCGTGCCTGATAAGACCTCCGGATACGGACTAGCCCTCATCGACTGGGCCATCATTGTCCTCTACGGTGTGGCGACCCTCGCTCTGGGCTACTACTACGGGCAACGCCAGACGACGCTGCAGGAATACTTCACTGGTAGTGGACGGATGCGTCCCACCCTGGTCGGATGCTCCATGTTTGCCACCGCCTTGAGCACTATCTCCTACCTTTCCGTGTCCGGTGAAGCCGTTGGCAACGGGCCCGCCGGAATGGCCAATCTTCTTTCTCTCCCCATCACCTTCGTGATCGTGGCTTACGTGTTCATCCCGGTATTCATGCACAACCGCGTGACCAGTGCCTATGAGCTTCTGGAAGCCCGGTTGGGTCTTGGCATTCGGCTACTGGGTGGAGTCATGTTTCTTGCGCTTCAGCTGATCTCCATGTCGATGCTGCTCTACCTAACGGCCAAAGCGATGAGCATCATTCTCGGCCTGGACGAGTCGTCGATACCCTGGATTACCTTCCTGACGGGGCTCGTCGCCGTAACCTACACTTCCATGGGCGGCTTTAGGGCGGTCGTCATCACCGACACTCTCCAGGCACTTCTCATGCTGGCAGGTGCCTGGATGGTCATCACAGTCGCGACCTATCGGATGGGTGGTGTGGGTTGGCTTCCCACCTTCTGGCAGCCTCACTGGGATGAACAACCTCTGTTCAGCTTCGACCCGTCGGTACGAATGAGCATCCTGGGAGCCATTCTCTACTCGACCGTACTATCCGTCTCCGCTTCTGGCAGCAACCAGACGATGATTCAGCGATTCATGGCCACCACGGACGTCAAGGCTGCCCGAATCTCACTGCTGGCGAGCCAGGTAGCCAATGTTGTGGTCGTGCTCACTCTGTGGACTGCGGGTTTTGCCCTGCTGGGGTTCTTCCAGGAGTATTCCGAGCTCCTGCCGCTTGGCATTGATACAGATCAGAACGCGGATAAGGTGTTCCCCTATTTCATCGCTTTTCTGCTTCCCCCCGGGGCCGCAGGCCTGGTGATCGTCGCCATCTTTGCGGCTGGAATGTCCAGCATCGATTCGGGGGTGAACTCCATCACCGCCGTCGTCAATAAGGACTTCCTGGAGCGCTTCGGGCGACAACCGCCCACCGCGTCGGGTCGCACCCGCCTGGCGAAAGCCTTGGCCCTCGGCATCGGCGTCATAGTTGTCTTGGGCAGTTCCCTCCTGGAGCGGGTGCCCGGGAACATCTGGGCGGTGGGCGAGAAGGCCTCGTTGCTGGTAACCCCCCTTTTCGCCTTGTTCGTCTTTGCCCTCTTTGTACCTTTCGCTACGCCGGTAGGGGTGCTGGCAGGAGCCGTCAGTGGCATCGCCACAGCTGTAACCATTGCTTTTTCCGGCCCCATCTTCGGGATGAATGCGGCCACCGGGAACGACCCCATCAGCTTCATCTGGATTGCGCCCGTTGCCCTTGCCGTAAACTTGCTGGTAGGGACCCTGGCCAGTCTCGCGTTGCGGGCCTGGGGAGGCGGGAAATGAGCACACATTCTTGTACCCAGGACTCAGTCTTCCCTACCATTCGGTAGGGTAACTACCCCCCGACGGGCATTGTCAAATCAGACGGCCTAGCACCTGCTAGCCGGGTCCGTCGTGATCACGACAGCCGCCACCCGAAAAGCGCAAACGGCATATGTGGGAACCGCCGGTGATCTCCGGGCGATGGCGTTTGCCCCAGCCTCGTCGGCTTCCGTTGTTGGAGCAGGTTTTGACCACCGTTGGCTGGTGTGCCAGGTTTTCACCCTGCTTGATGTCTCCTTGCGCTTCACTCCAAGCAACCAATCTGGGCCAGTTGGGGTGAAAGGGACTGATTCTCAAGGCTCCTCGCAAACGCTAGCCTACTCCTGATGGAAAACCTCCTCCATCCTATGCCACCACTCATCTTCCTTGCGGGTCGACACTGGAGTCTGAAGTGGGTCGGTTTGTTTCCACCAACGCTGGGTCGTCGGATCGGCTTTCATCTTCTCCATGTCTCCCTCGAAATCGTCGCCGGTATATTCAAAATGGCTGAATAGATAGTATTTTCCGTCATCGAGCTCGGTAAGGTAGATGGAAAAATGTTGGATGTTGCACTCCTTGATTATCTTCAGCACGCCGGGCCAAGCTTCGGCATGGAGACGTTTATACTCCTCAATGTGCTCACGCTCGATCCCGATGACGGATCCAAAGCGCTGCGCCCGATTCGGTTTCTCGGCGCAGCCGAAGAGCATGGCGCAAGAAAGCGTTAGGCCTACCAATATCGAAAAGTTGCCGTAGTTCATCATCTTCACGTCTCCTTGTCAGTGGCCGCCCTATTCGGGCTCGTCGACCGAGTCCCGCCGGAGATCAGTTTCGCCGAGCCTGACGAGTTTTCCACAACTTCATCCGTCCAGACAAGACTCCGATCACGGTACGGATCGATCCCGAGGTTCAAGATTGGTTTCGGCGGCTTCCCAGGTAGATCGAGCAGCCTATCCGATCGGATAGGCGCACTATCCCGAAGGATAGAGCCTCGGTCTTTTTTCCATTTTGGCGTCGTTCTATCCAGCAGGCGCGTTCTTCAATCGGGTCAACAAGTTAAGCTCTAACCTGGAGGTTAGTGTGTCCGCTCGACAGACTTTGGCATGTCTATTGCAACCGTCGGATGTGGGAAGAGTTCCAGGCGTCAGGCCTCGCCCGAGGGGGAAGTGGACGAGGGTTGACCGAACGACTAGCATAAGTCACACGAGTAGCAGAGAGGGCGATAGCTCCACTGACGCTATCCTCATCCGAGGAGCGGATCGGAGATCTTGTGCTCAGAGATAACAAAGAATCAGAAGAGCTCGACCGGTCGGAAGGAGTGGCAGAGATGTTGCGCATGCTCGATTCGATGGCCGTAGCCGCAGAACCTACGAGTGGACGGATTCTGTGCAAGACGACAAGTCAGCTGCTGAGGACGCTGTCTGTTTCAGCGGCGATATTGATCTTTTTGCTGACGATTCAGCCGACGGCCTATGGCCAGTCCAGCACCTATGCCCGCCTGGTGGGCACGGTCCGGGATCAGACGGGAGCCGTGGTCCCTGGCGTGGAGGTCAGCGCTACCTCCACAGCTACCAACGTCTTCCGCTTGGCAGTCACCGATGACCGGGGTGACTACCTCATCGACAAGTTAAAACCGGGTTCCTACGAGACAAAAGCAGAATTGCCCGGCTTCAAGACCCACGTCTCCGGGGACCTCCGCCTGGAGGTCTCTCAGGTAGGTCGGGTGGATTTCGTGATGGAGCCCGGGGACATCGAGGAGGAAGTAACCGTCCTGGGACAGTCGCCCATCCTCGACACCGACAACGCCGAAGTGGGGGCGGTGGTCGATGAGCAGAAGATCCTGGACCTTCCCCTTCGGGGCCGGGATCTGGTCAAGCTGGCCTATCTGGGGCCGGGATCTGGTCAAGCTGGCCTATCTGACGACGGGTGCCACGCAGGAAAGGGCTCAGGAAATCGGGGATCCAACCACAATGTCGCTTTACGGTGGCGGCTACCCCTCGTTCAATGGTCTCTACTCCCACTCCAACCAGATCACGTTGGACGGATCGAACAACCAGGGATACGTCACCCAGCGCCCGGCGGTCCACGCGACCCCCGAGACAGTGCAGGAGTTCAAGGTCATCACCAACAACTACTCGGCCGAGTACGGCCGGGTGGCCGGAGCCGTGATCAGCATGCTATCCAAGAGCGGGACCAATGACTACCATGGTCACGGCTGGTATTACTTTCGGGACACCCGCTTCGACGCCTCCAACTTCTTCACCAACAAGCTGGGAGGCGAGAAGCTTCCCGTCAACTACAAGATCTTTGGCGGTTCCGTCGGAGGTCCGATCGTACAGGATCGGACTTTCTTCCACGCTCATTATGAGCGCTTCATCGACGATCTCGAGCGTCCGGAGTTTACCACTGTACCCTCACTCGCCATGCGCAACGGAGACTTTTCCGGGGCGGGTGCCTTCGGTCCGATTCCCCAACTCTACGACCCCTTCAATGTCATCGATGGGCAGCGCGCTCCTTTCGCAGGAAACCAGATCCCCCAGAGCCGATGGCACCCGGTCTACCGGAAATCGATGGAGCTTCTGCCGCCTCCGGAGCCCAACGTACCCGGCGTCACGGCACGCAACTACAACTTCCCGAATACCACCAACAGTCATACCAACAAGTACTCCATCCGAGGGGACCATCACTTCGCAGGCGGAGATACCCTCTTCGGCCGCTTCAGCTAGCAGAACGCACCCAGTATTCGTCACAGGAGCAACGAGATCGGCTATCCCGGATCGGAGCTTCACGGAATGCTGCGCCGTTTCAGCGAGTTGGACCGGGGCTGGCAGAGTGCGGTCGGCTGGGTGAACTCGATTGGCCCGAGCCTCGTGGCCGAGCTGAACGTCTCTCTCTGGCGGAGCCGCTGGACACCGAATCAGCCACTCGAGGACACGAACTGGGCCCAGGAACTCGGCTACGACGATGCGGACCTCTTTCCTTTGTACTACCCGGATGGCAGCCGCGGCCCCGGCGGGCATCCTGGTATTCAACCCCAGGGATATGCTCGCTGGCTCACAGAGAACAACAATCGACTGAGCGACTGGGGTCTGGGCTTCAAGTACTCGGTATCCTGGCGACAGGGCAAGCATTACCTGAAGTTGGGTTTCGAACACAGCCGAAACCTGGACGTCGACCACCGGGCGGCGGCTAGGAGCGGCTCCGACTCCCTGGACGGCTTCGCCACTGGACAGATCCTCCGCAACTCCGAGGGAGGCATTACCGGCGCTAGCTTTGGAGAACCCTGGGCTGACCTGGTTCTGGGTCTGCCTTCAACATCACAGGGAAACACCCTGGGTCTGGGCGGTTTCTTTTCCCGTTTCAACCAGTCCCACTACAACTGGTTCGTCAACGACGACTGGAGGATTGGCCCGAACCTGACCCTGAACCTGGGCCTGAGATGGGAGCAGCCCCGCCCTCCCACCTATGAAGGATCAGCGGATGGCAACTTCGCCACCGACTACTATTACTGTGCTATCGACTACTCCCAGGGTCAGGGCCGGATCGATCCGGTACAGCTGATGCCTCGGGACTTCGACATTCCTCAGTGGCAGGGACCGGACGGCCTGGCCGTGCCATTCCAAAATCTGGACCGCCGAGGCTGCCACCAGGCCAAGTGGGGCTACTTTGCGCCTCGCCTTGGCCTGGCCTGGAGGATGTTCGGGAGCAACCGGACCGTCCTTCGCTTCGGTACCGGCCTGACCTATGACCAGGACTTCGGCGTTACCAAGATGAGGCTCATGGCTCCCGCGCTGGGTAGGGTACGCGGCTTCCGTCCGAGAGGGACAGAGACACCGAACATGACCCTGGGCCGGCGACTGGATCTGCCGGCTCAGTCTCAATTGGGTGAGCACCGGACCTGTTACCACTCCGAGCTGGACTGGGAAGAGGGTCAGGTCTACTCCTTCAACCTCTCGATTCAGCACGAGATCTTCCGAGCCACCAAGCTGGAGGTCGGGTACACCGGGAACCAGGGTCGCCACATCCGGAATTACAGAGCCTACAACATGGCCATGCCTGAGGGGTACATTGCTCCTCTGCAGGGCGGAGGTACGGCGACTTTGACCAGTGACCCCATCACGGCAGCGCCCCGTCCCTGGATCTCCGGGGACAACCGAGAGCGCAGTTGGTCGGGACAGCAGGCCCGAAGACCCTACCCCCAGCTTCAGCCCCAGGCCATGCTGCGCCCGGACGGGAACATGTACTACAACTCGCTGCAGGTGAAGCTGGAGCGACGCTTTCAGGAAGGTCTGGCCATGTCCACGGGTTATACCTGGGCCAAGGCAATGGCCCTCAACTACGCAGGGGAGTGGGGGACCTGGGGCAGTGGGCGGGAATATGAGCGACACGCCTTCAAATCGCCCATGCCCCACGATCGATCGCAGACCTTCTACAACTCCACCATCTGGAAACTACCGTTTTTCCGCAGTGCGAGAGGGATGACGCAGACGCTTCTGGGCGGTTGGGAAGCAACTGGCATCGCCACGCTGACTACCGGTTCCACCTACTGGATCGATTATGGTCGCGACCCGTGGAACCAGGGCCGTCGCAGAAGCCTGCTCATGGACCGGATCGGTGATGGCTACCTCGGAGAAGATGAGCGCAGTGTCGACCGTTGGTTCGATACCAATGCCTTCGTGCCACCGGTCTACGACAGCAGTCTCTGTCAGGGCACCGAGATCTGCCACGAGGCAGCCCGCAGGGCGCTGGGAAACTCGGCGAACGCACCCCTCCGCGGTGACGGTGTCCCGGTAGTGGACCTTTCCCTGCACAAGCAGTTTGCCCTCGGTGAGGAGAAGACCCTGGACTTCCGGGTGGACTTCTTCAACGCCTTCAACCACACCATCTTCCACGCGCCCGTCGGTAACATGGCCAGCGGCGCGGCAGGTCGGGTTCTGAGAGCGGCAACCGCCCGCCAGCTCCAGTTCGGCTTCCGGTTTTCGTTTTGAGTCGTGATGAAGCTTGCAGAGGCGTCGGCAGCATGAGCAGCACAGCGGAAGGAATCAGACCTTGGAGGATCAGTTTGTGGGCACCGTGCGCTTGAGCTCTTCGAACCAGTTGAGGACGATGCTTACCCTGTTTCCGAAGTAGTCCTTGTTTCTGATTGCCTCACGCTCGCCACGCTCCATCAGCTTTACCATCAAGAAGCGCTGTCCGTCCGGTGTCACATCGTAACTTCGGAGAGGGTAGCTTCTATTGTAACTTCCCGCGTCGAACAGAGGCACTGGCTTCCCCGGTCTCAGCCCACCCTCATTGATCGTGATCTCGACCGACATCATCATTCCATCCAGCTCACGATAGAACAGCTCTTTTCCGTTTTTTGATCAGGCTGGGGACTGACCTCCCTTTGGCGAAATAACCCTCTTTGGACCCTCTGGGTAGGGCTGAACATAAACGTCTGTCCGGTCAGCTTCATCGGACACGTAGGCCAGCCAGCGACCACTCGGAGAAAAGGCGGGATGCTCTTCCTTAAAGGGAGAGTCAAGGAGAGGCGCAGGTGGGCGTGATTTGTCCAACGACAAGATCCAGACATCCAACTGTGTATCCGGGCTTACCTGAACAAAGGCCAACTCCTTTCCGTCTGGGGACCAGGCACCGGGGAATTGTTGATACTCGCTGGGAAACAACTGTCTGGGCTCGGCACCGCTATCGATATCGTTGTGAAACAGGTTCCGGACACCGGTCCGAGCAGAGTCGAAGGTAATGCCTTTGCCATCCGGCGACCAGATCACGAAGGCTTGAACCGATCGAAAGGTCTGTCTAGAGGAAGTATTGCGAGTCAGATCGTAGGTCCAAATGTCGAGCCCCTTTTTGAAGGCAATGGTGGAGCGATCGGGGGAGAGGAAGGGACGAGAGATTGCTCCCCGATCGGAGTTGACGGGCTCGACCTCTCCATCGCAATTCACCCAAACCAGTTGATTCTGGCTCTCGGGAAAGACCGAGCCGGCGATATAGGCCAGGGAACCGGACTCAGAAAAGGCAAATTGCGCGGCGCCGGTCTCCCTGTCGGTATGACCGGTGTTGACGCCATGGCTCACGCCTTCCAACACCGGAATCTCGGGCCCGATGACCGTTAGGCTGGCCAGGTCGAAGGCGGCCGCCCAGAGCGTCCCCTCCCTGGCGAAGACAAGATGTCCAGTAGGCACAAAGCGAGCATCTGATCCTCCTTCGACCAGAACCCTCCGTTCTCCTGACTCCAGAGACTGAAGCACGATCTGCGTCTGGTCCCAATCGTGTTCGCTATTCCGCATCACCGTATACAGGACTTCCTTTGAACCAGGAAGAAGATGGGGCAACCGATGGCTTACTTCTCCCGCGTCTGTGTCCAACTGGGTGACCTGCTCCGGCTCTCCGCCTGAGGCAGGGACTCGCCACAAACCGCCCTTCCAGTCACAAGAGAAGACGATACTGTCATCGGAGCCCCAGCTCGCACCGTAGGGCCGTGTACAGTCACAAATAGTGGTGATCGATCCTCCGTCGAGGGAGTACGTCTTGAGCTTCAGGTCTCGCCCATTGGGCGTCCAGGCAAATCCGATTCTCTTCCCGTCCGGAGAAAAGAAGGGCTGGAATACGTGCTCATCATCTGGGACAGGAATCGCCTCCCATCGATCGAAGGACCGGATATAGATCTGGGTCCTGGAACCCCCCTCCCTGGAAATAAAAGCCAGATTCGTCCCATCCGGTGACAGCGACAGCGCGTGGCGGTGGCCATGGCGGATCCACGCGCCCTGGAGCAGAGCCAGGTCGAATCGTGACACCTGCTTGGTGGGGACCGGAAGATCGGGCCTGGCAAACCAGGCCATGGCGGCCAACAACGGCAGCGCCGCCCACGGAGTAAGTCGCCGCCAGAGCGGTGGTGCAGATGGGGACGCCAGGACTTCCTCTGGCTTCGTGAAGCCCGCTACTAGACACTCGTCTATCGTGATGCGAGCGTCTCCCATGTCTCGAAGGCGCATCCTGGGGTCTTTGCGCAGACATCGCGCCAGCAGCTCCTGGATCTTCTTGGGTGTTTTCGGCGGTAGCTCCTCCAGACTCGGCTCCTGATGAATGACGGCGGCCAGGGTCTCGGTGAAGCTCTGCCCGGCGTACATTCCCTTTCCGGTCAGCATCTCGAACAGCACCAGTCCGAAGGACCAGATGTCGGTCCGCTTGTCGACCTCACGTCCCCGAGCTTGCTCCGGACTCATGTAGGCCGCCGTTCCCAGGACAATCCCCTCCTGGGTTGCCTCCATGGTCAGCGTCGGTGAATTCGCCCGTTCCTGCTTTTCGACCTCAGTCTCCAGCGCCTTGGCCAGACCGAAGTCCAGGACCTTGACGCTGCCCTCGGGGGTAATCTTCACGTTGGCTGGTTTCAGGTCCCGGCGAACGATCCCCTGCTCGTGCGCCACCTCAAGCGCCTGGGCGATCTGCAGGGCCATCCGGAGGGCCTCCTCCACCGGAATCGGACCCTCGGCGATCCGCTCCGCCAGCGTCGGACCCTCGACCAGCTCCAGTACCAGCGCCCGGACCTCTCCCTCCTCCTCCAGTCCATGAATCATGCTGATGTGGGGATGGTTGAGAGAAGCCAGGACCTCGGCTTCCCGCTGAAACCGTCCCATCCGTTGCCGATCTCGGACGAACTTCTCAGGCAGGATCTTCAGCGCCACCTCCCGTCCCAGCCGGGTATCGGTGGCCCGATAAACGGCACCCATCCCGCCTTCGCCTAGCTTGGTGGTGATCTTGTAGTGGCTGATCTTCTGGCCTAACAGTTCGGACCTCCAGGATGCATTTGAAGGGTTACCCCACACATACTAGATCCTTGGCGGCGGCACGGCAACGTCGACCGGGCTGGACTGTTGTTGATACCAGTGGACTGAAGCGCCGACTCAGACCGAATCGGATCACCGAGTCTTCGGGGAGAAAAATGCCCTGGCTTCCGGGTGGATTTCGTCGACAACCTCACCACACCATCTTTTCAGGCGCCTGTAGTCAACATGGACACAGACGACGCAGATCAGGTCACCCAGGATGCCACGGCCCACCAGCTCCAGTTCGGGTTCCGGTTTTCGTCCTGATAGGGGCAGCTCCAGCATAGGAGTCCCATCTCAATTCTCCGTGGGAGCCAGACGCTTCAGTTCCTCAGCCCAGTTGAGGACGATGCTCACCTTGTTTGCCAGGTACCGATCGAACCTTGCCTGCCATTCATCGGGAGATTCCCTAGGAACCATGAGAAAACGCTGTCCGTCCCCTGTCACATCGTAGGCGCGAGCCGGATTGGTACCCTCATATCTCCCCTCAAACAGGGCAAAGGGCTTGCCCGGTGTCAATCTCCCCTCTTCGACCGTGATCTCAACCACATTCATCCTTGATATCCATTCTTCATCCCGGCTCGTGGAAGAGACATAAAAGAGTTCGCTTCCATCACCTGACCAGGTTGGCGACACTCCGCCAGCGATCGAGATTTGCTGCTTTCCTCCTAGCCCCGGATAGGATCGCACGTAGACCTGATTTGTTCCCGACTCATTCGAGCCGTAGGCCAACCAATGTCCATTGGGTGAGAACACTGGCCACTTCTCATCAAATCGAGATTCCAAGAGGGGTTTGGCCAAGCCCGACTGCAGCGACCCGATCCAGATGTCAAAGTCCAAGGAGGTCGTCTCCGGTTTCAACTGCGTAAAAACGATCTCGCTGCCGTCGGGTGAGAACGAACCCAGATCTTGTCGTAGCTGGCTGGGGAACAGATGATCAGATTCACTATCCCCGTCAAGCCGCTTCAGGAACAGATTGACTGGACCCTTCCGATCAGAAGACAAGGCCAGACCCTTGCCGTCCGGAGTCCACGCCGGCCAACGCCAGGCATCGGTTTCTTCAAAGGTTTGAGGGGAGAAGGTGGCTCGCTCCAGATCGTAGATCCAGATATTCCCTCTGTCGGTGCGATTGATCAATGCCACCTTCAATTCATCAGGAGAGAGACGGACCCCCTGGTAATCACCGGGTTCGATATCTATGGGCTCCACCGTTCCGTCACGGTACACCCACACGAGGCCCTTCTGGCGTTTAGGGAAAAGCGGCCCACCAACGTACGCCAGCGCTCCGGAAGCGGAAACGGAGAACTGAGCGGCCCCAGTCTGACCGTTACCCGACGGCGTGTCTACGGAGTGCGTCACACGTTCCAGAACCGGGACGGGGCGACCTGTTACTGTCAGGCTGGCCAAGTCGAAGGGGAGCGCCATCAGGGTTCCTTCGCGAGCAAAGACCAGATGTCCCGTGGGAACGTAGCGAGCATCCGATCCTTCCTCGATCAAGGTTTTTCGTTCACCTGTCTTCAGGGACTGAACCGCGATCTGCGCCCTCTTCCAGGCCACCGGGTATATGATGTGTCGCAAGACGGTGAAGAGCACTGACTTACCCCCTGGCAGCATGTGGGGCAGTCGATGGCTCACCTCGTTGTTTTCTTTGTCGAGCTTCGTGAACTGCTCCGGTTCCCCCCCTGAAGCAGACACCCTCCAGAGCGTATCGTCCGATACGCAGGCAAATACGATGGTGCCATCCGAGCCCCAGCTTGCCCCAAAAGGCACCTGGCAATCGCAGATGGTGGTAGGCGATCCTTCCTCGAGCGGGATCTTCTTCAGCTTGGGTATCGCTCCTTCTTCTCCCAAGCTCCAAAACCCCAACCACCTCCCGTCTGGAGAAAAAAAGGGCTGCCCCAAGTTCCTGTCAGACTGGAGCGGCTGCGCGCCCCACTGATCCAATTGCCGAAGATAGATCCTCAACCTGGAACCTTGGGCAGCGGCACGGTTCTCGGAGACAAACGCCAACCGTGTACCGTCGGGTGAAAGTGTGAGCGCGTGGCGATAACCGGAGAAAACTCTTTCTCCGCTCTCCGCCGGAAGCTCCCAGCGTGACATCGGTTTTTGGGGTACTGGCGTATCCGCCTGGACCCACCAGGCCAACATTGCCATCAGCGGCACCGCCATCCAGGGAACCGCTCGTCGCCAGAGAGGTGTGGCCACAGGGACGACAAGTGATTGCTCCGATGTCGGCGGGCCGCCGGCCAGACACTCCTCAATCGCGATTCGGGCGTCACCGATGTCCCGAAGCCGCATCCGGGAGTCCATCCTCAGACATCGCTCCAGCAGCTCTCGGATCTTCCAGGGTGTATCCTGCGGCAGCTCCTCCAGACTCGGCTCCTGATGAATGACGGCGGCCAGGGTCTCGTTAGAGCTTTTACCGGCGTACATTCTCTTCCCGGTCAGCATCTCGAAGAGGACCAGACCGAAGGACCAGATGTCGGTCCGCTTATCTACCTCACGTCCCCGGGCTTGCTCCGGACTCACGTAGGCCGCCGTCCCCAGGACGATTCCTTCTCGGGTAGCCTCCAGCGTCAACGTCGGTGAGTTCGCCAGTTCCTGCTTTTCGACCTCATTCTCCAGCGCCTTGGCCAGACCGAAGTCCAGGACCTTGACGGTCCCCTCCGGAGTGATCTTCACGTTGGACGGCTTCAGGTCTCGGTGAATGATCCCCTTTTCATGAGCCGCCTCCAGGGCCTGGGCGATCTCCAGGGCTATTCCGAGAGCCTCTTCCACCGGAATCGGACCCTCGTCGATCCGCTCCGCCAGCGTCGGGCCCTCGACCAGCTCCAGAACCAGCGCCCGGACCTCTCCCTCCTCTTCCAATCCATGGATCATGCTGATGTGGGGATGGTTGAGAGAAGCCAGGACCTCGGCTTCCCGCTGAAACCGCCCCAGCCGCTGCCGACCCCGGACGAACTGCGCCGGCAGGATCTTCAGTGCCACCTCTCGGCCCAGTTGGGTATCCGTGGCCCGATAGACCGCACCCATCCCGCCCTCGCCCAGCTTCGCGGTGATCTTGTAGTGACTAATCGTCTGCCCTAGCAGTTTGGACCTCCAGATGCTTTTGCGGGAGCTACTGCACAAATACTAGGCCAATGGCTTCCGAGCGGCAACCTCGACGTCTGACTGATTGGGACTGGGATGACGGGACTTACACCGGAAGCCTTTCGAGACTTCAAAGGATTCCTTGTAAATTCACCACACAATGGGTATATATCAATCTATGTATCAAAGAAATATCAAGGGGAGATTGACGTCTGCGCTGGAAGACACTCCGGTGGTGTTACTGAATGGCGCCCGTCAGACGGGAAAGACTACACTGATCCGGTCGCTGGTTGAGGAACACGAGAATGCCCGCTATTTCAGCTTGGACGATCTGGCAACACAGGGTGCTGCGATCGCCGATCCCGTCGGCTTCCTGAAAGGACTGGATGGCCTCGTCGCCATCGACGAAGTTCAAAAGGCTCCCCAGCTCTTTGCTGCCATCAAGATGGAGGTCGATCGCGACCGCCGTCCGGGGCGCTTTCTCCTGAGCGGATCCGCCAATGTGCTTCTGCTCCCCAGGATCTCCGAATCCCTGGCTGGACGGATGGAGATCCTGACACTTTGGCCCTTTTCCCAGGGGGAGTTGAATGGCCAGGCGGAAGGCTTCATCGATCGTCTCTTCTCGGATGAATTGCCAGAAGCCGGAGAAGAGGATTCTCAAGTGGACCCGGTGCAGCTTGCCATTCGGGGCGGGTTCCCAGAAATTCTCCAGCGATCTGCTGAGGATCGACGAAGCGCCTGGTTTGGGTCCTACATCACAGCTATTCTTCAAAGAGATATCCGCGACATGGCCAATATAGGGGGTCTGACAGAGCTCCCTCGCCTATTGTCGCTGTTGGCGGCACGGACCGGTGCTCTCCTCAACAAATCGGAGATCTCCCGCGCGACCGGCCTGGCGTATGCCACGCTGGACCGCTACCTGGCTCTGCTGCAGACGACCTTTCTCCTGACTCTTCTTCCAGCCTGGTCTGCCAATCTGGGAAAGCGCCTTACCCGCTCACCCAAGGTCCACCTGTGTGATTCCGGACTAGCTGCCTACCTCCTGGGCTTGGGTGAGGAGCGGCTGACCAGGGATCGCCTGCTGGGTGGACCTCTGCTGGAAAGCTTCGCCGTAGGGGAACTGCGGAAGCAGGCCACGTGGGCCCATACCCCTATCTCCCTTCATCACTTCCGGACGTCGGCCGGCAGGGAAGTGGATCTTATTCTAGAAGACCGTCAGGGGAGGATCGTGGGCATTGAGATCAAGGCAGCGGCGACACTGGGGCAACGCGCTTTCACAAGTCTGCGGCAGCTGGCCGACGAGTTGGGCAAGCGCTTCTTAAGGGGAGTGGTGCTCTACACCGGTGAAACCGTGGTGCCCTACGCACCCAACCTTCACTCCCTTCCGCTTCGTTCACTCTGGCAATCGCGTCCCTGAACGGGGCTGCCGGAGAGATAGACAGACGTCTCCGCTGCCGATTCTTCTCCAGGCCGCCGAAACACAACACTCCGGCTTGGAGACCGCCGCCACGCCCTGACGCGAAGTTTCTTTCCTGTACGATCTGGCGCAGCCGGTGGCGGGGCTAGGGTGAAACTTCATTTGCTGTTTTAGACAGAGAAACGGCGTAACCCAACGATTTGTAGTTGGATAGAGAATTATCCAAGCAACTTTCTGAAAACCGTGGCGGTGGCCTCCGGGCCGCCGTTTTTCGAGCCAAAGGCTCGACGAAAGGAATACGGCGGCTTGGAAGCCACCGCCACGCCGGCCGAAGTTTCTTTTTCGAATGATCCGGCGGTCTGCAGCCGGGGAAGGCGCTAACCTGAAACTTCATTCCCAAACGTGGCTTCGGTCTCCAGGCCGAAGGTGCTCTTTCTTCGAGCCTTTGGTTCGAGCGACGGCGGCCTGGAGACCGCCGCTACGTCCAGCAACAGGAGGTCCATCTCGATAACCTCCCTCCTCGACAGGACTATCCGCTCGGATAGTGTGCCTATCCAGAAAGATAGGAGTGTCGACTCGGTGCGACCCCGTCCTGCTCCTTCGACCTTTAGACCACTGATTCCTTAGTCTTTCTGCTTCAGCGAGTTAAGATCATCTGGCAGCCGCTCGCTCCTGTCAGGCATTCTTGGCATCCAGGTTGCAAACCTTCGCCTCGGGTGCGCATTTTCTCTTACCGAAATCTCGTAAGAATGTCGTTGCTGGCGACCTGTGTGTCAGTCTCCGCGTTTTCCCGTCCTATTGTCCAGATAGTGACACCCGAAGGTACCGTCAACACCATCGACCTGGGAAATGGCAGATGGGGTGTGCCTGCTGGCTTTGTGGGTACCCAGAGCAAACCGATTCCGGTCCAGGTTGCGAACGCGGTTCAATTCAGGATTGGCGACACGGTTAATCCAGGTTTTGCCCCGGGGTCCTCAGAGATCAACGGCCTGAATCCCCAGACTACCTTTCACGCCAACCGGAGCCTTATCGGAGATCTGGACGTACTATGCTTCGGTTGTAATGGACCCAGGCCTTCGATCACCATCCTGAATTGGCAGGCTTTACCCCTCAATGTGCCCAGGTCAATGGTCGCCCGGGTGAGCCTGGGGGTTGATGCATCCAGTCCCAACCCACCTTTCGACGCCTCTAATTCGGTGCTGGTAGAAGTCTGGTTTGCCCGTACCGGATCCGCCGGAAACCGTCCTCCAACCGTCAGCGCGGGATCGAACCAGACCGTTCAAACTGGCCAGACGGTGACCCTTCGAGGAACAGTCTTCGATCCGGACGGTGATTCCACCACCACTTTGTGGACGCTTGTGGGAGGCACCGGGAGCAACGGTATCCAGCTGAACGGAGCTAGTTCACTCACGGCGACCTTCACCGCTCCTGCTGAGCCCACGATTCTCACTTTCCAGTTTTGTGCCAACGACGGTGAAGCCATGCCGGTCTGCTCCCTCACCCATGTTACCGTGGCAGCTCCAGGTGACGATTCCCCTCCCATCGTTCTCCCCTGTACCATAGCCGGAAACGTGCCGTCGACCGCCAACGCCGGAGCGAATCGAACTGTCAACTCGGGCGAAAGGGTTGTGATCATAGGAAGCGGCGCGGATCCAGACAACTCGACTGCGCAGATCGGTGGGATCGTCGTCACCGGGGTTTTCTTCCAGTGGTCCGTCAGAAACGCGGCAGGCCTTCCCATCAACCTGCAGACCAATAGGGAAACGCTAACCTTCGTGGCACCGATGGTGACAGTGGACACAACTATTGCCCTTGTCCTAACCGTCTTGGACCCCCTGGGCTGTGGGAGCGAAGACGAGGTATTCGTGACGATCCGGGCCAGCCGACCCACCGATCTATCGATTACGATAGAGGATTCTCCCGACCCAGTGGTTGTTGGTGACACCTTGACGTACACCCTCACCGCCCTCAACAATGGTCCAAATGATGCGACGGGCGTGACTCTCACGGATACGCTCCCCGCAGGTGTCACTTTCATATCCGCTAGTGACTCCGCCGCCCGGTCTGTTAGGGCAGTTCCTACCGACCTCAGTAAGCTGCCCTTCGACGGACGGGCTGCGGTAATCTCAATCACCGTCACCGCCGAGCTTGGAGACCTGGCGAGTGGTGGGGAGACGGCCCTGACCATCACGGTCAAGGCCGACTCGGTGGGGGACCTGGTAAACGACGCAGCAGTGGCGGCTAACGAGGTCGACCCAGACCGCAGTAACAATACAGCCACCGCGCACACTCAGGTACTGGCGCAACCTGCGCTCGAACCTCCAGCGGATACGATCCCTACTCTCTCGGAATGGGGACTGCTCCTGCTGCTAATCTCCTTGCTAGGAGGAGGAATCTACGGACTGCGGTGTAGGTGATGACGCCTGAAATTGGACCAAGGTTTCTTTCTCGAGTGGGGTCAGCGCTCCTGGGGCCGGATCTAGCTCAAGGTGCCCCGCTGCCCGAAAAACAGGTCGGATCTTCGGAGCAGCCACAGCCCGCCTCCCCCGCCGCGGCGATGCCGGCAATTAGTCACCTCGGACTACCCACCGACGATTCCGATCTTTGGGACTGAGACACCGACGACGCGGATGTTCTATTTGCGTCCCAGCCCGAACTCATTTCCCATTTTCACAACCTTGCCGCGGCGGAAGTGGATCTCGATGAACTTCGAGCTGACGACGGGCGCGCCGTTTTGATCTTTCAGTGTGGCGACCAGCTTCTTGGTCTTCTGGTCGAATACGTCAGGCGTGTGGGCGTAGACATACCTTCCGTCCAGGCTGGGGGTCACCCATCCGTGGCCCCCCATGGACAAACTCACATAGCCCATTTGTCTGGGAGGCATTTGAGTGGCGTCAAAGTAGAACAACCTCTTGCTCCGGTGATCGGCGATCCACAACTCTGTCTCATCGGGGGTGAGTCCGGCACCGTGCGTCCGATGCCCGATCGGGTCGGCAGGGTTGGCCAAGACACGATGCAGGCGTTTCCCCTTCCTCAGATCCACCACGTCGAAGCCGACGTGGGCCCCGAGGCACACGTATGCAATTCGGTTATCGCTGGTGACGGTATAGGGAAATATCCCGCTCTCCGCCACATCCTTGATCTGGCGGACGATGCTGTCGTCTCTGGTATCGAACATGGTCAACGTGGTTATCGTTGAGAGGAAGACATATCGGTCGTCCAGGCTTACGAGACTGTTGTGGGCCTTGAACCCGACATCGATCCGTCTGATGAGTTCGCCGTTCTCAGCATTGATAACCAGAAAACCTCCCACTTCATCCTCATTCCATTGCCCCGTAGGGGCATAGATCTTCTTGCCGTCCAAGGTGATCGAAGAGCGGTCACAGCCCGATTCATAGGTCTGTTCCCAGATGATTCTTTCGCTTTCCAAGTCGAAGGCTCCCAGGCGGGCATTGGTTGTAGAGTAATAGACCGCATGGTTCTTGAGATTTCCGGCGAAGCCGCGAATGCCTTCCTCGAAGACCGGAATATCGATGCGCCTGACGAACTTGTGTCCGTTGTCGATGTCGAAGATCAGAATGCCGTTGCCGGAACGACCTTGCGTCTGGGCCCCGTCCGGCGTGCTGAGGAAGAGATAACGTCCGTCCAGCGAGCCGCCGAAGGTGGGAGTGATAATCGAGAGAAGGATCGTAAACAAGGCTGGTAAGTACATCATGGACGAGATTTTACTATATGGCCCACCTGATTTTCGGGCTCCAATTTCTAGGTAATTGAACAAAAAGGACTTTTGCAAACGGACTCACGCCGCCGACGAGATTCTGGCCCCACTGGGCTGGAAGACGCAATCCCGTTGGGATTGACCTCGATGGTTTTCTTGACAACGCCCATTTCCCGTCCTTTTGAAGACCCGGGAGCACGCCACAAACGCTAGCGTATTTATGAAACAGTGTGAAACAGTGTTAAACAATGTACCAAGTGTCCTAAGGCGTAAATGAACCAGTCCAGCGTTGGGACCACCTGGCTTGCCAGAGCAATCATGATCGTCAGGGCATCGAGATGAAAGGGGAGAAGATGACGATGAAGCGAATGGGTGCTATTGCTGCTTTTACATTCCTGGTGGATTGGATCTGCATCGAGAACGTGCAGGATCTCCTGGCGCAGGGAGACGCCACTCAGTACGAACAGATCGATGGCGCAGTGATCTACGACCACGACCCTTCGACCAAGCTCGGGGATGACATCTTCGGCACCGTCATCGCCGATTTCAAGAACGCTGCTCCTGGGCGCTGCTCCCATGGAGGTCCTGTATGCATGGAATACTCGAACGGCAATATCGTGGCGTTCTATGCCAACACCAGCGACCACAATCTGGATGGTTGGAGCGAGTACGCTATCAGCAAAGATCGGGGCAGGACCTGGGACAAATACAACAAGCTCGCGTACTCCTTTGAGGCGTATGCGAGAGATCAAAAATATACGGTTTGGGTGGAAGAGGGCCTGGTCACGGAGAAGGGCACAATCGTCCTGTTCCTCACACACTTTGAGCTCGGGGGAGATGAGACCCGAACCAAACTGGGCACCATCAGGAGCTACGACGATGGCTCTACCTGGACGGATTACGAGACCCTCGATGGTAATTTCATCGGCTATCCCTGTTCGACGGCGGTGACGGGCGAGACCAACTACGTCATGGTCGACAGCAGTGCCGGTCCCCATGTCCTGTACGTCAGCAACGATGACGGGCGCACCTTCCGCAAGAGAAGCGCGATGTCGCTGGACGACGACAAGTGGTACGGCACAATGACGATCATGGCGGATGGTCGCCTGTTGGCGGGTGCCTACACCGAGAAGGATGAGCATAATTTCTACTATTGCATTAGCAAGGATGAGGGGCACACGTGGGGTCCACAGGAGCGCGCCTACATGGACAAGATGCTTCGCGATCCCGAACTCGCCTATATCGGTGGCAAGTACTATCTGCAGGGACGTTCGGGCCAGGTTGGGGAGGGCAGCCGTCGCTTCGTTCTCTATCAGTCCGACGATGGCATCAAGTGGGGAAGTGGGATCATCATCAGCGGCGACACGGCACATCCCGACGGATACAGTCAAAACTGCATCATCAACAAATACGACGACGATGTCCCCAACGAACTGATGGCCGTATACAGCATCATCTACAAGGGTCGTGACACCAACGAGTATGTGTACTTCATCAGACCTGATGGGAAGTAGTAAGTCGGTTCGCGGGTGGTGAGACCCCTTGCTGCCCCGCGTCTCCGGTCGGCACTGGCCCCCTTAGCTGCTAGCTCGCGTATTCTGAGAATTTTGCTCTCACATTGGTCTGGTCGTGTCGGTTCGGTGGGGACCAGAATTCCGAAGGTTCAGGAACGGGTCCAGTGGGCGAAAAGGCAACGATCCGCTCTCGGCTCTAGGCCAGCCGGGTCCCCGGGGGTGGGTTGAGGGGTGGCTTTCAAAGAGGCCGCTTCAGCGGTCTGGCGCGAAGCGTAATAGACGGGAACCTGGAAATGGTTCTCCGTTAGGGGGTGAGACTCCCCCCATAAAAGGCCGTAGTCAGGCCATCATGAATCTAAGCCCAGGGTGTACCCCAGGCTCGGAAAGGGTTGCGAGGTGAAGCGTGGATGCGCTGAATCCGGAATCTAGCCCCGAAAACAAAGTGGAGAGAGGCCGATGGTCTGTCTATGCCAGCA
>JAKZYH010000487.1:0-7865 GCA_047514575.1 Acidobacteriota bacterium | reverse complement strand
GATCCTGAAAGACATCCCAAGCTCGTGGCTACATGCTACCGACGAGCTCTACCACTCCCAGCGCGGACCCGCCCAGAATATGACGGTACTGGCTTCCGCCTTTTCGGACCCGAGGCAAGGGGGCACTGGCCAGCACGAGCCCCTTTTGTGGATCATCCCCTATGGAAAAGGACGTGTCGCTACCAACCTCATGGGACACCTTTGGCCCGGACAGGATCATCTAAATGCGCTTCATTGCGTGGGGTTTCAGACTCTCTTCGCCCGGACCGTCGAGTGGTTGGGCAGCGACCGGGTGACGCTACCAGTGCCGGAACTGTTTCCAAGCACGGCCGGGGCCGTCATAGCCGATCCGGTCCCACTTCCAGCAAATGAGCTCCCTGCGCGCCATCGTTTGCTTTACCTCCAGCGAATGGGGAGGGAGAGTTCAATTCAAGATTTCGCTTTCTCCGATCCGTCAGCCTGGAGATATCGCCAAGGCGGTCAAGAGCAGCCTGCCCTCGAGTTGTTTCGACAAAGTCAATATGAGCCACCGCATCGCTCACCCTTGAGCATCGCCCTTGTCGACGGCCAGAAATTCGGTACCTTCGTGGTTGATATGACGGTCCAACAAACGGGTCGAGAGTACGGCCACAGAGATCTCTGTCTGTTTTTCGGCTTTCAAGACCCGTCGCACTTCTACTACACGCACATCTCCACCCAGACGGACGATCATGCCCACAACATTTTCCGGGTGAACGGAGCCCCACGGATAAAGATTTCGACCTCAACCACTTCGGGTCACGATTGGGGAGAAAAGCAGTGGCACCACGTGCGCATCCAACGAGATGTTGAAACTGGATCGATAAAGGTCTTCGTAAATGACATGGCACAGCCGATCATGACGGCGAGCGACAGAACCTTCGGCCACGGTTGGATCGGATGGGGATCCTTTGACGACACAGGAATGGTCAGCAATATCCGAATCTGGGCACCGGATTCGGAGGTGAAGGACATCGACTTTTTCGGTTCGGGCGGATCTCGCTAGATCATCGCCACCGCATCCATCTCGATCAAGGCATCGGGATGAACCAATCCAGCGACCTGAACCAGAGTTGAGGCCGGTAGGTGGTCCGCTGGAAAGTATTCGAGCCTTACTTCGTGGATCGCCCTGAACTCGGTCAAATCGGTCACAAATACCTGGACCCGAACGACATCTTGAAAGCTCGCTCCGGATTGGGACAGGGCATCCCCGAGATTGGTCAGCACCTGCCGAGCCTGCGCCCTCATGTCGCCTTTACCGACCAGCTGCAGGTTGTGATCGAAGGCAAGCTGTCCCGACACGAAGACCATCGTGCCTCCGCTAACGCGAACGGCGTTGGAAAAGGCGACGGGACCTGCCAACGACCCTGAGCGGGCCAGCTGGTTCCCTCCAGGTAGGGGGTAGATCGTCTTTCTCACGACCCTCAAGACTCCTCGGTAAGCCTCTGGAAAGGCGCCTGCTACTTGAACTGGATCGAGTAGAGGTCGGCGTCAGTCATCACAAAGCGCAACTTGATCACGCTCCCGACAATCCGCTTCAACTGATTTCCTCGGTCCCGACTCCTAGCGCGCCTCCAG
This sequence comes from Acidobacteriota bacterium, assembly GCA_047514575.1. Taxonomy (GTDB): domain Bacteria; phylum Acidobacteriota; class UBA6911; order RPQK01; family JAJDTT01; genus CAUZIZ01. The sequence continues at coordinate 6,269 of JAKZYH010000487.1, read as the reverse complement.
GCCGCGATACCTTCGATCTCGTCTCCCCAGATAGGGATAGAGTCTTCCAGCGAGTACCCTCCCAGCGGCAGGCCGTTGGCTCCCTGGATTTCTACCTTTATGCTGCCGGCGGCTGAGGTGGAGTAATTGAGCCGCAGGTTCTCGCCCTGGAATACCAGGGGTGGCGTCACAAACTCGCCTCCGGGGTAACCTGCGCTCACCGAAGCGAAGCCATCGGTGCGGAGAACCAGGCGTCGTAGATGGGCGGTTGGGTAGGTGTAGTGCCGCATCTGGTAAAGCGAGATCTCATCGGGAGCGCTGGCATGGATTCCGCGGGCCACAAAGTTCGTCCGATGAATCCAATTGCGGCGATCACGTCCGGGGCGAATAAACGCCTCCACGAACCGGTGCCAATGCCTTCCATCGCGGCTACTCATGAACACCGAATCGGAGAGGCCGGCAAGCTCCGAGTTGCGAACCGCCGGAGAGTGCTGGGGATTGCGCCAGGTCACAAGGCGTTTGGGAAACGCCAGATAGATGTGGGGAGCACGAAAATAGGGCACGGTGGAGGTGGTGTAGAGTTGTTCCGAGGGAGCCTCGCCATAGTCCACCCACTCTCCCGGTGTCCAGTGTACGAAGTCCTTGGAGGTAGCGTACTTGACCGTCCGAACCCCGTGTTTGAAGTCCCGGTAAAGCGAGACATAGGTTCCACGGACACCGTCCCAGAAAGCGACGTTGTGAGAATCGAAAGCTCCATCGGTGATGACCGGCTCTTCGGCCATCCACTTCCAGTTAACCGCATCGGCTGACTCCAGCACGACCAGTCCCCGCTTGCCACCCGCGCGAGCAAAAGCGATCCCCTTGTATCGCGAGGAGTCCGGGGTCTGTGGATTCTCATCCTTGAACGGATTGAACTTTGCCGCTCCGCCAATCTCCAGAATGTTGTTCTCTTTGGAACCGTTGAACTCGACCTGACCTAGCGAAGGTCGAGTCCAATTGACTCCGTCCCGACTTTCGGCGTAACACGAAACCTTGGTGTGCGCGGGGACAAATTTCTCGTTGGGCTCGAGGTCTTCTCTGATCAGGTAATCGGGGGCCGAGCTACCGCGGTAGTAAAGGCGGTAGACGTCTCCGTCCTTGAAGACCGCCAAGTGGAAGGGAGTGTTCCCTTCCCAGGGCTGGTCGAAGACGAAGACCTTCTCGGCTTCGCGCGGATGCTGGAGTTCCAGTTCGACGCCTTCCGCAGACTCGATCAGACGATCGTCGACGAAGAGCTCAAGACGCGATCCGAGGTCGAGGACCTTCTCAGGAGAGGGTCCCACTGTGGCGCCGAGACTTAGGAAACAGCTTGAAAGGAATACGACGGAGGCGATTCTCAAAGATCTCATAGCGGTGATTCTAGATTCACTTCCCCTCGGTTTCAATGCTCGGCTCCAACCGCAGCAAGTGCACGGCGGCCCACTGGCCCCTTTCAATGGAGAAACTTCAGGTCCGGCGTTGCGGTAGGCTCCAAGCCACCGTCCGAGCCGAAGGCTCGAAAGAAGAGGACTGCAGCCTGGAGGCCAAAGCTACGCTCGCGAATGCAGCTTCAGGTCAGTGGCCCCCCGGGGGTACTGTCCCATTCGAGAAAGAAACTTCCTACCGGGAATTTGTGCGTCACTGCGTGGGGAAGGTCACTCCGTGGGGAAGAGTTGTCCGGCTCGCTCCCTTCTTCGTCGTCCTCGACGGCCGGAACCTGGGCTCATTTTGCTAACGGCTCAAGTCGTTCGCGGCTCTGTCGGATCGCCGAACGTGATGGTGGGCGATCGTTTGGAACTTGATGCTTGTGATTTGGAGCTTGTTTGTACCTTGTATCTTGTACCTTCGACTTTCGAACCTTCAGGTCAGATTCAAGAAATTCCTGGGTCCCCAGTAGCCTGCAGCCGATCCAACTGCTCTCGCAGTTCCCGGACTTCCTCCTCCAGGCGGGTCAATCGCTCCTCGAAGGGAGAAGAGGGGCTGTCTAACGCGTGCACGGCCGCCACCTCCACGGCCGGGTGGTCCTGTCCCGCCAAACCCCAACGGCTCTCCTTCTGGCCGGGTGCGCGGGGCAGCTCTACCACCAGGGGCTCCTCCTCATTCGCCATTGCCGCCAATGTCTCTTGCACCTCCGAAAGAGAGGCAAACGGATGCATTCTCTCGGTTCGGATTCGTAGTTCGCCCAGAGTTTGATCTCCCCTCAAGAACAGCACGGTCAAGAGGGCCTTCCACTCCGGACGGAAGTGGAGTCTCTCGTCGACCCGGTGAGACCAGCGATCGGTGCGTGCGGAGCTGACGCGCTCTACCAGCGAATCTTGGAGCAGGACCCGAAGGAGGTTCAGTGTATCTAGCTCGGTCAGCGTCATGACCGGGTTTCGATTCGTCTTCTGGTTACACGCGGCCACCAGTGCGTTCAGGGTCATGGGATAGTAGTCGGGAGTCGTCTGCTCCTTCTCCATCAACGCTCCCAGTACCCGATATTCGTTCGCCTGCAACTCGCTCAGATGACGCATGACCATGGCTCTCCTTAATCCCGCTAGATCTTGACGCTGTGTCCACCCGACCGCTAGATTAGTCTGCGGGATCGATCTGGGCAATCCCTGGAGGTCCTCGGAGCTTCAATTGTGTTGGACCTGCTTTCCCGCATCGACCATCTAGTTTACGCGGCAGCCGATCTGGAGGGTGCCGTCGAACACCTCCACGTGTTGCTTGGAGTCCGTGCTAAGCCGGGTGGAAAACACCCTGGATGGGGGACTCGCAACGCCCTGATCGCACTCGGAGAATCCACTTACCTCGAAATCATCGGGCCTGATCCGGACCAGCTCGTCCCATTGGCAGATCTCCGCTTCGGGATTGGCGACCTGGCTCAGCCGGCCCTGGTGAATTGGGCTGTAAAAACGGGAAAACTGGAGCAGGAGGTAGAAGACGCTCAGCTTCGCGGTCTAAAGCTGGGTCCTATTTCTGAGGGCAGGAGGAAGCAGACCAACGGAACCCTCCTGTCCTGGAGGCTGACTGCTCCCCGACCTTCACTGGGAGATCTGCTACCCTTCTTTATCGACTGGGGACAGACCCCGAGCCCTGCTCAAGGTGCGGCTAAAGGCTGCTCACTGAAGGAGCTGCGAGGGATCCATCCTACTCCCGATGAAATCCGGTTGAAGCTTGCAGGTCTTGGTTTGGATCTCCCTATCAGCCGCGGTGCAGTCCCTGGGCTGGTCGCGATCCTGGACACCCCACAAGGAAGGGTAGAACTGCGCTAGGGTCTGTCAGGAAATATTCCGCCGGCAGGATCTTAAACGACCACCCCTATGGCTTTGTTCAGGGCAGGCATGAGCTCCTTGGCGAACAGCTCCAGGCTCCGGATCCAGCTTTCCTTATCGTCCCAGTCATAGGACATCAGGACAAGCGTGCCGAAATGCCCTGTCTCTTCTCTCATCAGGAGCAGCCGCCGCAGGACCTCGTCCACATCACCGGCGATGATCTGCTCCGTCATCAGGAAGTCCAAGTTGCAGTCAGCGTCGCTCATGGCGAGGTCACGCTTGTAGAGCTGACGTCCCAACCCCTTGTCGAAGAGGCGGCCAATGTACTCGAAATTCTGACCCAGGCTGTTGGTCCTGGCGAGGCGTGTGGCCTCCTCGGTGGTGTCCGCCAGGAAAATGGCACGAGCGATCTTGAAGTCGGCACGATCGGGCTGACGTCCTGCCTCGAGCGCGGCTTGCTCGTAGGTCTGCCATACATCGGCCAGGACGTTGGATGTGATCAGACAGTGCGCGAAAGGCTGAAACCCCATCCTGCCGGCATATTTCATACTGAAGGAGCCTCGGCTCATACCGGGCATCGCAATGGGTGGATAGGGTCGCTGTAACGGCTTGTGGATAAACCCGAGGCCAGTCTCCTCGTCCACCGTGTCTCGGAGCCGAATCGACCAGAATTCGCGCTCGTGCTCATAGGGGGGATCTGTTCCCCACAGCTTGAGTATTACCTCAATCGCCTCACCTACCATCTTCCCACCCTGCTTGGGATCCACTCCATACAGCTCCTGATCGGAGCTGACGCTGCCGTTTCCAAAGCAAAGGTTGAGCCTTCCCTTGGAAAGATGATCCAGAAAGGACAGCCGAGACGCTACGTGCGCGGGGTGGTGCTGATTCAGACACACCGGCGCGGGTCCCATTCGAATCTGCTTTGTCTCTCCTAAAGCACGAGCAATGAAGATCTCAGGCATCACGATGCTCTCGTACTTCAGGGTGTGGTGTTCGCCAATCCAGAACTCCGAAAAACCCAACTCATCGGCACGGATGAGCAATTCGAGGTCCTCGTCGTAACACTGACCGAGGGGCTTTCCCGAGGCATGGAACGGCATGATGAACATGCCGGACTTTATTGCGTCGTCCATGGAGCTACTCCCTTGAAAGATCTAGGTGTCCGGTCCGGAAACTACTGTGCCGGCCTCCCAAATGATAGATCAGCGTGGCGGCCGCCGACAAGACACTCTCTCCGAATCTCCCAACCGTGGCGAGGCAAGCTAATGTGCGTGGTGTCCGCCGTCCACCACCAGCTCACTTCCGGTGATGAACGACGCTTCGTCCGACGCGAGAAACAAGACTGCCCAGGCCACTTCCTCGGGAGTCCCGATACGTCCCAGCGGATTAGCACCCCGAGCCCGCGCAAGGTGCTCCTGGGAATAGGTCTCCGTCAGCATCTCGGTGTCGACGGAACCGGGATAGACCGAGTTGACCCTGATGTTGTCCTTCGCGTACTCCAGCGCTCCGACTCGCGAAAGAGTCCGTATCGCACCCTTCGAAGCATGATACGCGGCTGCCCAGGGACTCGCCGTCATGGCAGACACGGAGGAGATATTCACGATGGACCCTCCTCCAGCCCGTCGCATCCCTACGACGGCGTGCTTCATACCCAAAAAGACGCCGGTAGCATTCACACTCATCACCTGGTCCCACCCTTCCCGAGTCGTCGTCTCGACACCCTCCAAGCGGAGGATTGCTGCGTTGTTGACCAGGATATCCAACTTTCCAAACTCCTCTACGGTAGCTTCGACTGCGGCCTGCCAGTCCTCTTCTGAAGTGACGTTCAGACCGACAAAGCGGGCCTGCCTTCCTGCCTGGATGATCTCCGCTTCCTGACGCCTGCCCTCCTCTTCTCGGACATCGCCGATCACAACAACCGCACCCTCTTTCGCGAAGAGCCTGGCTTCCGCCGCTCCTTGACCACGGGCTCCTCCGGTTATCAACGCTACCTTCCCAGCAAGCCTCATTCTCACTCCCAGGCGACGCGACTGCTCAACGGTGTCTGTTTCATCATAATCCCACCACCCTGGACACTCTAATGACCCTCCAAAATTCCGTCAACGTGGATTCTCGCGACTATCCAGGGGAATCACGGGCAGGAATGACTGTGCCACGTTACTCTTCCACCCGTAATGCACTTTCCCGACCAAGGATAGATTCACCGGCCCGAGCCTGGGGCTCGACGAAACAGCAATGCCTGCCCCCAAACCAAACGAAGCCTCAGGGCGTCAATAGCTTGTCGGCCAGCCCATCCTGTTTGACGATTTCCCAACTTCCTGCTGCTACCTCAACCCCGCAGACCCGCTAGTGGACTGTAACACCTGAATCGCTAGCGCCTGAGTGGCCCTCGAGCCCGATCTCTGCGTTGCGCTTTCTCGCCATAGTCCAAGCTATGCCTGCGTCAGCGCGCCTTGACCTCGGACCCGAATGGCTCGCTCATCCACTAGCGATTCAAGCGTTACAGTCCACTAGTCTCCAAGGCGAAACCGTACTGGCACAGTCCTTGCCTGTGTTTCCTCTGTCTCAGAGACATAATCGAGGAGACTCCAGTGCAAGGATCGCAACCGCTGAGCTACGAACCTCCGCAGACACCCAGATCTACCCCCGGCAGCGGAGGCCGGCCAACCCTAGAGAGCGAGGACCTGGGTCTTCTCGCTGGAGACGGCGTCAAGGATCTCAGGCCACCCTTCCCGTCGGACCTCGAGATTCCCACTCGAATCCGGTTCGGAAACGGCGCGGTTGAGGAGCTCCCCCGTCTCTGCTCCGCCCTGCAGGCCCACAGAGTCGTACTGATCAGCGGATCCCATTCCACCGCGAAGCTGGCCAAGCAAATACAGAACCACCTGGAGCTATCGCGTATCTGCACTACAGCCTTTTCCGCCGTCGAACCTGAGCCCTCCTCATCGACCGTCGATGCTGCTCTCATGTTGATTCGGGAATCCAAAAGCCAGATGGTGGTGGCAATCGGAGGAG
>JAKZYH010000486.1:0-4923 GCA_047514575.1 Acidobacteriota bacterium | reverse complement strand
GGACCCCTCGTTCACCAGAGACACTTTGTTCGAAGATGATTTCCTCGTCCCACCTTGCCTGGTGGAATTTTCTGAGCAGTGTTTCGTTGTCTCTACCCATAGCGATCTATCCTTTCTCGCCTTCGGCGAGTCCCACGCGATGCTCCTGGTTCACTGTGTGGATGCCGTCAGGGCCTGCACCAGCGTGTCGATGTCCTGCTGAGACATGACCTCGGTGACGCAGTACAGGGCGCTCTGGCCCAGCTGGGGAAATTCGGCCGATATGTCCTTGCCACCGAAGATCTTGTGCTCGAGCAGTCTCTTGTTGACTTCAGCCACGCTGATACCCGCATCATCGAAATTGACGACGAATTCCTTGAAGAAGGGAGTGGGGAATGCCAGTTTGAGCCCTGCGATCTGAGAAATACCCAACGCCGCATACTGGCTTTTCTGCATGATGGTCTGGCTGACCTCCTCCATGCCTCTGGGTCCCATCAGGCTCAAGTACACCCCGGCGGTGATGGCCAGCAGTCCGGTGGTCGTGCCGGTGTACTCCTTGCCCTTCTCTCGGGAGCCGTACGAAGTCCGATCGTAGAGAACCTCGCCGAATCCCCACTCGCCCTCTTTCACGGTTTCGGTGAGACCGAACATGAGATCCTTGAACTCGGCGATGTACTTCATGTCGTCGTGAGCTGCGACGAAGCCGCCTTGTCCTCCTCCACATTGCATGTGCATGCCCAGAGGCTGGAAATCACCACAGGCAAAATTAGCGCCGTAGTGTGCTGGAGGAGCAAGTGCGCCTAGAGAGATGGGATCGGTCTGGACGACTAGATCGGCCCCGGCATCTCTGGCGATGGTGCCAATCTCATCGGCTTGGATCTCGATGAAGCCCAGGTAGGACGGGTTCTCAATCAGGACGGCAGCCGTGCTGTCGGAGATCTTTGCCCTCAAATCGTCGAGGTCGAGCAACCCGGTCTCCACGTCGAAATCGATCATCTCGATAGCAACCTGGGGGGCTCCGATGCCCTGCAGGTAATTCTGCACCACGGCCAGGGTATCGGGGCTGATAGAGCGAGGAAGGAGGACCTGTCCTCGGCCTCTGACTCGAGCTGCCATCCGCAGGGCCGTTCCCACGGCCGCCGGACCGTCATAGAGCGGACAGCTCAGGATGTCCATGTCGAGGAGCTCACCCATGAGGCTGGCGTATTCGAAGAGGGCTTGCCACTTGCCGTGATCGGCATAGGACTCTCCGACGTACGCGGTCAGGAACTCGCCCCGGCCGTTTATCTCGTCACAGACCGCCGGCACGAAGTGCTGGGAGCAGCCCGCACCCAGGAAGCTCAGGTAGTCCTTGCAGTTTAGATTCTTGTCGAGCAGCCCCTCAACATGCCGTCTCAGGGAGTACTCGTCCAGGATCGGATCCGGCAAGTTCATCTCTCCCTGAATCTTGAGGTGCTCCGGGATCTCGGAGTACAGATCCGTGATATCGTTGGCGCCCACTTCCTCGAGCATCCGCGCCTTGACCTCGGGAACCGAGTTCGGAATGTAGGGGTAGACAATTCGACTCTCACTCATTGCATCTCTCCATCTGAAGCGGACTAGTGCCTGAATACGGCGAGCCCGTCTGACTTTATCAAGAATTCAGTTGGTGGACTATTCAAAGCGAACGAGGGCAATCTCGAGCTGCCGACTGTGGGCTCTGGCCTTTTCCCATTGGACCAGGATCGGGCTCTGGTAGGTACCCTCGACTATTGAGCCTTTTCCGTCTCCATCCTCATCAGAGATCAGTAGGCTGAGGGAGCGCTTCATGCCTAGGAAGTGTCCGGCAGGAGCCGCCAGAAATCGGTTTACGAGTCGCTCGAAGACGGAATTACTCAGGCCCAGGGCGTCCACCACCTCGTTGATCACTCGAACCAGGTCGTACTTGGCATAGTCCATGGCTTTGGCGGGTATGGCCCTGGGGTCACCGAGCAAATGTTTGCCCTTTTCTGCCATAAAACCGAGTGGGTTTCCCAACACCTCGGCCAGATCGTGTTTCATCAAAAGGGTCTCGTATTCATTCACGGTCAGGCCTGCGTGCTGCTCCTCGGGTGCGAGAGCGATGTCAATTCTTCCCGTGACAATCCCCAGTTGATCGACTAACTCCTCGAGGCGTTGGGAAAAACCCAGGCGAGAATCCTTAAGGTTCACTGAGTCCACCGGGTGGCTGGAGACGGGAATCGAAAGCCTTCTGCGGTCGACGACAGTTTCCTGGTTGAAGCCGACCACAGTGGTGCGGCGGCGACGCTTCACATCTTTCCAGATACCATCCAGGTCCACAAAGTAGACCGGAATTCCCGGGCGGTTGGGATAGACAGCACAGTTGGCTAGACCCGAGCTGATGAAGGCGAGGTGGGAGTGGGCGTTCAGAGGCTCCTGTTTCCGTTCTTCCTCGTTTAGCTCACGTCGAAGATGGAGCTGATCGTGGCGATAGGCTCCTTTGGGCGGAAAAAGCCTCAGGAACGCCTCGACAAAGGCGCGAAGAGCTTCACTGCTATGGTCGAGCTGAGCGCACAGACTCTGGTCAAAATAGCCGGCGGTCGTGTGGTAGGAGTAATAGAGAGTCTTTGAGTAGTCTGATAGCGGGTCGCCAAAGTGGTCGCTGACGCGTTGGTTGACATTAATGATGTCCAACGGGGACTGCGGTGTGAGTTCGAGGGTGACCTGGGCGCTGGAAGACACTGGTGTTCTCCTCCCGTACCTACGAAGAAGAGGCTAGCCCAGTCGTCTGACCTAATCAAGCGGTCTGGGCGAAAAGGACGGGCAGGGCGCGGGCGCCGCGGGGGCATCTGTTATTTCCTGACAGGCCCTAAGAAGTGCGGTGGCGCCGCTTTCCTTTTGTTTGTAGTCTCGATCGCCATGACCAGCGCGCCAGATGTACTGGCTCAGGGCAAGTGGCACGCGTACCTGCGCGGGTTGGAGGAGGTTCCGGCAATCTCCAGCCCCGGTCGCGGGACTTGTAGCCTAGAGGCGAACGCAGATGGGGCCGAGATTCAGTACACGCTCAGCTATCAGGAAACAGTGGGTGTGGTCTCGCAAGCCCACATACACGTCGGCCAGAAGGGAGCCAACGGGGGAGTATCGGTCTTCCTTTGTTCGAATAGGGACAGCGCGCCCGCCGGCGTACCGGGATGCCCTGCTTCCGGAGAGGTGTCTGGCTCTTTTACGGCAGCAAATGTGATAGGGCCCGCAGGACAGGGAATCGCAGGCGGTGAGTTTGGGAAGCTGATGCGGGCCCTACGTCGTCGAGCGACCTATGTGAACGTGCACACGGATGCCTTTCCAGCCGGTGAACTTCGGGGCCAGGTCCGAGGGGCCAACTAAGAGGGATCTCAAGTCAACATCCAGGGCTGGCGAGAGGCTCGATCGGGCCTTCGCCGGCCCTATTGTTGTCCGGCCGCCTGCTGCATCGCCTCTTGCAAGGACTGAGCGAAGGCTGGATCCTGCATCATCTTCTGTACCGTCGCGTTGAATTTGTTCATGGCTCCCATGAGGGCCATACTTTTCTCGGCGGCCTCGGGACTCTTGTCCTGCGGGATGGTGTTGAACTTGGCCTGGATCTTCTGCAGCCTGCTGAGTTGGGCTTCCAGCTCCGGACCCACCGCCTTCGCGTCCGCCTCATCCTTGAGACCGCCAAGCGTCGCATTCAGGTTTTCGAAAGTGGCTATGTAGGTGTCCATCAGGTCCGAAAAGTCCGATGGAAGCTCCCCGCTCATCTCAGGCGCACCACCATCTGTGTTTTCGTCGTCTGATCCACTGCAGCCTGCGATCAAGGTGATTGCCATCAATACCGCCAGCCCGAACTTGTTCCTCATCATGATTCAAGTCTCCGGAGTCAGCCATCAAAGGCGACTGTTTTCGCTCCGCTATCGTAGCCGCTTGGACGCCATTTGGGAATAGTCTGGCTGCTGATACCGCAGATATGAACCAGGGTGCCAAGGCCTGATCACTCCTGGTCGAACGAGGCGCCGAGCCCTTCAAGATAGGTTCTACTCTGATCGAGGTGCTCCCAGATCTGAGTGTGGGCATCGATCTCGAACATCGCAGGGCCTGAGTATCCCCTCGACTTCAGTACAGAAATCTGGCTGCGCCAGTCAATTTCGCCGGGTCCAACGCGCTCTTGGAATTCATCGCCTCGGAACTGTTTCAGGTGCAACATTGAAAGAGTTTCAGGGGCCAGCGTCTCAACCACCCGAGTGGGCTCGGGTGAGTCGCTAGCCGCCAGCAGATTGGCAGGGTCGTAGCAGATCCTGAGGCCAGGGGCATCCTCACCCAGGAGGAGGCGCGCTTCCGTGACGAGGTCCTGGAACACGCCCCAAGGCTCCCTGGCGTGTTCGAGCGAGAGCAGACCTTTCCTCTCAATAAGTCTCCGAGCCAGTCTGGCCAGGTTGGCTGTCAGATCAAGAAGGGGAACGGATGTCAGATGCTCCTCGGTGGTATCGAGATCGACGAGACGAAGGTGGGGACAAAAACGGCCCGAAAGGGCCTGGGCTGCTTCGACGCCGGTCTCGAATAGCCGATCACAGGAAGCGTCGTGGATCGGATCCAGAAAAGGAAACGCAAGCGCCAGGTCGAAGCGAAGTTCGGGGAAAGCCTTTGGAAGACGAGCCAGGGCTTCGGTTCTGGGCAGGAAGGTCTGGGGATCTTCGAATCTGCCCAGGCAGGTCTGTCGAAGCTCGATTGCCCGATAGCCGCTTTCAGCGGCTCGGGAAATCAGTTTTTCGAGAGGAACGCCTTCGACCAGTTGTTGGCGCCAGCAGTTACTGACCAATCCCAGGATCATCGTGGTCCATCGTGGTGACGGTCTCCATGCCGCCGTAGGTCGAGCTAACGGCCCGCTCCAGGAAGCCTCTTCGTCCTGGAGACCGAAGCGACGTTCCCGCGCTGATTCGTAGAGCAGAGACG
>JAKZYH010000485.1:0-3344 GCA_047514575.1 Acidobacteriota bacterium | reverse complement strand
CATTACACCTTACCGGTTCTGGTCGAGGAGATACCGACGATGGGGCCGCTCGAGGTTCATGTTAGCTCCTCCTCTGAGACGATTACCGTCACGTCTGGTTCAACGCCGGCCGAGACCCGGGCTGCACCGGCCAGCGCGACCACGGCTCTGGCGCATCAAGACTTGGTGCAGCTGCAGCCGGCGCGGCTGGCCGATCTACTGGAGCACATACCCGGCGTGAGCCATGTTTCTGAATCACACTCGGCGGTGCCGACCCTCCGGGGGCTGGCCGGAGGTCGGACGTTGGTCCTGATCGACGGGGAGCGGGTGAGCACCGAACGCCGAGCGGGTCCCAGCGCCTCGTATCTGGATCCCTTTTTCCTGGACCGGGTCGAGGTCGTACGTGGTCCGGGAGCGCTGGCTCACGGAGCAGATGGCTTCGGAGGGGTCATCCATGCCTTGACGCGGAAGCCGGACCCGGGAGCGCCTCTCCGCTTGCGCTTTCTCGGCACCCTGGCAGCGGGTCTGCCGGAGCAGAGCGCCGGCTTGGAACTCAGTCGCGGCTGGGATCAGGGCGGTGTGCTGTTTCAGGCCCGCATGAGGGAATTTGACGACTATCGGAGTCCGCTGGGCGAGGTCGACAACTCGGGAGCCAAAACCAGGAGTTTTCTGGCTCGGACCGACTTCCGACGGGGGCCCGGCCAACTGCGTCTGGGTTGGCAGAGTGATCTCGGACGCGACATCGGCCGGCCCATGACGGGCTCCTCGATGTCCCGCACGTTCTATCCTCGAGAGGACTCCCACCGTCTGACGCTGTCCTACCACCTGGACCCAGTCTGGAAGTTCAGTCAGGTCAAGCTGAGCAGTTTCTTTGGCAGCTATGAGTTGGTCACCGATCGCCACCGACTGCTCCCGGCTTCAGACCTCCGTCGAATCGAGAGAGCCGAGGTCTCGGCCAAGGACTTCGCTTTCCGTACCGCAGCGGTAGCCCCATTTCGGAACACCCGGGTTGAGTTCGGAGCCGATCTGTACGGCCGCTTCGACCTGCAGGCGGACAACTCCGTCCGGGAGCTGGACAACCAGGGAAGATCGACCAGGACGGATCAGCAGACTTCGATTCAGGGAGCACGCAGGACCAACGGAGCACCCTACGTCACCGCCGAGACATGGCTCGGGGACAAGCTCTCACTTTCGAGTGGAGCCCGATGGGACCATAGTTCGACTCGAAACGACGAAGGCGCCTTTGCTGGTCAAACCGAAAACGACAATCTCTCTGGCTTTGTGGCACTCACGGTGGGTCCCTTCGAGGGCTTCAGCTTGACCGGCCAGGTGGCCCGCGGGGTTCGTGATCCTACCCTTTCCGACCGCTACTACGAGGGGATCAGTGGCCGGGGATTCGTTACCGGTAATCCGGATCTGGACCAGGAATCGAGCCTTCAGTGGGACCTTGCCGCGAGATTGGCGCGGGGAGGTTGGAGCTATGCTCTTTATGCCTACCACTATCGCATCAAGGATCTGATCGAGAGGTTCGAGTCGGGTGCGGATCAGTTCTTCTTCCGCAATCGAGGGCGAGCCCGGCTGCGGGGATTGGAATTGGAAGTGGAAAGAGAACTGGTCGACGGACTTTCCCTCACCTTGGGCAGCCAATTGGCCCACGGCACCGAGCAGGAGGAGGGCACTCCGTTGGCGGGCGTGCCGGCACCAAATCTCAGCCTGAAGCTGAGAAAGCAGATGGGCGAATCCGGCTACTTGCTGTGGCAAGCCATCGCCTTCTCACGCGACGATAGCCCCGGTCCTACGGAGGCAGCTACTCCCGGTTATGTGAGGTCAGACCTGGGTTTTGGTTGGAGGGTGCATTCCCACGCTCAACTGCGCTTCCTGTTGCGCAATTTATTGGACAAGGACTATCCGACTAGTCCGGATCGCCGAGCCGTCCTGGCCCCGGGAAGGACCGCCTTGATCTCCTTGTTATTGCGCCTGTGAGCCGCAGCTTTGGTCGGGACACGTTCACTGACTATTATTGAATAGAAGGGATGAATGGGCGTTAGAGAGTCTACGGCGCAGTTCTGGAACAGGTATCGTCTCACGCTTCGCATATTGATTCTGCTCGCGGTTGCGGCTGGGCTGAGCAAGCTTCTGGACCTTGGATTGGTGGAGTTGAACCGCAGAGGCGTGGTGCTCCCTCAGTTCGACCTTACTCTCATCCCATACCACGACCCCAGGGTGACCAAGCGCAACGCCCTGTTGCTGGACTACGACGAGCCCCCTCAGATCATTTTTACAGGCGACTCACGGACCAAGAACGGAATTGTACCCGAGGTGATTTCCAGGATCTTGGGAGTTTCCAGGACCACCTTTTTCAATTTTGGAACGGGCTCACAAGTGGTCAAGTTTGCTCGAGAAGCCTTCCTACCCCATCTCCAGCAGATCGGCGTCCGTCCTGCCTATGTAGTCTTCGGAGTGAGTCCCGACTGGCCTTTGAGGAAGGAGCGATTGTGGACCCTGATCGACCGCTATCGTGATTCTCTGGCCTTTCGCATCGCCAACCGGAGCCGGGATGCACCTGATTCGATAGAATCGCGACTCACCCGGTTTCTAGCTCTTCGCCTGTCCCTCTTTCGCTATCGCGCCGACCTGATCCATCAAGAGCTGATTCCGAGTCTGGGCTGCTGGTTTCTGGGAGATTGCAATCGTCCCGCCGGGGATTGGAGGGACGACAGGCCGCTTCATTTCAGGGATGTGGAGCGACGTTCGGGTTTCAAGACAGGCGCTGGTTGGGGGCCTCAGCCCTATGACGGGCATACCAGTGGCCGATTCGTGAAGAATCCTCGATTCTCAAAGGAGATGCCTGTTGACCAGGAGAATCTCCTGGAGCTGTTCCGCGAGATGCGCAACTCAGACATCATACCCCTTCTCCTGATCATGCCCGTCCACCCGTCATTTCGTGAGGCTCATGCAGCCGCCATGGCAAAGAATCAGACCATCCTGGAACAGATAGCTGGGAAGGAAGGAGTAGAGCTTCTCCACCCACAGGGGGACTACCAATCCGACGAACTCTTCGTGGATGGACACCACCTTTCGCACCTGGGCGCGGTGTATTTCAGTGCCGACATCGCCTCCAGTCTGGCCCACTATCTGGAGCCGCCCCCGGTGACCAGGGTGGACAGAGCCTCAATCCTCTCAGATCCCTCGATCGCCGCACTGCTCGCCTGGATGTATGAGACTAATCCGGCTATCAGGAAGTTGTGGAATCGACAGGGCCCGCGGTTGCTGTGATGGGAAACCAAACTGGATCCCCAGTGCGCTAAGCTGAAACTTTAAGAATTCGTCGCACGTCGGAACGTCCGAGGGTCGCACGTCGGAAC
>JAKZYH010000484.1:0-4454 GCA_047514575.1 Acidobacteriota bacterium | reverse complement strand
GAGGCGAACCATGGAACTAATTCTAATCGACGACGTCTTCCACCTTGGCCGACGAGGGGATCGGGTCCGGGTAGCGAACGGGTACGGGCGAAACTACCTGCTTCCGAAGCGGCTGGCGGTGGTTGCGACTCCCGGGAACCTGAAGATGATCGAGCAGCAGAAGCTGGCACAGGTGAAGAGGGAGGCCAAGAACCAGGAAGAAGCCGGGATCCTGGCACAGGAGCTGAATCAGCTTCATCTAATCCTGAGCCGCAAAGTCGGCGATACTGGAGCGCTGTTCGGTTCCGTGACCACGAAAGACCTGTCCGATCTGATGCACGCCAACGGTGTAGAGTTCGATCGCAGAAAAATCCAGCTGCAGCAACCTATCAAGAACATCGGCAACTACGACATCGAGCTGCGCCCCCATCCGGACGTCGAGGCCCAAATACTCGTCTCCGTAATTCCAGAGGAAGCCGGGCCGGTCGAGCGCTTGAAGAAGAGGGACGAGGAGACCGACCAGATCGTGGCTGAGCTAGAGGCCAAGCTCGCTGAGGTCAGCCAGACCCAGGGAGAATCTGAAGGTGTCGAGAACTCTGTCCCCACACCCGCCGAAGAAGCCGCGGAGAAACCCGCGGAAGAATCCGCTGCGGACCCTGCAGACAATCCTTCCTAAGACCCGTCCCATTGGGGATGGTGGGAGTATTTCCCAACTCACGGTTGGTCGTGGGGGTGGCCTCCGGGCCGCCGTGTGTCGAGCTAGGCTCGACCGCCTTACTTCGGCCTGGAGGCCAAACCCACTTCACGGACCCGCTCCTCTTTATTTGGAGTTTGCCCTATCGTCTCCCCTTCGGGAGACTTCGGGAACCTTCTCTTCGCCTGAAGGCGAGGGGTTTCGCCATCCCCGATAGGAGCACTAAGAAGAGGTGACATTAGGATCGTCGCTGAAAGGGTTGTGCAAGGTGAGGCTCGAGCTATCCAGAAAGCGATTGCTCCTGAGAGTGTAGTGCTCGAAATCGGGACCAGGGTTGGATTCTTCGCCTAGGAAATGACGGCCAAGACCATGGCTGAGGAACCAGTGAAACTGCAGGTGGGTCAGCAGGTGGGCCCCTACAGGATCATCTCGCTGCTGGGAGCCGGAGGGATGGGGGAAGTCTACCTGGCGCACGATCCCTCCCTGGATCGTCAGGTAGCGTTGAAATTCCTAACCGAGTCCATGGGAAAGGATGAGCTGGCCCGGCAGCTCCTGCTGCGGGAGGCCCGATCCGCCGCCGCCCCTGGATCATCCCTACTAGGTCTCCCCTTCCTCTGATCATCATCCATCGATCACACGGATGTCCAGATCGGCTACCTTTCTAAAATGGGCTTCATCGTTGGGTCCGACAAGGACGCCAAAGCCCAGCCAACGGGCGGTCGCAGCGACGGCAATGTCATTCTGAGGGATCAAACTCCCACGCTCGGAAAGCTCGAAAAAGATATCGGCATAATGCTCGGCGACTTCAGCCGAAAAAGGCTCGATTCCAGCCGCACGACGCAAAGCTTCGAGGCGCGCCAAACGTTGCGCCGCCCGTCTCGCGGAACTCGCCAGACGGACACCGGTCAGGGCTTCCGCCCAGACAATCGCGGGGATGGCCAACTCCTCAGTTTCATCGAGGTCTATCGGCGAGCCCGCCCCAAGTGCTCGTTCCCAGGCGACTAGCGCCGAGGTGTCGACAATCAATCCCATGAATTCTCTGGAATCCTGTCGGCATTATTGACCTTCTCCAGATCGTCCGCGAAGGTTGGGTCTACTGGCAGGTGGCTGACTGCAGCCGAGAGTTCTGCCCAGGTGGCGCGACCTGAGCCTTTCGCCGGTGACAGCTCTGCAACCGGCCGACCATTCTTCGTGAGAATGAAGCGCTCCCCCTTGTGTTTCACCCGCGCGAGGTAATCCCCCAGGTGACGAGCGGCTTCGGTAGTGCTGATGGTGGTAAACATACGTAAAATTGTATTATACACAAACCTGGGCTTTCACCCACCAGATCCCAGCCTTTGACACATATCCATATCGATTGCCACTGCTGTCCGGTTTAGATTGGAGAGATGGTCCACAAGTTACATGGTTCCAGTAGGTTGCGACTGGGAAAGGGTGTGACGCATTTGAATTTTCGTGACTTCTCCTTGGGCCCGTACCCAGACGGTCAGAGGCATAGTCCAGTCTCTGGGCATGAATCCAAGACGAACGGTTTTTGCCCAGCTGATGGAGGGGATTCACCGAGAACAGTTCCAGCGTTGTGTCGAGCGTTACGGAGGAGACCGCAGGGTGCGCCGCTTCTCGTGCCGGAACCAGTTTCTGGCCATGGCTTTCGCGCAGTTGACGTACCGGGAAAGTCTGCGGGACATGGAGGCCTGCCTGCGCTCTCGAAGCGAGCTGCTCTATTCGCTGGGATTTCGGGGGGAGGTGGCCCGCAGCACCTTGGCCGAGGCCAACGAAACACGGGACTGGCGTATCTACGCCGACTTGGCGCAGAAGCTCATTGGGAAAGCCCGAGGCCTGTATGCCAACGAGGACCTCGGTCTGGAGCTGGAAGAGACGGTCTATGCCTTCGACTCCACCACCATCGACCTGTGTCTGAGCTTGTTTCCCTGGGCCCGGTTTCGCAAGCGCAAGGGGGCCATCAAGCTGCACACCCTGCTGGACTTGCGGGGGCCGATCCCCACCGTCATCGAGATCACCGAGGGGAGGTGCCACGACGTCAACCGGTTGGATTCCCTCGTCATCGAGCCCGGCGCCTTTTACGTCATGGACCGGGGTTATCTCGACTTTGCTCGTCTGTATGTCGTTCATCAAGCTTGCGCCTACTTTGTGATTCGGGCCAAAAAGAATCTCCGCTTTACTCGCTACACCTCTCGACCCCGGTCAGATCAGCCCGGAGTTCGCAGCGATCACACCGGACGCCTGGCCTTGCCGAAATCGCGGCAAGACTATCCAGACCGCTTGCGAAGAGTTCGCTTCTTCGACGCTCCCACCCGAAAATCTCTAGTCTTCCTGACGAACAATTTCACCCTTCCAGCCCTCAGCATCGCCTCCCTCTACAAACTCCGGTGGCAGGTGGAGCTGTTCTTCAAGTGGATCAAGCAGAACCTACGAATCAAGACCTTCTACGGCACCTCCGACAATGCCGTTCGCACCCAGATCTGGATTGCTGTCTGCGCTTACCTCCTCATCGCGATCCTGAAAAAGGAACTCAAGGCTTCCCCAAAGTTTACACAGTATTCTGCAAGTCTTGAGCGTCACCGCATTCGAGAAAGTTCCCATTTATCAACTACTTACGAGGCATGGCTTGCAGGACTCTCACAGTCCTAGCTCTAACCAGCTGACTCTATGGGACTTATAACCGGACACTAGTGATCGATTGTATGGTTTTCCGTATGAAGACCACTCTGATCATCGACGACGGCATCATGAAGCGACTCAAAGAGGAGGCGGCAAAGCAGGGTACGACGCTCTCGCAGCTGGTTGAGTCGGCTCTCCGTCTCTTTCTGAGAAGGTCTCCGCGAGCAAAGGAATTTCCACCGCTTCCCGCATTCGATGGTGGCGGATGTAGCGTTGATATTGCCGATCGAGACGCTCTGTATCAGGCGATGGAGGGGCGGTAGACGGTGTTCGTGGTGGATACGAATGTTCTGGTCTACGCCGCTGAACAGAACTTCCAGGAACACTCGAGGTGCCGGCAGCTCCTCCTTGGCTGGCGGAAGCAACCCGGTGCGTTCCACGTGGGGGGTTTTCTACGAGTTCCTGCGTGTTGTCACCCACCCAAGAGTCTTTCGCAAGCCGTGGACTGCGGCCGATGCCTGGGCATTTCTGGACGCGTTGCTCTCTGCGCCGACGTTCAACCTGTTGGTCGCGACGGAACGGCACCCGCAAGTTGCCGAAGACGTCTTGAGACAGCTACCCCATCTGTCGGGAAATTTGCTTCACGATGCACACACCGCTGTTCTCATGAAAGAGCACGGCATCCGACAGATCTATACGAGGGACAGCGACTTCCATCGTTTCCCTTTCGTGGATGTTCTTGACCCAATGAACTGAGGCTCGATCTATCGAGTTTCTTTCCGACCGACTGGTTCGCTGCTGTTCCCACCAGCGACTTGCGCAAATAACTCCCGTAGACTGGCGCGAGCAGAGCGGAGTAACCGGCACAAGACCATGGCTGAGGAACCCCGTGAAATTGCAGGTGGGTCAGCAGGTGGGGCCCTACAGGATCCTCTCCCTGCTGGGGGCGGGAGGCATGGGAGAAGTCTACCTGGCGCACGATCCCTCCCTGGATCGCCAGGTGGCGTTGAAGTTTCTCCCAGAGTCCATGGAAAAGGATGAGAAGGCCCGCCAGCTTCTGCTGCGGGAGGCCCGCTCTGCCGCCGCCCTGGATCATCCCTACATCTGCAAGATCTACGAGATCGGAGAGGCCGAGGCGCGGCCCTACATTGCGATGGAG
>JAKZYH010000483.1:0-5669 GCA_047514575.1 Acidobacteriota bacterium | reverse complement strand
CTAACCAAGGCAGGTCCCCTTCCCAAATCAGGTCCAGCAGCTTCAGGGCCCAAAACAACCCCCTTCTTTCACCATCGCCCCAAAGCCCCGTTACATAAGGCTTTCAGCTATACCTCGAAAAATAGACCGGACAGCAGTGTTACCATAAACACCAGCTCAACACGGCTTATATTCTTCAGCGGTTCGGACTTTCCTATTGACTTTTGGCTTCTTTTCTTGAATATGGATAGAGACAGTTTCTGGGCTTGAGAGGCTGGAAACGGAAACCAGATACGAGTGTCGACACAGGGGCTCGTGTTAAAGACTGGATCTCGATAACAGGAGGCGAGTGACGAACCTTGAAGGCAATTGATTATGTATCTCCCCAGACATTGGCCGAGGCGGTAGCGCTGTTGGCTGAGGGGAACGGTCAGGCTCGCGTACTGGCCGGCGGAACCGACGTGATTGTTCAGGTCCGCGAGGGAATGCGCGACCTGGACCTGCTGGTAGACGTCAAGAACATCCCTGAGGTTAACGAGCTTTCATACGATTCAGAGCAAGGATTGGTTTTGGGTGCAGCGGTGCCCTGCTGCCAGGTCTGCGAAGATCCCGAGGTCTCGGCAGCCTACCCAGGAATCGTCGATGCGGCTTCGTTGGTCGGGGGGACAGCAATTCAGAACCGAGCTTCTCTGGGAGGCAATCTGTGTAATGGCTCTCCCGCGGCCGACACCATCCCGCCGCTGATCGTGCATCATGCGATCTGCCGGATCACGGGACCCGGGGGACCGAGGAAGCTTCCGGTTGAACAGTTCTGTACCGGTCCGGGACGGACTGTCCTGGAACCTGGCGAGATCCTGGTTTCGTTCCATATTCCATCTCCGTCGAGCACTTTTGGAGCTCACTACCTACGCTTCATCCCGCGAAACGAGATGGACATCGCAGTGGTAGGAACGGGTTCCTCGGTAGTACTCGACGCGGCTGGCACCACCTTTGTCTCCGGCAGAGTTGCCTTGGGTGCGGTGGCACCTACTCCGCTACTGGTCGAAGAAGCCAGTCAGCTGCTGGCTGGCAGCCCCGTCAGCGACGAGACAATCGAGCAGGTCGCCGAAGCTGCTCGGCAAGCCGCCCGGCCCATTTCGGACATTCGAGGCACGGTCGAACAACGGAAGCATCTTTCCGCCGTCCTCACCCGCCGGACCCTTCAAAAAGCAATTGCGAGAGCCAAAGGAGACAGTGCTTAATGAGCACCGCAGCGATAAGCAAAAAGATCCACGTCAACACTCGCATCAACGCCGAAAACGTCGAATTCCTGTGCGAGCCACGGCAGAGTCTGCTGGAGGCCTTGCGCGACATCCTGCTCCTTACTGGAACCAAGGAAGGCTGCAACAACGGCAACTGTGGTGCCTGCAGCGTCATCATGAACGGACGTCTGGTCAACGCGTGCGTCGTGATGGCAGGGGAGGCCGAGGGTGCAGAGATTACGACCATCGAGGGCATTGCCCAAAATGGACACCTCCACCCGCTACAAACCAGCTTCCTGGAGCATGCCGCTCTTCAGTGTGGCATCTGTACACCCGGCTTCATCGTTGCGGCAAAGGCCCTGCTGGATCGCAATCCGAATCCATCCGAGGATGAAATCCGTCTCTGGCTGGCCGGCAATCTGTGCCGCTGTACCGGCTACGACAAGATCATCCGGGCAGTCCAGGACGCAGCAGGTGGCAGCAACGTCGACTAAAAGAGCCAATCCAAGTTTATGAACCGCCGAGAGCGAACCCGGCTGGCCCTTTCGCATCGGCTACAAACGCTCTGTTCCTGATCTGGCCCAAGGCCAAAGGGAGTTCAAACCATGGCAGATTTTCCTAAGCCCAAAGCAGACACCCAATATAAGGTCCTCGGCACCCGTCCGATTCGCCATGACGGTGTGGACAAGGTCACCGGTCGCGCCCAATACGGTGCCGACATCCATCTCAGCGGAACGCTGCACGGAAAGGTACTTCGCAGCCCTCACGCCCATGCTCGCATTCGATCCATCGACAGCAGCGAGGCCGAGAGACTGGACGGTGTGTATTCCGTGATCACAGCGGCCGAACTGCCAGATCCCGGCGACAAAGTCGCCAATCTGGGAGAGGCATCAGCTCCCCTTCGCCACCTCAGCGGCAACGTCTTGGCTCGCGACAAAGCGCTCTACCAAGGCCACGCGGTCGCTGCTGTCGCGGCTAGCAACCCCCATGTTGCCGAGGAAGCTGCCAAGCTGATCAAGGTGGACTACGAGGTGCTCCCTCCTGCGGTCAACGTGCTGGATGCCATGAAAGACGATGCTCCCCTCCTGGACGAGAACCTGCGCACCCAATCATTCGGCAAAGCGGGTGACAAACCCAGCAACGTTGCAGAACACATTCACTTCAGCCTGGGAGATCTGGAAAAAGGGTTCGCCGAGGCCGACGTCATTGTGGAACGAGTATTCGACACGGCCACGGTCCATCAGGGATATATCGAGCCCCATACCTCGACCGCCCTGTGGAATGCGGACGGTAACTTGACCGTGTGGACATGCACTCAGGGGTCCTTCGCCTGTCGTGCCCAGCTGTCAGAGATTCTGGGAATCCCCATATCTAGAGTCAAGGTTGTACCCACCGAGATCGGCGGGGGCTTCGGCGGCAAGATCAACTGCTATCTGGAACCTGTCGCGGCTCTGCTGTCCCGTAACACGGGTCATCCGGTCAAGCTGGTCATGACCCGGGAAGAAGTGTTCAACGGCAGCGGTCCCACTCCCGGAACCCATATGCGCGTTAAGATGGGCGCCAAACAGGACGGGACCCTCACCGCTGCTTCCGCCTGGCTGGCCTTCGAGGCCGGAGGCTTTCCCGGTTCCCCGGTAGGGGCCGGCTGCATGTGCGTCTTCGCTCCCTACAACATCCCCAATGGCCAGATTGATGGCTTCGATGTACTTGTCAACAAGCCCAAGAGTTCCGCCTATCGCGCTCCCGGCGCAACCCAGGCTGAGTTCGCCAGCGAGACGGTCGTGGATGAGATCTGTGAAAAGATCGGGATGGATCCGCTGGAATTCCGGCTGAAAAATGCGTCCAAGGAAGGCGACCGCCGCGTCGACGGTCCAGTGTGGCCCCGAGTTGGCAACGTAGAAACACTTGAGGCCGTCAAGAACCATCCCCATTACTCAGCACCGCTGGAGGGTCCGAATCGCGGCCGCGGAATTGCCTCAGGATTCTGGTTCAACGTAGGTCTGAAGTCCGCGGTCAACGCCAGCGTCAATCCGGATGGGACTGTCGCCCTGGTGGAGGGATCCACCGATATCGGAGGCACCCGTACCTCGATAGCAATGCAGCTGGCCGAGGTCCTGGGGATTGCGGCCGAAGATGTACACCCGACCGTGGTGGATACGGACTTGATTGGCTACACCGATGTCACGGGTGGCAGTCGCGTCACCTTCTCCACCGGCTATGCAGCCTACGAGGCGGCACAAGACATCAACCGGCAGATGGCTGAGAGAGCCGCCCTCATCTGGGAGGTTCCAACCAAGAGTGTCGAGGTCCGGGACGGCGGCTTCCACAGCAACGGGAACTCAATGAGCTTCAAGGAGCTGGCAGCCCAACTGGATGAGACCGGTGGCACTATCATCGGCAAAGCCTCTGTGGACCCCAAGGGGGTCGGCGGTGCCTTCGCAACTCAAGTCGCCGATGTCGAAGTAGATCCCGATACGGGCAAGGTCCAGATCCTGCGCTGGACCATCTTCCAGGATGCAGGGAAGGCCATCCATCCCAGCTACGTCGAAGGTCAGATGCAGGGTGGAGCCGTCCAGGGGATCGGCTGGGCCCTGAACGAAGAGTACATGTACAACGAAAAGGGCGAGCTGAAGAATGCCAGCCTGCTCGACTACCGTCTTCCCACCAGCCTGGATCTCCCCATGATCGACACCGAGATCGTGGAGGTTCCCAATCCCGGGCATCCTTTCGGTGTGCGCGGGGTCGGCGAAGTACCGATCGTTGCGCCACCGGCCGCGATCGCCAACGCTATCCACCAGGCTGTGGGCGTCCGTATGGAGCGGCTTCCGATGAATCCAGCGGCGGTCCTGAACGCCGTCTTGAGCAAAGGGAACGGCTCGGAGTAACCAGCCGATCTCTTTTATCTGCTCTCATGCCCACAGTGTGGATTCCGCCACCAATGCGCGAGCTGACCGAAGGGCAAGATCAGATTTCTGCCCCAGGCCGGACCGTACGTGAGCTGATCGTTTGGTTAGAGCTGAACTACCCGGGTCTTGAAGCTCGTCTCTGCGAGAAAAATCAACTCAGGCGAGGTATCGCCGTGTCAATCGATGGAGTCATCTCCCCCGAAGGCATCCGCGCAAGGGTCGAGGAGACGAGCGAACTCCATTTTCTTCCTGCCATAAGTGGGGGAAAGGCACACTAGATGATCGATTCCGAAATATCATGAGGTCGGAATCGATCATCTAGCTCAGAAATGTGGGCCAAGTGCTTCCCGATTCTGAACGCAGCCATGCTGTGTCTCTTCGTAGCTGCCGTTGCCCTGCAGTATAACGATCCCGACCCCTACCTCTGGATGCCGATGTACGGTCTGGGAGCACTCTGGGCAGCGATGTTTCTGTTGAAGAGGGAGCTGCCACGACTTGCAGTCAGGCTCTTTTCCATTCTGCTCCTGCTGGGAGCTGCATATCTGGCAATATCGGTTCTGAGTCAAGAGGAGCCTGCCGCTGTGGAACAGTTCTCCGAACTGGGTGGTCTGCTGATCACCTCGGCCTGGAGCATGGTCGTACTGGCGATGAGCCGCACCTGAAGGTGTCCTCCGCCACGCCCTCGCACCAAAGTCTCTTTCTTGAAGACTAAGAGGAAACAAAGCATGGAATATCCGGTTCTCGTCATTGTCGTCTACGGAGTGCTGGTCGGCCTCGGTGGGATCCTGGGCTATGTCAAAGCCAGGAGTATTCCCTCGCTGATCTTCGGTCTGGGTTCCGGAATCGGGTTACTGGTCTGCGGCTGGCTGGCGTCCGGTCACAACGCAATCGGCACCAACGGAGCCATCGGCATCGGACTACTGCTGGCAGTCTTTTTCGGTATCCGCTACGGGCGAACCCGCAAGTTCATGCCAGCAGGACTCATGACGGTTCTCAGTCTCCTGACGGTGATCCTCTTGCTCACAGACACCCTGATCTGAAACTTCAAGAAGACGTCGCACGTCGAAACGTCTGAACGTCCCACGTCTCTTGTCTCTGAAAATTGTGGTGCTGGGCTCCCTCGACTGAAGTTTCTTTCCTGTACGATCCGGCGTGGCCGGGGGGCGGGCGCTAAGCTGAAACTTCGAAAGTCGAAGGTACAAGATACAAGGTACAAACAGGCTCCAAATCACAAGCACCAAGTTCCAAACGATCGCCCTCCATCACGTTCGGCGATCCGACAGAGCCGCGAACGACTTGAGCCGTTAGCAACATGAGGCCAAGTTCCGAGGAAAGAGCTGGACAACTCTTCCCCATGGAGTGACGCACGATATCGCCTATCCTCGACCGAAGTTTCGTTCTCGAATGGGGCAGCACCGCTGGGGGGCCGCTAAGCTGAAACTTCATCTGTTAGGAAATCATGCAAGAGTCGCCAATGACAAAGCCGTGACTGCGAGAGAGTGTTGCAAAAGTCAACATCAGGGTCCACGATGCTGAGTGAGCA
>JAKZYH010000482.1:0-2753 GCA_047514575.1 Acidobacteriota bacterium | reverse complement strand
GTCCCAGATCTATCGGATCGATCACTATCTGGGTAAGGAAACCGTTCAGAACCTCTTGGTGTTTCGGTTCGCGAATCCCCTCTTTGAGTCGGTATGGAACCGTGACCGGGTGGAGAGTGTCGAGATTACCGTTGCCGAACGGCTGGGTGTAGGGGAACGCGCCGACTACTACGACAAGACAGGTGCCCTTCGGGATATGGTCCAGAATCATTTGACACAGCTGCTGACCTTGACGGCAATGGAGGTGCCGGCAGCCTTCGAGGCCGACTCCATTCGAGATGAGAAAGTGAAAGTGCTCAGATCGCTTGCACCGCTTGCACCCGAGGATGTGGTCTTCGCCCAGTACTCTGGTGGAACCGTGGACGGAGAGGAAGTCCCCGGCTATTTGCAGGAACCGGGCGTGGACCAGAAATCGCAGACTGAAACCTTCGTTTCCATACGCTTAGAGGTCGCCAACTGGCGTTGGCAGGGCATTCCTTTCATTCTGAGAACGGGCAAGCGGATGACAGACCGCCTCACCCAGATCAAAGTTCGGTTTCGTTCTCCACCGGTGACACTCTTTCGGGGTTCTGGTGCGAGTCAACTCCCCTCCGGTGCACTGTTGATCACCCTTCAGCCGGATGAGGGCTTTGAGCTCGACCTCGACGTCAAATCTCCGGGTCCCGAGATCTCGCTGGACCGGCACAGCCTCAAGTTCCGATATGCGGAGAGTCTGGGCTCGCTGCCAGAAGCCTATGAGACCCTTTTACTGGATGTCCTGACCGCCGATCAGACGTTGTTCGTCCGAGGAGACGAGGTTGAAGCCGCATGGCGCCTCTACGCTCCGCTGTTGGACAAACGGCTGCCAATCGAAGCCTATCCTGCGGGCAGTTGGGGCCCGGGAGGCTAGTCGGGATAGCCCCAATCAGAACTCGACGGTGCACCAGGGCTGGGACTCCGTTGCGAAGAGGGTGTCAGCTCGTTGAATCGCGTCGGGACTATTGGCTCTCACCCGGCCCGCCTGCGAGAGCGTTCGAAAGCTGACTCCGCCTAGATAGACGGCGCCCAGATCGGCCACCGACAGTGATAGGTCGGCGCTAGCGCGGGTGGGTCGGCACTCGGCCTCGTCGGACGCCGCCAGAAGCTCGAAACGGCCTTGGTTCCATGGGCAATAGGAATCCGTTACCTCGACAACCAGGCTACCTTCTCCGGCATAACTTCTCCGGCTGAGTGCAGAGGGGAGATCCACCAGCCGCACCCAGAGATCGTCGCTCGAGGAACGCTTCAGGTGACGGGGATCGGCCAACTTCCAGAGCAGTGGCTCATCGACCGGTCGCAGGAGCGCCTCCGTGGACGTCATGAGATCGACCCCGAAACAGTATTCCCAGAGGACCGACCCAGCCTCGTCGGTGGCCGAGATCAATTCGTGGACGGTCAGAGTGTGGGTAGAGTGGTTGAGGCGGTAGAGAACATAACCGTCGATACCCTGGTCGCAGCGACAAACAGCGTGAAAATAGGGCGAGGCGCCCCGCCGGTCGTACTCCGGATCCTCAAGAACGAGATCCCATCGAATGTGATCGCGTCGAATCATGCCGGGACGAAGTGGGCTGGCCCGCTCGTAAACATCCGGAAAGAGTTCTCTCGCCTCGTCTGCTTCGACGAGTTCGACTTCTCCTTCGCAGGCGTGGGGAAACTCCATCCCCGAACGATCGCGAGCAAGGCTCCATCGTTGATGGAAGGTGGCCATGCCATATCCATAGCGCCCGTAGATGATGGATTCAGAGGCGTATAGGCCAGCTAGAGGTTCTCCTTGCTCATGGATGTCCTGCAGTTGTGCCGCCATCATTCGGGTCAGGATTCCCCGGCGTCTGTGAGTCGGTTGAACGGTCACGCCTGCGACACCAGCCAGGGGCAGCCAGCCTCCAGGGACCCGAACCTCGAAGCGGTGAATATAGGCCGTCCCGACGATCTTTCCTCGGTCGAAGGCGGCGAGGCTCCGCTCAGGCTCGAAGGGCATCCTGCGCATGTGCTCCTCGCTGACCGCTTCCCCGAACCCGCGCGTCTTGGCCTTGATCCAGGCATCGTACTCCTGCTGGGTTACCGGTCGGATTTCCGTGTCCATGGTGTTGGAGCTCCTGGTCTATATCGTTCGGACGTTCCGACGAACTCTTTCAAGTTTGTTCCGTGTTCCGCCCCCGGTAGCGCTGGCCCCATTCGAGAAAGAAACTCCGGTCGAGGATCGGCGATATCGTGCGTCACTCCGTGGGGACGAGTTGTCCAGCTCTCTCCTCGGAACCTGGGCACATTTTGCTAACGGCTCAAGTCGTTCGCGGCTCTGTCGGATCGCCGAACGTGATGGTGGGCGATCGTTTGGAACTTGATGCTTGGGATTTGGAGCTTGTTTGTACCTTGTATCTTGTACCTTCGACTTTCGAAGTTTCAGCTTAGCCCCGCCACCGGCCGCGCTGGAGCATTCAGCAAGAAACCTGTTTCCACCGTGAGCTAAAGATCCCTACATCAATGGGTTATACACTTGTTCCTCCCCGTCAACCAGGACTAACTCAGTCCGTGTACCAGGCTCCATGGGATCTCCCTCCAGGATCACCAGATCAGCATCCTTGCCGGGCTCGATACTCCCCACTCGATCGTCGATTCCCAAGATTCTGGCGGAGTTGATTGTCAGCATCTCCAGGATCTGCTGGGCAGAGACCCCTGACTCACGGATCTCCGCAAAACTGTCGTCCAGATGCTGGATTGGGATGACGGGCGCATCG
>JAKZYH010000481.1:0-14206 GCA_047514575.1 Acidobacteriota bacterium | reverse complement strand
CGGGAGCTGAACCTGATGACTCAAGGAGAGGAGGCAGCACAGCATCTGGGAGTGGAGGTCGAGCGGGTCCGGAAGATCCTCTTTGTGGCCGCCTCGGCCATGGTCGCCGCGGCGGTCGCTGTCGCCGGCATGATTGGCTTTGTCGGACTCATTGTTCCCCACATGATGCGGATCATTATGGGACCGGATCACCGCATTCTGCTGCCGGCATCCGCCTTGGGTGGTGCCGTGTTCCTGCTTTTAGCAGACGGCGTGGCACGCACCGCGATTCCTCCCCTCGAGATCCCGGTGGGAGCGATCACCGCGCTGATCGGTTCTCCCTACTTCCTCTATCTGCTTCGTCGAAGACAGAGGGACGGGCAGTTCTGATGGCTTCTGTTGAGGTGGAGAAGGTGAGCTTCCGGTATCTTCTGGGATTCAGCCTGCAAGAGGTTAGTCTGGACATTCCCTCCGGGTCTTTCTTGGCTTTGATTGGTCCGAATGGCAGCGGGAAGACGACCCTGTTACGACTGATGAGCAAGACGCTGAAGCCCGACACGGGAAGAATCCTGTTGGAGGGGAGCTGCTTGGAGAATCTCTCTTCTCTGGAACTTGCAAGAAAGATGGCCGTGATAGCTTCCGAGCAGCACTTCGAATTTCCTTTCCTGGTTCGTGATGTCGTCTCCATGGGGCGATTTCCCCACCAGGGGCGGCTCGAGAAGACCTCGCAACGCGATCGCCAAGTTGTGGATGAGTCACTGCAGATGACACAGACTGAGCAGCTGGCCGATCGTCCTATTTCAGCGCTATCCAGCGGGGAGCGGCAGCGAGTCCTGGTCGCTCGGGCCCTTGCCCAGACGCCGTCTATCCTGATGCTGGACGAGCCGACAGCCCATCTCGACATCAACTATCAGATTGGGACCTTCCGTCTATTGCGCCAACTCAACCGCAGCAGGGGAATGACGATCATCACGGTGCTGCACGATCTGACCGCCGCGGCGGTCTTCTGTCCAACAGTGGTGCTTCTGCACCAGGGCCGATTGATCAAGCAGGGGAGCCCTAAAGAGGTGATCACCCCTGAGATCATCCGGGAGACCTACCAGACTGAGGTCAGCGTGCACCCCAGTCCTGTGGGTGGTTTTCCTCAGATATCATATGCACCTGATGAGGGATAAGGAGAACACGTTGGAATCGGCATGCTCGGAATTCGAATAGAGCGCCGATGCCGAGCTTTGTCGTGTCTTACAACCCGGCGGGCTCCACAGTTGGTGCCGGATCATTCAGGAAGAACTTTGGGCGGGGTTAGCAGGGATCTCGCTGTTGTCCGGCTCTCTCCTCGGAACTTGGCCTCGTGGTGCTGACGATTCAAGTCTTTCGCGGCTCTGTTGGATTGCCAGCGTTGGGGATGATAGTCGATCGTTTGGTGCTTGTGATTTGGAGTTTGTTTGTACCTTGTACCTTGGAATCTTCGAAGTTTACGTTAGTCCTTTAGGAGGTCTCGGCGACCAGGTCCTCCGCCTTGACCCGGGTGTAACGATCTGATTTGTAGTTGGAGTCTTCGGCGGTGATCCGGTCCAGAGTCTTTGCCAAGGGATAGGACTGTTCCACCTTGGCGGCTCCTACACCGACCGGGATGAAGTTTCCGCCCTGAGCCTCCCAAATGGCTTTGTTGAACGTGAAGGTTCGATCGCGTGCCGCCTCGTAGATGGGATCATCGAAAACGTCGCGAAACTCGGTGATCCTTCCCGTTCCATCCAGCGTGATCCAGGCCGATACGGCCACACCTCGACTGGAGATGGTAGCGATTGCATCCCGGAAGGATAGGGGCGCAGGGCACATGTAGTGGGAACCACGTCCATCTCCCTGGGTCATGTAGAAGCGGTCGCGCATGAACAGGTTCAGTGCCTCTGCCAGGGGTTCCGCCGCCAGCAGCACGGGATCGTCCTTGCCCAGGTACTCTCCACCGGAAATGACTGCCAGCTTTTCCGTGGAAGCGGAAAGCAGAACCTCGCCGAGGGAGTCGCCGGGACGATCCGGATCCCAGCCCGCCGCACTGCGACTCCAGATTCTCTTGACGTTGAACTTCTCAACTGCTCCCAAGAGGGTCTCGGCGCTGGGCCAGTCGCTTTCCAGATCCAGGAAGATACGGCGATGGTGCTCTACATCCCAGACTTCGAGGACCGCGCCGCCTGCGCCCACAGACTGAAGATGTGCCCGCAGAGATCCGCTGCGATAGGCCTGGTTCAAGCTCCACCAGACGGGAAGGTTGAAGGCTGAGGGTCCTGATTTGTCGATGGCAAGCAGCCCGAATCGCTGGGGACGATTCATGGGAATCTCGGCAAAGCCTGGACCTTGTCCGGAGACGTTTCCCGAGAACACGGGTGTGGGCTCGTGACCCTCGACCAAACCCTGTTTCCAGTCGCCGTAGGCCCCTCGCAGGCGGTGCATCTGATCCTTTTCGGCCTTCGGTAGGAAGTTCGGCAGCAGCGATATGAACTCGTCCGTCAGGTTGGCTATTTCCTCGATGGCCCGACCGGCGGATGCGTCGCCAATCAGGTCCTGTCCCAGTCCATACCACTGATACTCAAGCGTCTTCGCCACCCAGACCTGACGAAAGAAAGTACGATAGGCAAAGAGGTGGACCGCGTTGTCGTCGGCTCCTCGACTGTGGGTCATCAGTAGGTGCTCATCGTCGCCGACCTCGATGATTTCAGAGGTAGCTGAAATTAGGCCGGAATTCCTCGCCTCCTGCAGGCTGGCCTCTGCCACTCCACGGAAATGGTTGGGTGGCGTGGTATGTCCCACCTTTCCTCCGCCATCTGCCTTGATGTCGGATAGCGTAAAGGAAGCATTGGCGTTGGCAGCTTCGATGATGGGATCCGGATTGGGAATGTCTTGGAGTCGGCTGGCGAGGCGATTGGCCTCCTCCTGTGCTCGTGCCTCGGCCGTTTTGGGGTTGAGATAGGGCTCGAACTCGCCGTGACTGACCATATGCCGGATCACTTTGCCCGCCTCCCGCTGGAAGTAGAGGGTCTCGGGGCGATTCTGTGAAAAGATGTCTACGATGTCCGATTCAGCCGGCATTCGACCCTTGTCATACGATTGGTAGGCATAGGCCACCACTCTTGCCGTCCCGGGCTCAGTGAGACGGGCCCGTGCTTGTTCGAAGTTGACCGGCATCAGGCCCACGCGGTACGCACCGTTTTTCCCACCCGGTCCGAAGTAGAACTCTCCAGCGATCTGAGTGAATTCGCCGACGGCGGGTAGTCCGGACTGGGATCGTCCGATCAAAAACGGATCAGAGCTCCCCTCAACGATCGCCGCGGGTTCCCCCTTCAGATCCCCCGTGCCAAACTTCCCTTTGACCGCATAGACCCGACTCAGCCGCCACTCTTCGGCATCGGCAATCAGGGCGACGAGCTCGTTCAGATCTCCGGGGCCGAACTCGTAGGTGCGAATGTTCTCTTTGCCGGCCGTCAGGTCTTCGATGGACTCCACTATGCCCAGGTAATCGTTGCCCTCGATGCGACGGCCGGACCCCTTGTCTGGGTTGAAGAAGAGATTGAACATTGCCCGGTTGAAGAAACCACAGCCGCCGTTGATGGCCTTGGCTACGAAGATCGGCTCGGCACCTCGCTCGGTATACGGAAGCGTCAAGAACCGGAGTCCAAGAGCCTCGCTCTGCCGGTCGGCTGACTGGGACAGAAGTTCCGCGGCGTCTGCCTGAGCCAGTTTCGAATCAACTGCGGTCGCCAGAGCTGCCAGGCCTGCCTTGAGGGCTCCTTTCAAAGACGTTTTAACGGGGTCGCGACCCCCTTCGAGAAAATCGCCGTTGAAGGTGGTGAGATGAATATGGAGATCGCCGCCAAACGCCTGAACCCACGCGCCTCTGAAGAGACTGTCCTTGAGTTCCGCTCGCGCCGAATCAAGGACCTCGTCCGGGATTTCGCCTGCTATGTAATGCCCCAGGGCTAAAGAGACAAGGGTAACGTTTGCCTGATCACTGTTCGTCATTCTCAGCCTCTCCCTAGAGACCGTCGCCCACTTTGCGAGGTCTTATTCCCTGTTTGCAAACTGAATTCAAATCGGTTTACACACTAAATTGAAAAAGGAAGTCTAGCACAACCAAATGACGCAGGGAGTGTCTGTTTTCGAAACGGATCTCTGGTATGAGAGGGAGATCCGAAAACCTTTTGCCGGGAAGGGCATTTCGGCTAGTGCAACAGCCTCCAGCTCAGTGGGCGAACAGCGGCGCTGGATCCTTCAGGGGGAAATTTGAAGCGGGTGGGTGTGGCGGCCGGTCTCCAGGTTGCGGTGCCTCGAGCCAACGGCTCTGAGGAAGAACCCTTCGGCCTGGAGACCGAAGCCACGTGCGAGCGATCGCTAAGGCGGTCGGCTAGTCATCCCAAACGCACAGGCCTGTACACGAACTCCAGCCGCCGATTCCGCAGCCCGGCCAGGGCATGCATAACTCGCTATTGTCGCAGGTAGCTCCGCCTGGACAGTCCCAGCTGTCGGCGCATTCACAAATCCACATCGAGTCTTCGAAAGAGCGCTCGAGCATGGTTCGGTTGTTAGCTGGAGTGGCCGCAAGCGCCTCGCGGTCCAGGATCTCTTTGACCCGATCAAAAGATTCTAGATCTGCGATAGCGTCAGCATCTCCTGCGAGTGCCTCTTCGGCCGACTCGCAGGCCTTACCCCCGGCTTGAGTACACGCCTCTGCGGATTCGGCCAGAACTGAGGGCTGGACGAGGGTGGCCAGTCCCATCAGTATTGACAGTAATGCGAGCTGATTCTTCATCTTCTTCTCCTTCTCTTGTGTTCAGTCATTTCTGGGGATCGGGTCACCATTCAACGAGAAGATCGAGCGGCTCTCTCGGTCGGTGAAATAGTGGACGACTTCGTTTCTGAAATCCTGCCTCCGGGGCAGGTGCTCGGGGCCCTCTCCCTGGAGGTAGGTCAGGTAGTCGCCGATCAATCGCAGCTGGTTCTCGTGGAGTACGGTAGAACCGCGGGCGAGATAGCGATGGACCTGCGTTTGCTTCAACTCAGAGGCTTTCTCCCAGGGTAGGGCACGCAGAATTACTTTCCGAGACCTCCAGTCTTGTCGCATGAACTCATCGTAGGTCCATTCGGATTGGGTTGTCGCAGTCGATTCGATCTGTGACTCAGCCGAGGGGAAACTCAAAAGGAAGGCTACCGGGACGGGCGTTCCTTCTAGAGTCCCAGGACTGACCACCGCCCTACTCAGGTCCGCCTCAATCTGCGGCAGATGGACTCCGCCGAGTCGTTCGATGGAAACAACCCGACCAGTCTCGTCGCAAAATAGGCGAAACTGGAGAGCTGCTGGTGAATCGAGATAATTGAGAGCTCGATCGGCAACGTTGCTCAGATAGTCATGGTCGACTTGAGGAGGCAGGACGCCGTCCGTTCGGTGGGTGTAGAAGAGCCGGCCTTCCCTGAAGGCGTACCGACGGGAGGAAGCTTCGGCTAGTATAAGCTGCCCCTTTGTTGCCATTCCCTCATGGAAAGGTTCCAGTCTCAGCAGAAAAGCTACCGGGACGGGTTCTACGCCGAGGCGTCCCGGAGTCACTGTGAGCTCTACAAGTTGGGACTCGATCCCGACTAAGCGAGGCCCTTCTCGATGCTCAACAGAGACGATGTGACCGTTGGCGTCAGAGAATATCCGATACAACAGTGCCTCTGGATCGTCGAGGAGCCCCCGGGCTCGCTGTCGGAGATTCCGTAGGTCTTCAGGAGCGATCTCAGGGGATAGCAGTCCCTCGAAATGTGCGCTGTAATAGAGATGCCCATCGAGGAGGGAGAGGTGCCCTGGAGTGAGTTCTACATTGGCCGATCCGAGTTGCTCCAGCAGCCGGACTTTTTCCTGGACGACATCGAATGGGGTGTCTTCGCTGACGTAGATGTGGGTTGAGGTCTGGGACTCTCTGATGCGCTGGAAGATCTCTTCTTCGCTGAATGAGCTACTGGAGACGCCCCTTAGTTCTCCCAACTCATCCATGGCTAGATTCAGGATGCTCCTCGAGACAACGTCTATCCCTCCCTCGGCCGTGAATCTGAGCCGCAGCTGACATACAACTGGCACTTTCTGTTGATCTATCTCGATCGGCTCGAACTGCCATGCACTCACCGCCTTGCTGGCAGCTAGCCCCAGACTGCGATGGCCGCTGAGAGGCTCGGCGCGGACGACGCTTCCGGTCCGGTCCAGGAGAACTCTAAGGACAACGTCTCTGTCGAGAAAGCTATCGGCGCCCTCTGGATAGATCGGATCTACCCTCGTTATCAAGTGGTTCAGCAGAACCTGGCTCTCGACGGGCACGGCCGGGCTAAGCGAGGCGGTTAGCGGGAATCTGGAAACACTAATGAATCCGGTGAGGAATAGAGCCCCGAGAATGCTAAACAGGGAAACAGTTGTTCTCGATCTGGAGGGTCGTGGTGCGGAGATGATCAGCTCCAGCCGTCGCACCAATTGACTCGGTCGCGAGAACGAAGTAGCCAGAATCTCTTTGGCCTGCTCCGCGCTGGTAGCCATTTCAATTAGAGTATGAGCATAGGTGCGCCAGTTCCGAGTGATCGCCACCACCTGCTGGTCTACCACTTGTTCGCGAACCAGACGGGATTCCCGAGCCAGTCACCAGATCGCCGGGTGAAACCAAAGGATCGAGCAGACGAACTCCTCCCAAAGAATCGAGATCCAGTCTCGCCTTCGGATATGCAACAGCTCATGGCAGGCAACCGCCGACTGCCCTGCCTCGTCCATTGTTACGAAGAATTTGGGAAAGATGATGACTGGCCGGGACAAGCCGAAAGAAACAGGACTCTTCAATTTGGAGGAGATGTAGAGATGAGGATAAACATGCAGACGAGCCTGCATGTTCCCCAGTGGGAGAGGAACTCGGCTGAGCAGATTAGACTTGCGAAGGAAGGCCTTGATTCGCCACAGGCCAAAGCCGAGCCACAATAGACGGATCAGGATCCCGGCTCCAAGGATCAGAAGAACCAGCTTCTCAGTCGAGTATGTTGCCTCCTCGGTGGCGACTTGAGCCGTCACTCTTGGCCCGATCATCGCCGGTGGGGCGGGGCGTGTAGCTCGCGGTTCGGCCGTGGAAAGCGTTTCGGCAGCAATTGGCGGTAGCGGCGTAATCGATCGTGTCCAGGGTTGCCAGAAGGGGCAGCATCAAGCATGCCAGCAAAAGGCCCTGGTACAATCCCAGCGTGACTCGGGGCGCCCTCAGCCCCAGAGCCCTGGGTAGCCAGACTCCGACAATCACCAAGAGCGCAATCTGGAATGCGTATGCAAGAAGGTTGTTGATTAAGACCGAATCCGTCATTCCTTCTTTTGAATCATCTGCTTGATCTTCTTCCGGTCGGTCGATGAGATCTTGCAAGTCTCGATCAACTGTGAGACCAGGGGTTCAGGACAGCCGTTGAAGACCCTGTCAACGAATTCCTGAACCATCTGCTTGATGATCTTCTCCTTGGGGTGTTTGGCTTTATAGACGTACGCACGTCCTTCCTGCCACTTGTTTAGCTGTCCCTTGCCTTCCATGATTCGCATCATGGTCATCACTGTGGTGTACGCGATTCTTCGCTTCTCCCTCAGCGTTTCGTAGACGTCCCTTACGGTGGCCGTCTTCAGGCTCCAGACGATTTTCATGATCTCCAGCTCTTGCCGTGTGAGCGGACTCTTGGACTGCTGCGTGTTTGCCATGCTAGCACCCTCATACTAGCAGTCGGAGAAGTCAAGTAGTTTTTTTGGGAAGCCCGATTTTCAAGGAAAGAGTAGGCAGTTCTTCAAACTGGCTTCGAGTTAGGAGCGGGCTTTGTGGGAGCGAAGCTGGCCCAGGTAGATGCGACGGATCTGACTCAGCTCGCCATCGTAGCGCCCGTCACGAAAATCGGGAAAAGTCCATTCGAAGGGTTGATAGCGCCCCCCCTGATAGCGTCCCATGAGATCGGCGTAGACGCCCCTTCCCAGGTGGATCTTCTGTCCGGCGTATTTGCAGCTGGCAAGGACGAGCTTGCTGTGATCCAGATATCCTACATCCAGGTTTAGAGGGCGGACCTGGTCGCTGCTCAGCTCTCCTTCAATCTCATTACATTCCAGCTTTGCCGCCACGACGGCCTCGGGTGCGATTAGCTCTGAGAATGATACCAGCCGTCGCCTGATGTGCACTCCCATCTCCGCCCGGTAGTAGTCGGTCACGTCGAAAGGGCGATCCTGGCCGCTGAAATCGAGTGCTCCCCAACGATCCTGAATCTGAAGGAGGCCCTCTTGCAGGATGTTCAGATCCGACCACAGGATTGCCACGAGCAGCTTCACGGGGTCGACGAGCTGAGGCCTGGCCATTGCACTTCAGCTCCTTGTTTTCAGGACAGACAGGGCATGAGTAGCTATTGACGTACCGAGATTGAAATCCGATGCGATTTGATCGACCAGCAGGTCGGGAGCGATCTCCTGGCGCTGGAGCGAGCCATGACTGCGGATCTGGAGTCTATTGCCGCGCAGATAGAGCTGTTCGTGACCGCGAATCCGTGTGAGAAGGGGATACTGCATCATGTCCCAATCGAACGAGGCGTCCCAGGCTTTCAAGAACTCCCCAGCGTCAGCAGGCTCGGTCTTGAAGGTCAAACGGTGGCTGGCACTGCCCTGCTGGATAGTGTAGAGACTTCTCCTACCATCCCCAGCAGAAGGGGCCAGAAGGAGTTGACTGAAGCCGGTTTCGATCTCTGTTGCGTCGTTCAAACTGGTGAGCGGAATGGGTGTAACAATCAGATAGCCGGGATCGAGAAGGTGCGGCTTGTCGTCGATCCAGACCACGGCCGCGCAGTGGGTGTTCTCTCCGTAGTGACGATCAGCCAGTATGGGTTCTGCCCGCCAGCCCAGGCTCCGAAGAAGGTAGAGCAGGGTGGCCGTCAGGGAAAAGCAGGTTCCCCCAGTTCCCGATGTCAGATGCTCAGTAATGACCTCCCTGGGCCAACGTCTAGACTGTTCTGCACTGCCTAGACTCGCCTGCTTGATGATCTTGGTGAGGTTTTCATAGGGAAGATCTGAAAAAGCCTGGACCATCTCGCGGAGTAGATGTATCGGTGCTGTCTTCAGGGAAAGGGCAGAGTGCGAGAGGAATTTGGCCAGGAGCTCACCATCAGTCGGTGGGGAGAGTGGCGTTTGGAGCATCAGGAACAGCTATTGGCTGGGCTTTGAGACAGCCTGGGATGTTAGAGCGGAGAGCAGGACATCGTCCTCTTCCGGGAACACGGTTCGGAAGTCCAGCAAGAGTCGGTCTCCTTCTATGCGAGCGATAATGGGCTGGACGTGTTCGCGCAGTTTCCTTTCAAGAGCTTGTGCCGACAGCAGTTGAGAACGAACAGCCAAGAGGCAGGTGGGAATAGGTTCGCCCGGGGCAGCACCGCCTCCGACCAAGGAGAAGCCGTCCCTTATTTCTCCCTCGAAGGCAGCCGGGTCCAGCCGGGCGTTTAGTTTTTGGGCGCGGAGTCGCAGATCGTCAGTGCGCGCGGAGAGCATTCGGTAGACGGGGAGGGTCGAGGAATAGGTGCCCTTTTCGTATTCGATCAGAGTGTGATCGAGGGCCGCGTAGGTACACTTGTCGACACGACAAGCCCGCATCAGTGGGTTTTTCCGAACGGCCTCTACCAGTTCCTTCTTCCCGACGATGATCCCCGCTTGGGGACCGCCCATCAGTTTGTCTCCGCTGAAACAGACGAGGTCAACACCCTGGCTCAGAGCAGACTGTATCGTGGGTTCTGATCTCAGAGAGGGGTGGGGCGTGGGGAAGAGGTAGCCGCTACCCGCGTCCTTGACAAGAATCAGATTCTTCTCCTGAGCGAGTCGGACGAGATCGGCCAGCTCTGGTCTCTGTGCGAACCCCACCATTTTGAAGTTGCTGGGGTGGACTCGCAGGATGAGGGCCGTCTCATCGTCGGCCGCCTCCTCGTAGTCCGCAATCCGGGTTTTGTTGGTAGTGCCAACCTCTTTGAGTCGGGCGCCACTCTTCTCCAGAATGGCGGGAAGTCGAAAGGAACCGCCGATCTCGATCAGCTCCCCGCGTGAGACCAGAACCTTCTTGCCTTGGGCAAAGGTGTCCAGCACCAGGAAAACAGCCGCCGCATTATTGTTGCAAACAGTCGCGGCCTCGCAGCCTAGAAGCCTCACCATCCGTGCTTCGAAGTGCTGATCCCGATGTCCCCGCTTGCCTTCGGACAGGTCGAACTCGAGATTGGAATAGCTCCCCGCAGTGTCCGCGATAGCCTGCTTAGCTGCCTCCGAGATCGGGGCCCTTCCGATGTTGGTGTGGATCAGTACTCCACTGGCATTGACTACCCGGCGGAGCGAGGGGCGAAGGCGCTCTTCGAGCCGACGCTGGAGGCTCAGAGCTAGCTGCTGGAATCTCTCCTCGAAGCTTTCCGCCGCCCACTCTTTCGCTCGAATGGCCGCCCGAAATTCCTCAAGCAGGTTCTGAATTTCCTCGACTACCAGTTGCCTTGGGTACTGTTCGAGCAGCGTCCGGACGGGGTCGCGGAGAAGCACCTGACTGACAGATGGGATCTTACGCAGTGTCTGAGCAACGCTCGTCACCGGAATATTATAGCCAGGCTGGTCAGGAGGGGCCACCAGGATCTCCCAGAGGATCACTCTCAGGGTAAATGGGCCCCTGGACATTGGGCCTGGGCATCCATAACATGAAGGCGCTAGTTTCGACGGTTTTTCGGAAGACGATTGATCCGTGGCGATTGGTCCTGCCGAGAGCGGGCTGGAGACGTTTGCGGCCGGTTGGGGTGAGACAACATGACGATTGAATGTGCTCTGATCAGTGTGTCTGATCGCGAAGGTCTGGTGGAACTAGGAGCGGGGCTCCGGGAGTTAGGTGTCCAGATCCTTTCGACAGGGGGGACGGGTCAGGCGCTTCAGGCGGCTGGAGTCGAGATCACTCCTGTGTCCCAGTACACCGGCTTTCCGGAGATCCTCGATGGGCGAGTCAAGACGCTCCACCCACGTATCCATGCTGGAATACTGGCTCGCTATGATCAAGTGGAGCATACTCGAATACTGGAAGAGCATGACATCCTCCGACTAGGCTTGGTAATCGTCAACCTATACCCTTTTTCAGAGACGGTCAGCCGGAAATCTGTCTCCCTCGAGGAGGCGATTGAACAGATCGATATCGGAGGTCCAACGCTGATCCGGGCGGCGGCCAAAAACTTCCAACATGTCACGGTGGTCGTGGACCCGGCCGACTATCCGGATCTGTTGGCTGAGTTGAGAATCAACCAGGGGGAGACCTCCAGGATGACCCGGTGGGGACTCGCGCGAAAGGCATTCCAACACACAGCTGCCTACGATGCCGCCATTTCGGAGTACCTGGAGGGTGTCGATTCACCGCCCTCCGGGGAAGAGCTGCCCGCCACCATCACCCTCAGGCTGGGACGCCAGGAGACACTGAGGTACGGCGAGAACCCGCATCAGAGGGGCGCTCTTTATCGTCCATTGCGACAAGACGCGTCAGGGCTGGTGTCTGCGGAGCAACTTCAGGGCAAACAACTTTCCTTTAACAACTACCTGGACTTGGAGGCGGCCTCCCGCCTTACGGCCGAATTTGAA
The DNA here is from genome assembly GCA_047514575.1 of Acidobacteriota bacterium. Classification (GTDB taxonomy): domain Bacteria; phylum Acidobacteriota; class UBA6911; order RPQK01; family JAJDTT01; genus CAUZIZ01. Next base: position 2,586 of record JAKZYH010000481.1, on the reverse strand, counting down.
GAGCCCTGCTGTGTCATCGTCAAGCACAACAATCCCTGCGGAGCTGCGTTGGCAGAGGGCCCCTGCGCAGCCTATCGGCAAGCGCTTGCCTGCGATCCGGTTTCTGCGTTTGGATCAATTGTGGCCTTCAACCAAACCGTGGATGGTGAAACGGCAGAGGAGATGAGGGCTCTATTTGTGGAAGCGATCATTGCACCAGCTTTCGAGCAGGCGGCCCTTGATCTCTTCTCCAAGAAGGGGAATCTCCGGGTCATGAAGAAGGATCCGGAATTGCGGCCGACGGAGTTGTCCCAAGAGCAGAGCTTCGACCTGAAGCAGGTCTCGGGGGGCTATGTGCTGCAGGATCTCGATGTGGCCCGGATCACGGCCAACGATCTCGAGGTAGTAACGAGACGCAAGCCGGAGGAGGGCGAATTGGACGATCTCTTGTTCGCCTGGAAGGTCTGCAAGCACGTCAAGTCGAATGCAATCGTCTACGCTCGCCAGGCACAGACGATCGGCATCGGAGCCGGCCAGATGAGCCGCGTCGACTCCGTGAAGTTGGCGGCCGAGAAGGCGCAACTGCCAATGGAGGACTGCGTGATGGCAAGCGATGCCTTCTTTCCCTTTCGCGACGGAATCGATGAGGCTGCCAAGGTGGGTGTGCGCGCCGTGATTCAGCCAGGTGGATCCGTCCGTGACGATGAGGTGATCGCCGCCGCCGATGAGCACGGCATGACCATGGTGTGTACCGGAATGCGACACTTCAGGCACTGACCTGAAGTTCCATTGGGGGACTCGCATCCTCCAGCTCGCCCATTAATGCGAAAATTGAGGTAGCCTGAAGCACGAGCGAGGGGTTGGAGGGCAGCGCGGCGCGGTGCCCGACCAATCTGTAACACCGTCAATCGGAGTTTAGGGTCTGTCAGGAAATAACAGATGCACTTTGGCGCGAGCGCCGTGGGCGCAGCTGCGAGGCGTCGCGACGCAGGCGATGCCGCTGCGCATCTTCCAGGCGCGGCAACAAAGCAGATGCCCCCACGCCGCCGCGCCCCTCCGGGCTGGGGTCCGCAGAGACGCTGGCGTTGTTACTCGCTCCTTACATACCGTAGCGGGTATGCGCGTCGCTCCCGCCTAGCCAGCGTCCCTGGGGACCCCAGCAAAGTGCATCTGTTATTTCCTGACAGGCCCTTAGACTCGGGAACACGGCATTCATGTTGCTCGTAGTCGATATCGGGAATACCAATATTGTCCTTGGCGTATTCGAAGCGGCCAATTTGGTCCATTCCTGGAGGATCGCTACGCGCAGGGATCGAACGCCTGACGAGTACGCCGTCCTGTGCGACGACCTCTTCAGATTGAAAGACGTTGATCCCTCGAAAGTCGACGCGTTGGCGATCAGCTCCGTTGTTCCTCCATTGGACGATTGCTTCAGGGTTTTGGCGGCAAGACACTTCGGCTTGCAGCCGGTTTTCGTTCAGCCGCAGTCGCAGAAGCTGATCCCCATCTCTTACGAATCTCCTGCGGACGTGGGAGCCGATCGTGTCGTAAACGCCCTCGCCGCCCTCCGTTTAGTCGGAGCTCCCGCGATTGTCGTAGACTTCGGCACCGCCACCACCTTCGATGCGATTTCGCCTCAGGGAGAGTACTTGGGGGGGATCATCGCCCCTGGGGTCTCGACCTCGGCCGAAGCGCTCTTTCGGAGCGCTGCCACGCTGCCTCGCGTCGCGATCACTCGGCCGGAGCGAGTCATCGGAAGCTCCCCCACAACCAGCATCCAGTCAGGCCTCTTCTTCGGATATGTCGGTCTAGTAGAGGGTATACTCCGGCGAATGAAAGAAGAACTACCCGGTGCTTCGGTGGTGGCCACTGGAGGGTTTGCCGACTTGATCGGTTCCAAGTCGGAGGGCATCGATAAGATCGAGGAAGATTTGACGCTCTACGGATTGCAGATTTTCTGGCATCGATCGCACGGTGGAAAGCCGGGATCGTAACTGCCGTCTTCTCGCCCTGGTATTCTCAAAAGGCTCGCAGCCGTTTCCCTTGGGCCCAGTCGTTGTCAAGCGGTGCGAGTGCGGCTGATCGAAGATGAGAAACTACTTCAACTACTTCACCGAAATCGAAGAGTTCTTCCTCACAAAGCGTGGAACACACCTTCTCGTCTCCCCGCTCGACTGGTGTTTGATCGAGCTCTGGAAGGAGAATGATATCCCCCTACATGTGGTTTTGCGGGGTATCGACCGCAGTTTCGAGCGTATCGAGAGCGCCGGAAAGAAGCCTCCACGGAGCCTGTCCTACTGCCATCCCGCTGTGGTGGAGGCGTTTGAGGAATACAGAGAGTCCATGCTTGGAGTGTCTCCGGCCGCAGAAGAAACACAAGTCAACGAGCAGCTCCCCCCGGACGCTTTGATCCGGCACCTCAAAGAACTGGAAAAGAGTTTGCAGCTACACCCTGGCGAGGCGTTTACGAGAGCCTTGTCCCTGGTCGTCGCTCTCAGCTCGGAAGTTGCTGCTCGGAGCGAAATACGATACGAGCAGATCGATCGCGATCTGAATCAGATTGGAGGACGGGTCACGGACGCCCTGCAGGAGGGGATGGATCCGGCT
>JAKZYH010000480.1:0-13452 GCA_047514575.1 Acidobacteriota bacterium | reverse complement strand
CGCAATCCGACGCGTTTTAGCCGACTTATGCCCTTCGCCAAGCCTTATCTCGCCCAAAAGCGCCACTCGCTACGATTCGGACCCGGCTAACCTATTGTCAATAAAGGATAATGGTTCGCTCTAAAAGAGCCGCACCCAAATTATTTTTGCGCAGGCCCTAAGGTTCCACCTGGCGCCAAACTGGTACCGTTCCCAGCGCCCTTCAGACGTTTCGACGTGCGACGACTTCTTGAACCTGGAGATTCAATCGTCTTTTGAGGTGGTAGCTGCCCGGTTTTCCAGAAAATCAGTTAGCAGGCTCATGTAGCGATCGGGCGCAGATCTGAAGGCAGCTCCGTGGGTAGCACCTTCGAACCGGGCGATCCGCTTGTTGGGATGGGGAATGGCTTCCCAGATGGCCCGACTCGTGGCGGAGGGAATGCGGCGGTCCTCGGCGCCGTAGATCAACAGGGTCGAACTCTGACCAAGGCGTCGCAGGGCCGCGATCGTGTCCACATCGCTGGGGTCGAACTCGCCAATTCTGGCAAGGTTCCAAACGAAGATATTGGCAAAGGGAATCGTGGGCATTCCCAGAAACAGCCGGGTATGTTGGGTCACCGTCTCTTTCAGGCTGCGAAAGGGGCTGTCGACAATGACAGCCGTCAACTCTGGGCCTACCTCGCCCGCGGCATGGATCGAGGCTACCGCTCCCATCGAAACGCCGAAGAGGACAAGCGGGACGTCGCCCAGCTCCATCGTCAGAAAATCGCACGCTGCCAATACGTCCAGTCTCTCGTTGAAGCCGAGTGACACATGCTTCCTCTGGCTTCTCCCATGGTTTCTGAAGTCGAACACCAGCGTGGAGTAATCGGCCTGATTGAGGAGACAGGCCCGCTCCAACACTTCCTGACGATTTCGGAACAGTCCGTGACTCAGGACGATTCCTGGCTTTCCCCCTTCCGCACCCATGAACCAGCCCCTGAGTTTGATCCCGTCCCTGCTTGCGAATGTGACTTCCTTGAAGCTTCTCCCAAAGTCAGTCGGGCTGCGTTTGATCGACCGATCCTGAGGTCGGGTAGACGAGTTTGCAACCAGGCAGGAGAGGAGAATCGGGAGCAGCAAGCATACGAACAGGGGGAGGAACAACAGGTAGGAGATAAGGGTGACCTTGAACCAGCGACGAGCTGCCGGCCTCACCTTGAAAGGCCAAAGAAGCAACTTGAGAAGCAAGCTCCCGAGCAGGAAAATTCCCGCGATGACGCCACAAAGATAGAGGAGAAGCATTTCTCGAGGTCCTCGACTCCACACCCGTCTGGCTTGACTGGTGGCTTATTCGATCCGAACTCTCTACCACAGAACCAGGAATACATCTAGGATCGAGATTGCGGCACCGTAGTAGACTGGGTCTGAGAAATCTTGTCGTGGCCCGAGGAAGACGGACAGGTGGAAGATGAATCCCTTAGGAGCCTACTCGATCTGGTTGTGTGTCGCCTACCTGGTAACCCACTCGCTGCTGCTTACCCTGGGCCGTCAGCGGCCCGAGCGTCTGTCTCAACTGCTGCTAACGAACGCTGCTCTAATCGCTGGTTTTGTCTTCGTTGCGCTGTCGGAGAACCTTGCTCTGCGGCTCTGGTCCCCGATCCTGTTCTTCTGGTGGGCCTACAAATGGGCAGGGCATACCTTGACCTCCATCCATCTCCCCGAGTACTCGCTCGACCCTAGAATCCTCAGACTGGAGGATAGAATTCTGGGGCAGCCCAGTCTCTGGTGGGCTCGAGGAAAACAGCCATGGCTCACTGAGCTGATGCACTTCTTTTACTTCTCGTACTATCTTTACACCCCCATCCTCGGAGTTTTTCTTTACCTGGAGGGGCGTCTTCACGAATTCGAATCAATGGCATTCGCAGTGCTCAGCGCCTATGCGATCTCCTATCTCTTCTTCGCCTTGACTCCAACGGTAGGTCCACGCTGGGCTCTGGTCGAAAGCGGCTTGCTGGAAACCTCAGAACAGCGCCTGGATGGGTATGCATTTACCCGGCTCATCAACTACATCATGTACCACGGGCCAGCCCTGAAAGGGGGAGCCATGCCGAGTTCCCATAGCTCGACAGCCGTCGTCTTTCTGGTGTGGTGCTGGCGTGTGTGGGGAATGTGGGGAGGAGTTCCCGCCCTGATTGTTGTAGCGGGTATGTGGTTTGGTTCCGTGTATGGCCGCTATCACTACGTTTTGGACGTCCTCTGCGGTGCCCTCCTGGGCCTTGCTGCGGTCTGGCTTGCCGATTCGCTGCTGTTGGGCTGATCGACGGCAGTCTTTTCAAAGCTGCCACAGGTATTTGCAGCTGGTGGGTGCCAGAGGAACTTGGACTGTTCGACAACCGGGTTCGCCGTTGGCGAACATCCTCTGATCTGGCGTCAATCTGAATCCAATCAAAGGCCGAAGTGTGAGTAAATAGACGGGTTATCGTTGCCCGTTCAGGAACGATGTGCTAAGATCACGGAACAATTCTGGTTGAGGTTGAGCATTCGGGGAGGATGGAAGTGGAGAACCCTTTCGAGAGAGACAGGCTGGATGACGTCTTGGAGTCCTATGCTCCGACCCAGCCGGATTGGGAAATCCCGACCCGACTCGTCAAGAAAAGAACGCCTTTGCTGGTTGAATTGGCTGTGATGTCCGCGGTTGGACTCCTTGGACTGGGACTCCTTGAGCTGATCAGCCACAAGAGTGATGACGCCTCCGTTCGGTCTGAGAACGGATAGCTTGATTTGGGACAGGAAGTGTTGGGACAGACCAAGAAGAGATCACAGACGATCTGGTCTATCGGAGGAGGGAAAGGTGGGACAGGAAAGACCTTTGTTTCTGCGAGCTTAGGTCTGCTCGTTTCAGGAAATGGAACTCGAGTAACTATGATCGATGCAGATCTGGGGGCTCCCAATCTCCACACTTTTCTGGGAGTACCGAAAGCGGATCTGACGCTTGCAGATTTTGTCGACAAGCACGTTCCCCAGCTCACCGACGTCGTGGTGAAGACGCCCTACCGGGGGCTGAATCTGGTGGCCGGTTCCCACGACCGATTGTTCATGGCCAATCTGAGCCATCAGAAGAAGCAGAAACTCTTGAGACATATCAAGGGCCTCGACGACGGTAGGACCATCATTGATATTGGGGGTGGTACCTACTTCAACTGCATCGATTTCTTTCCTATCTCAGACCTCCCGGTCCTCGTCATCAACTCTGATCCAGCCTCAACTGAGAATGCCTATCAGTTTCTCCGATCGGTGGCTCTCCGGCTCTTGAAGTCAAGCATCCGCCACTTCGAGATTGAAAACATGATCAAGGATACGGCGAAATCCCGAGAGGGAGTTCCGACGATTCCAGGGTTCTTGGAGATGATTCGTGCCCATAACAGTGAATATGGGGACCTCCTGACGGAAGAACTGGACCGCTTCCGGCCCTGTCTGATCGTGAACAAGTTGACGACCGAAGACGAAGCCGTTCTAGGGACATCGATGGTCCATCTCGTGAAAAAGTATCTTGGAGTCAACATCAACTTCCTGGGGGCGGTTCCGAACGACGATAGTGTTCCTTACTCCCTGAAACATATGACGCCTTATGTATTCGCCCATCCGAATTCGAAAACCACCTATGCCCTGAGAGTGATCGCGGACAGAATGCTACTTTGCGAGGCAACTGCTGGACAAAGGAGGTCGGCAAGTTGAATGATGCGAAACAATCATCGCTTTATGACCTTTTGGGTGTAGCTCGAAGTGCCAGCCAGGAGGACATCGAGCACGCGTATCGGACGGCGGCTGCCATGTACGGACCGGGATCGTTTGCTACCTACTCCCTACTGCGGGAAGGCGAACGAGAAGAGACCTTCGGCAAGATAGAAGAAGCGTTTCGAACCCTGAGCGATCCCGAAAAGAGGCGATCCTACAACAGGAGCATCACGGACCCAGCCCTCCAACTCGTCAAGAGATCCCAACCGGAAGCCGAAGAGCCGCCCCGAGAATCCAATCTGCCGAAGAGCATCTGGCAGAGAGTGCAGCGCCCGCTCCGTGGTCGTCAAGCGGAGGATGAGGCTGAGCCTGGACCGGAGACCGCCGAGTCCACGGACCAATCGACGCAGCCACTGGTCGGCCAGGAATACTCACTGTCGACGGGACAATACTTGAGGCATGTCAGAAATACCAAGAGGATGTCCTTGAGGAGTATTTCCGAGGCCACCAAGATCGGAATCACCTACCTTGAGGCGCTAGAGGACAATGATTACCTGAAACTGCCTCAGGGCTCTTACCTGACCTACATTATTGCTGCCTACGCCAAAGTGCTGAATCTAGATTCGAAATCGGTGGTTTCCGATTTCAAGGCACGCTATGCCGAGAGTGGCACTTCCGCGGCCTCTCCTCAGTAGCCTGAAAACCAGCATTACGGCATCCCGCTATTTCTGTCCGCTTGTGACGTAGCTCAGTAGCTCTTCCCGATTCATTCCCGCGATCCCGAGCCTATCGACGGTTCTCGCCGTCTGGAGGAAGTCCTTCCCCAGCGCCGCCGAGGCGAGCGTCACCAATGAGTGCATAAGTGAGGCCGAGACGCTCAACTGATCGGCCAGGGAGCCCCAGGCGGCTATCCCGTAGGGCACATCTTCAGTGAGCCAGCGCGTATCCATGGCTCCGGGTGCGCGCAATTGGGTCAACATCCGACTCCCGTTGATGGTGCTCCAGAGGTCGCCCTTGGGGCCGAATCCGGCCTCGTGGAAGGCCCGGTCGACCGGGGTCAAATCCAGTCCAAGTGCCCTGCCGATCGCGCGCCGCTCTCCGTCCAACGTGTTGATTACCTGGCACACCGCTGGCGTGACCCCTTCCTCGTAGAAGAAAAAATCGCCCTTCGAGTACTCTACCCGGCCGGCGTTCATCAGCACCCCGGGAGGGTGGACGACCGGATTCATCGCGCTCAGTCCACATTCGAGGACGTTGGAATAGAGCGAAACCGCGGTGCGTGAAGTCGCTGATGCGTCCACCGCTGCCGGCCCCAGACCGTCTACCGTGAAGACATCGGAGAGGAGCTCAGCGACTCGACTACTCTCACTCGAGGGAAGGACTCCTACTCCCAAGGAAGCGACCACGCCCCAGATGTGGGCGGCATCAGGTGCTACTTTCCGGCAAACGTAGGGAGCCGTGTCAGTCTCGGCCAGTGTGATCTTCGAATGTCCTGTCTGATCGAGGTCCAGAATGCTGGCAACCTCGAGCGTTCCCAAGGTTCCGGGAAGAAGAACGAGAATATGTCCTTCTCGCAGGTGGGGCCGACATGCTTCGGCAAAGGGCTTGTGGGCGTAGGCTGGTACGATCATCAGCAGGAGGTCGTTTTGGAGGCCCTCTGAGAAATCCGTTGTCAGTCGGTGGATTTCAGCCTTTCCCTGTCCGGCGACTCCCTCTAGCTCAATGGTGCGAGAGTCCCGTAAGGGGTCTAGTGTCCAGGAAAAAGAGGGGTGCTCGCAGAGCGTGACCCTGAAGCCTCGCAAGCTCAGGTTGGCGGCCGCGGCGAAGGCTGTGTTGCCACCTCCCAGAATGGTCAAACTCCTCATGATTGAATCCCTCGTCTGTGGCTGCCGATTAGGAGAAGTCATTGTAGCCCGGTAGCGAGCCTACGGCCATCGAATCTCCCTCGCCCATGAATTCAGTTACCGAATGAGCATTGGGAACGTCCTCGTCGGAGACCTTGTTCTAGAAGCGGTTGACACTCCACACCCTGCTCTCTAAGATGCCGCTAAACCAGTATGCACGCAGGAAGTGAAAGTGATCTTCAGGCCGGTGTCGGGAACGAAAAGTCTGCACTGCAGGAGATTCGTGACCAGGTTGCTGCGGTTCAGACTCGTTTGAAAGAGACACAGGCGGGACTCGCAAGGGACCTGGAGACGGTCGAGATGCTGGCCGGGTCGTTCGATAAGATCTCGGTAGACCTGGACGGGGAAGCGGCCCGCCGCATCCATCTTCGAGTCAACTATCTGATTCGCAAGCTTGTCGAGAGCAGCGGTCAGGAAGAGATTCTGGAGATCTATCTGGCGGAGGTGCAGGAGAACCTGCAGCGCGGAATTCTTTTTCGAGGAGAGGAAGGTAGCTATACTCCCTGGAAGGGATTTGGCTTCTCACCTGGACTGATTCAGGAAATCGGCTCGCAAGCACCTGGTAGCGCGATCGGACGTGCCGGAGCTGAGGGCTGCATTCTTTACCTGGAACAGGACCTGACCACCGAGTTTCCCTGGTTGCTGCAGGACGTCGTGCCGGCCCACGCCGCGGTTTGCATTCCCTTCGTGTTCGAGGACGAGGTCCCGCTTGTCTTCTACGGGGACGCTGAGCTCTCCTTCAGCGTCGAGCTCCTGGAGCTGTCGACCCACATTGTCACTCTGGTATTGAAGAATGATTATCTGCAGGAGCTAGTGCGCCGCGGCGGTGGAATAGACTCGGAGACCTCTACGCCAATTTCCGATCTCGGCGAGGAGTTGGCCCAGACCACCAGCACCGACGAAGATCTTGGCGCTGAGTCGGTGTCTGAACCCTCGATGGAGGCCTCGGACGCTGTCTCCCCTGAGGAAGAGGAGCGGCACCACAGCGATGCCCGCCGGTTGGCTCGTCTCTTGGTGTCAGAGATCCAGCTCTACAACGAACAGGAAGTCGAGCAGGGGCATGCTTCCGCGGATCTGTATGGCCAGTTGAAGGAGCAGATCGACCGCAGCCGGGCTATGTACGAAAAGAGGGCCCATCCCCTCGTCTCATCGCAGTGCGACTACTTCCATGAGGAGGTAGTGCGGGTGCTGGCGGGCGGGGAGGACGAGCTCCTGGGAAGCAGCTATCCAGGGCCGATACTTCGAGAGTATAGGAGTGCGGACTAGGTGGCTCGGCCCTCGACGTTTCTTGCCAAGCTCGACACGTCGCCCCTGTCATGACCCGAATCAGTACCAAGGCCTCGAAGTTTACCGAGTCCGTCATTCGGGAGATGACTCGTCTGGCGGCTCAGCACGACGCGATCAACCTGGCTCAGGGCTTCCCCAATTTCCCCGCGCCTGACTTCCTCAAGGACGCCGCCAGTGCGGCGATCCAGGCTGACGTGAATCAGTACGCCATTACCTGGGGTTCGCCCCGCTTCCGAAAAGCCATCTCCGAAAAATATCGCCGATTCTATGACTGGGAAGTAGATCCTGAGCGCGAAATCACGGTTGCCTGTGGAGCAACCGAATGCATGATCGCATCGATGCTTGCTCTGGTCGATCCGGGCGAGCGGGTGCTGGTTTTCGAGCCCTTCTACGAAAACTACGGACCCGACTCGATCATCGCCAGCGCTACCCCCGTCTACGTTCCTCTGGACCCTGATAGGAACTGGGCCCTCGATGGGGATGAGTTGGAATCCATCATTCGGGGCACCCTCGACCAGGGAGGGATCCGAGCCCTCATTCTCAACTCTCCCAACAATCCTTCGGGGAAGGTTTTTTCCGAGGCGGAGCTTCTACTGCTGGCCGAACTCGCCCAGCGCTATGACTTTCTGGTGATCACCGACGAGATCTATGAACACATCATCTATGAGGGTGCTGTGCATCGCCCCATGGCTCTTTTTCCGGGAATGAAGGACCGCACCATCACCATCAGTGCCCTTTCCAAGACCTTCAGCGTGACCGGTTGGCGAGTAGGGTACGCAATCGCTCAAGGCTCGATGACGAGCGCGATCCGGAAGATGCACGATTTCCTGACTGTAGGCTCGCCGGCGCCACTCCAGGAAGCCGGAGCGAAGGCCCTGAAGGTCGGATCTGATTACTACGATCGGCTGGCCAGGGAATACCAGCAGCGAAGGGATTTCATGGTGGGAATCCTGGAGGAGTCTGGATTCCGAGTCTGGAAGCCCTCGGGGGCCTACTACATCATGGCCGATATCTCCTCGGTCACCGACCTCGACGATGTTTCGTTTGCCGAGCATCTGGTCAAGGAGTACGGCATCGCGGTGGTGCCCGGAAGCAGCTTCTACCGTCGTCCTGAGCTGGGCCGGAAGATCATAAGATTCGCCTTCTGCAAGACCATGGATTTGCTGGAGGAGGCGTCGGAGAGGCTTCTCCGGCTGCGAGACTAGTGAGGAGTAAATTACATTCGTGAGCAGTGAGCAGTCTGACGATCGGTTATAATGAATGGCTTGATTATGAGATCACGGTTGATTTCAGTTGCGTCAGTTCTCGGTCGTCATTCGTGAGCCGACGAGTCACCGCTGAGAAACTAATGGGAGCTGATCAGGCTGATTCACTGTTCACTGTTCACTGCTTACTGATCGCTGATTCACGACTCGCTGCTCATTGATTCAAGGAGGTCGACCCGTTGATCAAGGATCTGCTACCACGACAGGTTGTCTGCAATCAGAAAGGCCAGCAGGGGAAGCCGTGTCATGGAAAGCTGAAGCGCTACCATCCCCTTGACAGCTACTACAACGAGTCCGACCCCGGACGCAGAGGACAGATCAAGGACGAGTTCGGGGACAATAGGACGCTAGTGCTGCTACGGTGCGAGGAGTGCCTGACGCTCTTCCGTTTACCTGAAGAACTGAAAGAGAAATTTGGATAGGCCACGGCCTCAATTGCAACTACCTCCTAGTCAGCTTGGCTAAACAGTCGATACCTTCAAACCAGGGTGTGCAACTTCGGTGACGCCTACTCCCAATCGTAGCATTCAGATCTATACGGACTTCGATGGCACCATCACTGACCGGGACTCCATTGTCTTGCTGGTGGAGGAGTTCGGTGAGGGGGCAAGGTTGCGGCACCACCTCCTCAAGGAGTTCGAAGACGGAAACCTCTCTCCCGCACAGGTGATCGAGGGCGAGTTGGCTTCGGTCAGAGTGCCCTGGGAAGAAGCAGCCCTTGGTCTGCAGCGCCAGATCCGGGTCGACCCATCCTTTCCCGGCTTTGTGGCCTGGTGCAAAGAAGAGCAGATTCCCCTGTGCGTCCTCAGTTCAGGCCTGCGGGACATCGTTTCCCTGTTTATTGGACACCTCGGAGTTCCCATCTTCGCCCACTCAGCCGACATCGACCCGAATGGCTGGCGCTATCATAGGGATCCGGCATCGGAAAAGGAGACCCTGGTCCAGACCCGCCGCGGCAGCGATAAGACAGTCTTTGTGGGCGACGGTATCTCGGACATTTCGGTTCTTCCCCATGTGGATATTCTGTTCGCCAAGAGCTATCTCGCCCGGCACTGTGAAACTGAGGGTATCGATTTCATTCCCTTCGAGACTTTCGGGGACATTCAGGATCGTTTGGAAGAGGGACCGGTCTGAAGGGACTTAGATCAGAAGACACAGGACACAGGACACAGGACACAGGACACAAGATACAAACAAGCTCCAAATCACAAGCTCCAAACGATCCGGAATAGCTCGTTTTGGCGCTTCTTGTCGGGGTCTCCACCGTTTGAAGCTTTGGAATTTGGAATTTGGGATTTGTTTGTATCTTGTGTCTTGTATCTTGTGCCTTAATCGGGGAGCGACCAGTAAGGCGATAGGACTCTGGAGATCCGTTGTCGGTAGGATTCGTATTCGTGTGTCTGGGTCGGCTCGATCTCTTCCTGGGTCGGGTCCAGGCTCATTCGAAGGGTCGAGAGAACCGACCGGCCCAGGGCCTCGAGATTATAGCCTCCCTCTAAAACGTAAAGGATACGCCCCTGGCAGAGCTCTCCTGCCAGGTGATTGAGTTGCCTGACCAACTCTCCGAATCCAGTTTCGTTCAGCTTCATCCCTCCCAAGGGATCGTCTCTATGGGCATCATATCCCGCGGAGACCAGGATCAGGTCAGGTCCAAAATCACGCAGAATGGGTCCGGCCAGATCTTGAAACAGGGAACAGAAGAAATGGTTCCCTGTCCCCGCCACAATGGGAAAGTTCACTGTGAATCCGAGTCCCTCCCCATCGCCTAGTTCCACCTGGCTCCCGGTGCCTGGATAGAAGGGGTATTGATGGCTCGAGAGGTAGAGGACGTCGGGACGGCGATAGAAGATCTCTTGGGTTCCGTTGCCATGATGGACATCGAAATCAACCACGGCGACCCGCTTCGCAAGGCCTTGTCGGCGAGCCCACTCAGCTCCAATTGCGATATTGTTGAACAGGCAGAAACCCATCGCCTTATTGGTTTCAGCATGGTGTCCAGGGGGACGGATTGCCGCGAATCCGGTCTCGATCGTCCCGGCGAACAGGAGTCCGATCATCCTGACGACACTCCCCGCCGCTAGCATGGCGATCTCGAAAGATCGACCGCCGGCATGGGTGTCCCAATCGAGCGAAACGGGAGTGGATCCATCGGTCTGATGGATCGTGGAGAAATGCTCCGCAGTGTGAACCTGGCGAATCCAGTCCGGGTCGGCGCGCACTGGTTCTACCTTTATCAGCTGTTCCGAACCGGTCCACGATCGAAGGTGCTGGATAACGGACTCGATCCGTTCGGGGCGCTCCGGGTGATCCGCCGGTACCAGGTGCTGGAGAAAGACGGCGTCGAGCAGCAGGCCGAACTTTACACTCATACTCCCCGAGCCTCTTCGCCCCAAAGAAATTTGTGCAATTGGACCTGAAGAAGTACCTGCAGACCGTCCTCCAGGACCCATTCTGCCAGCTGTCTTGGTTCCACCTGATTCCACACTGGAGAGAACAAGACGGTGTGCCGCGAGTCCAGGTTCAATTCCCGAATCTTGTCCTTGGCCCAAGTGTAGTCGCCTCGTGAGCTAATCACGAACTTGACCTCGTCCTGGGGTTTGAGGTGGGGCAGATTCTCCCAGCGATTTCTAGCGGCCATCTTGCTGCCGGGACACTTGATGTCATAGATCAAGATGGCTCGAGGATCGATATCGGAGATATCCAGGCTGCCGCCGGTCTCAATCAAGACCTTCTTGCCGCCGTCCAGAAACCTTTGTACCAGGGCGCGGACTGGTTCTTGAAGAAGTGGCTCCCCGCCCGTGATTTCGACCAGATCGGTCGGGAACTGCTCGACCCGTTGAATGATTTCGTCCAAGGACATTTCCAGACCTTCTTCGAAGGCGTACTCGGTGTCGCAGTAGGAGCAGCGCAGATTACAGTAGGTCAGGCGGACGAAGGCGCAGGGACGGCCAACGTAGCTGGATTCCCCTTGAATGCTGAAGAAGATTTCGTTGACGACGAGAGCATCCTTCATCTTCGTGGCAGGTATTATACCGCCAGGCGCGAAGCGAGGGCTCCAAACCCCCAGGTACCGAACCTCACGTCGATTCGAGCTGGTTATCTTGGACCTTCCGCCCCGGGGGAGAGACAGAGGGTGTGCTAAGATCGGTCTTTGAACCTTTGAAGCCATCAGTTGGAGTGAATCAGCAATGAGCTCAGTCAAAAAATTGCCGCTGGCGGCCCTGGTCTTTCTGGTCTGTCTTGGCTCGCTTGCCGCCAAGATTGGTAGGGAGATTCGCGACCAATATGTGGCGAAGTACGAGAACCGAGCGATGTTCTTGAAGGTGCCCGTGAGGGGACTGCGGCAGGTCGTCCACGTGGATGGAACCGGGGCCAGATTGGATCGAAGCAATCTGGGAGAACCGGTCAATTTCAAGGTGGGAGAGCAGGTCCGGATCACGAAGGTGAGTTTCAAGGACGATTCCGTTCGTTTCAAGATCGCATCGATCAACCTGGTACGGGAGGGCGAGCTGACCTTCTTGCTGCCTGCGCCGATCCAGTATGCCTTTCCTCAGCAGGGACTATTCGAGCAGGCTCTGAACGACTCCCTGACAGAGGGGCTTTCTTATAAGGAGCTCGATTCGGCAAAGGGCGAATTTATCCGAAGCCAGTTCGAGTCTCTGGTCAGGGAGTTTTCAGCTACCAGCGGAACTACTCCCGATTTTGTCCGAAACGCGATTTTGCAGGAGAATCCGGAGCACCAGGCCGCCAAGCGGGAGGCGGCCACCGCCAAGAGCCAGCTCAAGACGCTCCGCCAGCAGCAGCAGGATGGTGAGAAAGAAGCGCTGGAAGGGCGCCAACGCCTGGCCCGCCTCACGCGCGAGTTGGAGAAGGCCAAATCCGAGCTGGCTGCGACTCGCGGCCTGAAGGAGAAGGCTCAAACTGAGGGTGAACGATACCAGCGGGAGTTGGGAAATCTGCGCCAGAAGAATAACGAGTATGGGCGCCAGATCAACAAACTGGCCAAGAGTCTGGATGTAAGAACGGCTTCCAACACCGCACTCGACAGTCGTCTCAAGGATCTCGGTGGCAGCATCGAGTCTCTGAAGCGCGAGCGGACGAGCATTTCGGAGAAGGCCGAGAAGTTGACGCAGCAGCTCAAGCAGGGAGCGGACAAGAACAAGAAGCTCACTCAGGATTTGAAGCAGGTTCGAAGAGAGAAACAAAAACTCTCCTCCGATCTGAGAGCGTTGACCTCCAACAAGGACAGTCTCGAGGCCCGTTTCCTCGAGACCCAGAAGAAGAAGGAAGGGCTGGAAACCGCTGCCGCCCTGACTGCCGCGCTGCGTTTGGAGAAGTCGATTCAAGAGCGGGAAGGCGAGACCTTCGAGGTCGGCGATCTGTTCCTCCTTTCGCAGAAGCTTGGCGTGCTCGAGGTCCAGGTTCCTGATACGCCCGGTAAGCTGAGCGCTGTCAAATTCCAGATGGATTCGCCGGACCTGGTCGAGTTTGATGAGGAGGAGCGGCGTCTTTACAAAGCCCTGGGGGATCCGATCCGGATTGAGACTGCCTGGGTCTCCGAATCGGAGGAGCTCAAGGCCGTGCTGGTGGACGGAGAAGCTGCTCCTCGCAGCGTCAAGCCACGGGAAAAAGTCCAGTGGTTGTGGAAGATAGAGGGGAATCTATCCGGGGAAGAGCGGATCGCCTTGACGACCCATCTGACAAGCAGCGATGGTGAACGAGTCGATCTGGCTCCGCGCGAATTCGTCGTTCAGCCGGCAGGCCTCCTTGCCCCTCTCCGTGCCTCCTTCTCGCTCTTTTCCTTGTTGGCTGGAGTCGTCCTGGGCGCTGCCGTCTTCGGGCTCGCATTGAGTCTGCGAGGTCGGTCGCAGCCCAAAACGGTGCCCGTGAAAAGGGAAGACTACGTGGTTCAGAAAGAACTCTGACCTGAAACTTCATTTCTGAATTCGGAGGGAAAAGGGACGTAAACCATTGATCTAAAATTGGATAGGGAATTCTCCAGACTATTGTCCAAAAACCGTGGCGGTGGCCTCCAGGCCGCCGTTTTTCGAGCCAAAGGCTCGACGGAAGGAATACGGCGGCTTGGAAGCCACCACCACGCCGGCCGAAGTTTCTTTTTCGAATGATCCGGCGGTCCGCAGCCGGTGGCGGGGCTAACCTGAAACTTGATTTTCAGATCTGGGGGTTAGGAAAGACGTAAACGATTGATTTGGTGATGGATGGGCGTATCTGAGATATCCCTTACACCGAAGTAATTGCGCGTAGCCCAGGGTTGCAATGCGAAGCGAGCTACCCTGGGT
>JAKZYH010000479.1:0-2780 GCA_047514575.1 Acidobacteriota bacterium | reverse complement strand
GGTGGCCTCCAGGCCGCCGTGTTCTTTCCTTCGAGCCCTTGGCTCGAAGAATGGCGGCCTGGAGGCCACCCCTACGATTCTGGGACAATCACCTGAAGGACGACGCATCCAATGCTAAATCAATGGGTTACATCCTTTCTTTATCCAAACCAGCGAATCAAGTTTCACCCGCACCCAGAATCTGCCCGACGATATCTAGATTCACTCGATGGCTCCAGGCTTCGATGAGCCTCTTGAAAATCGGTCCCTGCACCTCACCAGACCCAATAGGCGAACCATTGATCCGTGTTACCGGAGCCAGGCAGTAAGGCGTCGTTAGAAGAAGAGCTTCATCGGCATTGACGACATCGTAGACCTGGAAATCCTGCTGCTCGAAACCAATCCCCAATTCCGAGCACAGCTCCCTCACCGTTAGCAGACTGATTCCGGGGAGGCTGTTTCGGAAAGTGGGAGCGATTACCTTGGAGTCTCGAACTATCGCGAAGTTTGCTCCACTGGTCTCAGTCACGTTGCCTTCGAGATCGAGAAACAAGCTGAATGCTTGCGGATCGACCTGATGCGTCTGCTGGTCTCCCAGCCATTGATACATGCGGCTCCGGTGCTTGATCTTGGGGTCGACACACTGAGGTGGCAGGTGGCGGATAGAGGGAGTCACGACGTGGGCTCCCTGAGTGAAGAGGGAGGTGAACCTCTGAGAAGATAAGGGAAAGGTGTGAATACACAGGGTGGGACTTGTGGGGGCACTCGAGGGTCCCGAGCCGGCATAACTCGGAATCTCACCGGGCGTCAGGAAGTGGACCAGGCTCAGGTCCTGTTCATCAGCAAGGAGCGAGGCGTTCTGTGCTACCACCTCGAGGGACACCTCTTTCATCCGATCCTGGTCCAAAGGAGGAGATATCGCGGCATAGCGACAGGAGCGGTAAAGACGTCCCAGGTGGTCGTCCAAGCGGTAGGGCTGGTGGTTGAACGTACGCGTCATCTCGCTGACGCTCGCCCCGAAGACGATACCGGCATCATAGATTGCCAGTGAAGCTTCGGACGCGGGCACCAACCTATTCTTCAGATAGACAACTGCTCCCATTGGCTCCTCTTGGAATCTGATTGAGGAGAGCGTTTCTGGAAAAGCTGTGGTCCGCTTACAGCTCTTCCCCTAGCTGCTGTTCTTGAACTCGCTCGATCTGCTCGATCTGGCCAGGTTGGAATCTGAGGCTCGAAGCGCCGAGATTGTCATTCATCTCTTCCACTGTCATAGCCCCGGGGATTACGGTCGAGACACTGTCTGGAGTCAGACAATACCCCAGAGCAGCCTGGGATGCCGAGCAGTTTAATTCATGCTCCAGGAATCCGAACTTCTCGGAAGCTTCGACCAGGCTCAGGTGCCGCTGCCTGGGCCAGGTAGAGCGGACGTCGGAGGTGGGGTCGAAGACCGTTTCGCGTGTGAAACGGCCCGTGAGGTAGCCGAAATAGAAGGGTTCACGGCAGATCACACCAACACCCATAGAGTTTAGCTTCGAGAGAATACTGCGTCGGGGCAGCCAGGACAGGAGATTGAATCTCAACTGGACGATCTCAACTTGCTCGTCTTCGCACAGCGGAAGGAAAAAGCGCTCGCTTTCTTCGTGTGAAGCAGGAAAGGAAATCCCGAAAGCCCGAATCACGCCTTTCCGTTTGAGTTCTTTCAGGGCCTCGAGGCCGGAGGGTTGAAAGAGTTCAGCCGAGGGGGAATGAAGGACGTAGATATCGATGTAGTCCGTGCCCAGGCGCTCCAGCGAATCCTGGTAGTGGGCCATGATGTAATCGCCCGAGTAGTCACTGGTGTATTTTTCATTCTCCAGATAGATTCCGACCTTGGATGACACGATGATCTGGTCGCGGCGCCCGCGAAGGGCCCTACCGACAAGCAGCTCAGAGTGGCCGTCACCGTACCAGGGAGCGGTATCAACGAAATTGACTCCGCTTTCGAAAGCTTTCGTCAACATCGTGATGGATTCTGAATCTTCCACCCGGCCATAGCCGGACACCGTCCCGTCTCGTCGCATCGGGCCGCCGATTCCCCAGCATCCGAGGCCGACTTCAGAAACGTTGATACCCGTGTTCCCCAGGGGTCTTTGCCGAATAGGCTGCATCGTGCATTCCTTCCTACTCTCGCGCCCTATTGAGACAGGCGACAGTGTAGACGATCGTGCTCAAAAACGACAGATGACAGCGGTCGCCGTCAGAGGCGATTGGATCGGCGGATGAGCGCCGCGCTCACCAGTCCCAGAACCAACGCCAGGAAAACCTTGAGCGGCCAGAGGACGAGGGTGTAGTAGATAGAGGCCAGCAGCAAGAGCGCGACCGTTGCGAGTAGTCCCGCACTGTAGCGGTGCTCGAATTTCTTTTCCCGAGAAGTCTCTTCGCTGTTAGACATCGGCTACCACAGAACGACAAAGAGCAGATAACAGACGACAAGGAGATAGACAATCATCCACAAGCCTGGACGTCGGAACCAACTGATCTGGTCGGTGGGAAAAGGAAACTCGGGCTTCTCAGGTGTCTTGACAAGGGTCTTCTGCAACCAGGTACCCTCAAGGATTGAGAGGCGCTTTCCCATCAGCTCGCGGATGTTCTTCTGCGGTCTCTCGCGAGTGTAGACCAGACCTTCGATCTCCTCGGCCGTAGCAGGTCCTCTTCTTAGAGTTATCACTTTGGAAGCGATCAACATAACGATGGCGGGGAGAATAATGTTCCACAGATAGGCCCACCACATGTTCGTGTACCAGGTAGGCAGAGGCCACTGG
>JAKZYH010000478.1:0-4351 GCA_047514575.1 Acidobacteriota bacterium | reverse complement strand
GGGCTAGTCGGATCGGAAACCAGATCGTCTCACACCTGGCCCAACGGGGTACTCAATGAGCCACCACGAAACCCTCGTCACCATCGGGATCTGTGTCTACAACGGTGAACCATTCCTGCGGCAAACCTTGAGCAGCGCATTGTCGCAGACGCACCAGAACCTGGAGATCATCCTGTTCAACGATGGAAGTACGGATCAGACCCTAGACGTCCTAAATCAGTTCTCGGACCCGAGAATCCACGTAGTAGATTCCAGCAAGAATCGGGGCGTGGGTTACGCACGACAAGTCGTCAAGACTCTTGCCAGGGGTGACTACTTCGCCTGGCTGGACGCCGACGACATCTACCATCCCGACAGAATTGAAACGCTGCTCCGACACGCTCTGGATCACGGTTCCGACCTCACTTGTGACGTCTACCGCATGATGACCCACAAGGGCGAGATCACCCAGCAGACCTACCGAATACCCGACAAGATTTCTGCGGATTCCCACTTCACGCGGCTGTTCGAGCGTAACGTCATGATTCCCCACCCTCTCACTAGCTCCAGGTGTCTGAAATCAATCGACTACGACACCAGTCTCAAGGTCTCAGATGATTATGACTTCTGGTTGAAGGCCTGTTATGGAGGCTATCTGTTTTCGTTCGTAGACGAGATCAAACTCGACTATCGCCTGACGGAAGGTTCGCTAACTTCGGACCCGAGGCGCAGCCGAGCCGAGACCAGGGAAATCCTCTGCAAGTACCCAGTCCCAGATCTGGCAGCCCTGTATCGGAGAAGGGGATTCTCGCTGGAACACATCAACTACATGCAATGTCTCCAATATCTGTTTAGAGAAGACTACGAGTCCGCGCTTTCGTTTGCCTTTCAACCTTGGCCCGACGAGGAGGATGTCGATCAGGAATTCTACCAGGGAACCCTGCTTCTCCGTGACAGCCGGCTGCCCGACGCCAGGGGTTACCTGGAGAGACATCTCTCTCGATACCCGAAGTCACCCGCAGGTAAGAACAATATGGGGGTTCTGCTTCGCTTGACAGGAGAGGCAGCCACATCCTACTTCAGCGAGGCTCTCAAGATACTCCCTGATTACCAGGATGCCTTAGAGAATCTGGCGAGCGGCGGCAGACGGATCATTACCGACACCCAGATCCGGGTGTAAGAGTCGCCTCGGTACCGCGTCGAGCGGGAGGCGAGCCAGGAGGCTCAAGACAATGCTCTACAAGAAGATGGGTTTCGATTGCGAGTGTGCGATCGAGCTCTTTACGGCCTGCAACTATCACTGTGACTACTGCAGCGGTCCCAGAGCCAAGAAGCTGGTGCGACGTGGGCGGACACCGGAGGATGTCGATCAGGTAATTCGCTTCTTCAATGACTCCGGAAAGAAGTGGCTGATTGGAATGTCGGGCGGCGAGCCGACGGTTCATCCCTTCTTCGGCGACTTGGTCGACGGTCTCAAGAAGCAGCATTCGTTCTACTTCTTCACCAACCTCAGTTTCGAAGTCGAATCGTTCATACAACTGGTACCCGCAGACCAGGTTCAGTATATGAAGACTTCCCTGCACCCAGAGGCCGATGTCGAGACCTTCTTGGAGAAATATGAGCTCCTTTTCGGATTCGGCTACAACCCGATCCTGATCATGGTCTCTGCGCCCGACACCTTCGACCGGATCCAGAAGGTTTCTGATTTCTGCCGGGCGCGCCAGTACCCATTCACCCTCTCGGTGATGGAGGGACCCTATCAGGACAAGAACTATCCCAACGACTATGTCAAAGAAGAGGAGCGCTTCATCGAGGAGCACACCGCCGAGGCAGGGAACCTGATTCGGCTCTTCTCGAAGACCCCAGGAGGACTGAACACCTTTGGGCTCTCCTGTCCCGCCGGTCATCAAAGCTTCGTCCTCGATTTAGAGAGCGGCAACGTGTTCAGTTGTGAATCTGTCAACCACCTCCACGGGAATATCTACCAGGGAACCTTCTCTCCCAGCTCCCAAAACATCACCTGTCCCGCCGTCAACGGCTGCGTCGGCTACGACCGTTCTCCGTTCTTGCCCGTAGCCTATAAGGATTTCTTCACCGAAGGCTGGAACTACTGGCACCTGAAAGACGTCAAGAACGATCCCGACTACCCCAACAATCTCCATCAGACCATCCAGGCCAACCAGGAGGCCTCGGGTGAAATGGTCGAAACTGCCCTGGCGGCGATCCATCAGCGGATCTCGGGCAACGACACCCTTTTCTGGGGCGCCGGCATCTACGGAGCGAAGGTTCTTTACAACTTCCAGAAGAGGTTCCCCGACGCATCCGGTGGGAACTCTCCCGGCAACGTCATCGGCTTCATCGATTCACTGAAGGACCGACGAAAAGTCACGGTCTTGGGACTTCCCGTCTATAGTCCCCAGGATGGGATCGTCAATCGTGCCAAGAAGATTCTTATCACCTCCTATGCCTTCGAACGGGACATCCTAGAGGTTGCGAGGACACTCGGGGTGAAGTCGGAGGTGATCGGGCTCCATCGTGACATTCTGAGTCCGATCGGCATTCGCTATGCGATTTTCTGAGAGCAGTCGAGATCGATGAAGACCCTGTGGGTGATCAGCGGTGGGGTTGAGGCGATCCCTACGATCCGTCGCGCTCGAGACTTGGGTCTGTGCGTCGTCGTCAGCGATGGGAACCCGGAGGCTCCCGGATTTCGCTTCGCACACACGCCTATTGTAGCCAGTACCTACGATGCCGATGCTACCGTACAGGCGGCTCACCAATACCTTCGCGAGCACTCGCGAATTGACGGCGTCATGTGCGCGGCCGACGACGTTCCCGTCACGGTAGCGAGCGTCGCTCAGGAATTCAGTCTGCCAGGAGTCTCCCTCGAAACGGCGCGTCTCACTACTGACAAGCTCGCCATGAAGGACCATTTAGAAGCGGCAGGAATTCCCATCCCTCTCTACCGTCCCATACACTCGACTGCAGATCTCCAGCGAGCAGTGAACCAGATCAACCGCCCGTTGATAGTGAAACCAGTCGACAGCCGCGGCGCCCGCGGCGTCCTGAAGCTGACGGGAGAAACCGATCCTGACTGGGCCTTCGAACATGCGCGCGGATGCTCTCCCACCTCACGCGTGATGGTTGAGGAGTATTTGGAGGGTCCCCAGATCAGTACCGAGACGATTCTCGTTGATGGGGTTGCTTCGACGCCAGGATTCACTGATCGCAACTACGAATTCCTGGAGAGGTTCTCTCCCTACGTCATTGAAAACGGGGGACAGTCGCCCTCCAGTCTGTCCCAATCAGATCGAGCAGCCGTCACCCATCTGGTTGAGGAGGCCGCACGTAGCCTGGGGATACGCACTGGTGTCGCCAAGGGCGACATGGTCTTGACTCAGGACGGCCCCAGAGTCATTGAGATCGCCTCTCGATTGTCGGGAGGCTGGTTCTCGAGTCACCAGATTCCCCTGGGAACGGGTGTCGACTTCCTAGGAGCCGCCATCCGGCTTTCCCTGGGCGAGAGGGTTTCGGCAGAAGAACTCCGTCCCCACTTCAACGGAGGAGTCTCGATTCGATTCTTCTTTCCCGAGGCGGGAAGAGTGAAGGCAATCAGAAACGTCGACCAATTTCGATCCATCCCCTGGCTCCCCATCCTGCACCTCTCAGTAGAGGTTGGAGACGAGGCCGCGGCTGTGACCGACCACACCCGGCGGGGAGGCGTCGTGCTCGCCACTGGGAAGGATCGCCGGGAAGCGGTAGCACGGGCGGAAGACGTCGTAAGCACTATCGAAATCGAGACCACAGAACCTCAGATCGAGAAAGGCATCTTTCCTGATGGAAGGACTTCAGCTGCCTACGGCTAGCGCGACGCCCGAGGCGATCACCGCATCCTCGGGCTGCCTGAGCCTGTACAGCATTTTTCATCTGAACCTGGCCTACTCTTCGATCGAAGAAGAGCTTCGTCCTGAGGTTATCAGGCGCTGCTATTGGCCTCTCCTGGAGCTGACACGACGGCTTCATATTCCGTGTGGAATCGAAGCCTCCGGTTACACTCTCGAGGCAATCGCAGCCTTGGATCCTGGCTGGATCGATGAGCTGAAGGATCTGACTTCGATGGGGAGTTGCGAGTTCGTCGGCAGCGGCTATGCCCAGCTGATTGGCCCCCTGGTTCCCGACGAGGTCAACCGTGTCAATCAACGTCTCGGCCATGAAGTATATGAACGGCTCCTCGGATTTCGCCCTCGTCTCGCCCTGGTGAATGAGCAAGCCTACTCTGCCAGCATGGTGAGTCTTTATCGCCAAGCAGGCTACGAAGCAATCCTGATGGAATGGGACAACCCGGCCTCTGGGCACCCGGAATGGGACCCCA
>JAKZYH010000477.1:0-5694 GCA_047514575.1 Acidobacteriota bacterium | reverse complement strand
ATGTTCAACCCGGGCTTGACCGGGCCTTGGCGAGTCGGTATTCTATCGGTTGTGGCAAGTTTAGCGACCCAAAATTGTCCGTCTTGTAGGTTGTCCTGCTTCAGCCACACATCTGCCCATCATCACGCACATCATCCTTCGTCACATGGCGGGATGGTGTCAGTGCGTGTGATCTGAACTAGTCCTAATCCCCAGGCACTGAAACTACCAGCCTCCTCAAAACCGAGGGGGTTTTGATTTGGGAACGAAGAGTTATGCAGAACAATGGAAAGATCCGCATTGCGGTACAAAAGTCAGGGAGGCTTTCAAAAGGGTCGCTCGACTTGCTCTCTCAGATGGGGCTCGATTTCGAAGCCTTCAATCATCAGTTGTCCACGAGTTGCCGCAATCTCCCGATCGACATTCTGTTCCTGCGCGACGACGACATCCCGAAGTACGTGCACGACGGAGTCGCCGACCTGGGTATCGTTGGAAGCAACGTTCTCGAAGAACAGGGCCTGCCCCTTCGCGTATTGATGCCGCTTGATTTCGGATACTGCTCTCTCGTCATTGCGGTTCCCGAGCAGTCTGACTATACGTCGATCGGGCAGCTGCAGGGACACCGTATTGCGACTTCCTATCCCAGAATGCTCTCCCGATATTTGGAGAAGAGCGAGGTCCCCGCGGACATTGTCCGGCTCCGAGGGAGCGTGGAGATTGCACCCGCCCTCGAGATCGCCGATGCGGTGTGTGACTTGGTCTCGACTGGCAGCACCCTCCGCACCCACCGGTTGAGGGTTCTGGAGACGGTTACCCATTGCCATGCCGTGCTGGTCGGAAACTCCCCGGCAAGCCGCGAGAATCAGGAGCTGATCGACAAGCTGCTTGTTCGGGCAGAAGGGGTCCAAGCGGCCAAGCGTTACAAGTACATCATGTTCAACGCTCCGGAGTCCTCTTTGGAGTCGATCCGCCAGCTCCTTCCCGGCTGCAAGGCCCCCACCGTGGTGCCCCTGGCTGAGCCTGGCTATGTAGCCGTCCACTGCATGGTACAGGAAGAGAAATTTTGGGATGTCGTGGATCAGGTTCGTGCCAATGGAGGGTCAGACATTCTGGTGGTGCCTGTGGAGAAGTTCATCAGATGAAGCTTCTATCACATGCTGACTTAGCCTTTGACGAACTACTAAAAGAGCTCGCCAGGCCCACTGCGTCTCTGACTCTCTACCGAAAAGCGGTCCGGCCGCTCATCGAGCAGGTCCGCAGAGAAGGAGACTCAGCACTGTTTCGTCTCACGCGTCGCTTCGACGGTATCGAGTTGACTCGCATCCGCGTCCCCCGCACACACATCGAGTCGGCCTCGGCCGACCTGTCTCAGGACTGTATCAGCAGCCTCCGCCAGGCAGCCAGCAATATCCGTCGGTTTCACCGCGAGACCGCGAGCCTGCCTTCACCGGTGATCGAAGTTCGGCCAGGTGTCCGTTGCCAGAAGTTAATCCGTCCCCTGAAGAGCGTCGGGCTGTATGTTCCGAGTGGGAGTGCCCCCCTGGTCTCAACCCTGTTGATGCTGGCCATCCCGGCTCAGTTGGCGGGTGTTGTGCGGATCGCTGTCTGCACCCCCCCGGGCCCGGACGCCGAACCGCATCCGGCCATTCTGGCGGCCTGTCACCTTCTCGGTATTGGCGAGGTCTACTCGGTCGGAGGAGCTCAGGCCATTGCAGCCCTCGCCTACGGAACGGAAAGCATCGCGCCGGTGTATAAAATCACCGGCCCCGGAAATGCCTACGTCATGGCTGCCAAGGCAGTGGTTGCTTCGGACCCACAGGGGGCTACTATTGACTTTCTGGCCGGACCGAGCGAGTTAATGATCCTTGCCGACGCATCAGCTTCTGCTCTTTTTGTCGCCGCCGACCTGTTGTCTCAGGCCGAGCACGATCCGCTCTCACGCGTCGTGCTGCTGAGCACGAGCCGGGAACTGATCGCCTCGGTCAGGAAGAGTATCAACCGGCAACTTAAGGCCTTGCCTCGCCGTGAAATAGCCAAGCATGCTCTGGACAGCAGCTCTCTGGTCTGGGTGGAAGATCTGCAACAGGCAGTCGAACTTGCCAACGCCTGGGCCCCGGAGCACTTGAGCATTCAGATTCGAGAACCGGAAGCTCTCATCGAACAGGTTGCCTGCGCCGGCTCAGTCTTTCTGGGACCCTACGCCCCGGAAACGGTGGGCGACTACTGCTCGGGCGTCAACCACGTACTGCCCACGGGGGGAGCCGCACGGACGAGGGGGGGTGTCAGCGTCGCAACTTTTCAGAAAACTATGACCGTCCAGTGCTTGACTTCTGAGGGGTTGGGGGGCCTGCGCAAGACGGCCACGACCCTCGCTCGCCTGGAAGGTCTGGAAGCGCACGCCAGGGCTGTGGAAGTTCGTTTTGAGGAGGGACCATGAAAGCAGATTGGTTGCCGCTTTCCGAGGCGGCGGCCACCACCAGACCCTATACCTCGGCGCGCTCGCTGCTAAAGGGTGAGGGATGGGTGTTTCTGGATGCCAACGAGTGTCCCTTCACGTGCCCCCTTGACGACCTGGCGATTGCCGGGCTGAACCGTTACCCCGACCCCACGGCAGACCACCTGAGAAGGAATCTGGCCCGTCACTACCTTGTCAGCTCCGAGAGCGTTCTGGTCACCCATGGAAGCGACGAATTAATCGACCTGTGCGTCCGAACTTTCGTCCGAAGAACCCGTAGTGTGCTGGCTCCCGCACCCACCTATGGGATGTATGCGGTGGCGGCGAGCAGTAACGGACTCGCCTATCGCAGCGTCCACTTGGATCCACAACTGAACCTGAATATGGGCGCTCTGGCTCGAGAGTTCGAGGGAGCGGACCTGCTCTTCCTGTGCACTCCGAACAATCCTACGGGCACGACCTTGAGTTGCGAAGATGTGGCCGGGATCACGCGAGCATTCCAGGGAGTCGTAGTCGTGGACGAGGCCTACGGTGAGTTTGCGGACGAGGAGGGAATTCGCTCGGCCATCGAGCTGGTGAGGGAAGAGTCGAGGAACCTGATCGTCATGCGCACCTTCAGCAAAGCCTTCGCCGCAGCTGGACTCAGACTCGGCTACGCATTGGCTTCACCGCGGTTGATCAGCTCATTGGTGAAGATGAAGCCTCCCTACAACGTCAGTGCTCCAGCCCAGGCCATAGGGCTCAAGCTGTGGCGCCGGCGCCAACAGATGGTGAGCAATGTCAGGCGCCTGATAGCCGAACGCCACCGGGTGGCGCAGCGGTGTGAGGAGCTGGGGTGTGGAGTGCATTCGAGTGCCGCCAATTTCTTCCTCACGCAGCTCCCTTGCGGCTACAGTGCTGGCCGGATCTACGCGCGACTGCGCGATGAATTCCAGATCGTGGTCAGACATTTTGACGGCATCAGCCGCCTGCAAGACATGCTGCGTATCTCAATCGGAACACCGGAAGAGAATGACCGCTTACTGTCAGCTCTCCAGAGGTTACTGCCATGAAGATGGCGTTTCTGGACCGAGACGGCACTCTGATTTGGGAGCCTCCGGAGACCAAACAGGTCGACAGCCTGGAGAAGCTTCGGATTCTGTCTCACGTCGGGTCGGGGCTGCGAACGCTGCGCGAGGAGGGGTTTTCCCTGGTTCTGATCAGTAACCAGGACGGCCTGGGAACAGACAGCTTCCCCGAGGAGCACTTTCGGGAAGCTCAGGAGGAACTTGAAAGACGGCTGGCCAGGGAGAACATCGCCTTCGATCACGTGCTGGTCTGCCCTCATCAACCTCAGGACGGATGCTCCTGCCGAAAGCCGCAAACCGGTCTCGTCCAACCTCTGCTCGAATCCTGTGAGGTGGATCTGGGGAACTCTTTGATGGTCGGGGATCGTGACAGTGACGCCGAGTTTGCCCGCCGCCTCGGCGTTTCATTTGTAAAGATGACAACCAACGAATCTTTTCCCCGCTTTGCCAGGGCTCACCGCGAAACGACCGAGACCAATATCGAGGTCCTGGTGAATCTGGATGGAACGGGACGAGCAAAGGTGTCCACTGGAATCGGCTTTTTCGACCACATGCTCGAGCTGCTGGCCCACCACTCGCTGGTCGATCTGAATCTCAATACCAGGGGGGATCTGGACGTGGATGAGCATCACACGGTCGAGGACACCGGCCTGGTGCTGGGAGAAGCGATTTCCAGGGCACTGGGCGATCGATCTGGAATCGAACGTTACGGCTTCTGGGTTCCGATGGACGAGGCTCTCGCGGAAGTGGTCATCGACATTTCAGGACGTCCCTGCTTGGTATTTGCGGGCGCCTTCCGACGCGAGTATGTGGGAAAACTTCCTACCGAACTCGTCGCCCATTTTTTTGGGTCGTTTTCACAAGCCCTCGGTTGCAGCCTCCATATGAAGCTGCACCGGGGAAGCAACGAACACCACAAGGTGGAGGCTCTGTTCAAGGGATTGGGGCGCTGCCTGCGTGTTGCCTTGCGGGACTGCCCCCACCAGTCGGCCATTCCTTCGACGAAAGGATTGCTGTGATCGGAGTTCTCTACTACAGAGGAGGCAACGCTCGCAATGTGTTGTGGGCGCTCCAGAGACTGCAAATTCCGGCCCGCAAGGTTGAGCGCCCCCACGATTTGCACCACCTCGCCGGGCTGATCCTACCGGGGGTGGGCGCAGCTCCCGCTGCGATGAACGAACTGGCCCGGGTGGAACTTCTGAGTCCCCTGAAAGAGTGGACTCAGCCGTTTCTGGGGATCTGCCTGGGCATGCAGCTCTTGTTTGAGTCTTCCGAGGAGGGAAACACCAGGTGCCTGGGACTCCTTCCAGGGACGGTCAAAGCACTGCCTCCCGGGGTAGTATGCCCCCACATGGGGTGGAATCGGCTCAGCAACGGTCGCTACGCCTACTTCGTGCACAGCTACGTGTGTCACCCAGCCGATGGTGGGCTGATTACGACGACCACACGCTACGGAGGAGAACTCTGCGCCGGCGTACGTCACGAGCACCTTTTCGGGGTCCAGTGGCATCCCGAAAAATCGGGCGAGGCAGGTGACCTGCTGCTCAAGGGATTTGCCGAGCTATGCAGTTGATTCCGGCCATCGACATACTGGATGGGAAAGTCGTCAGACTGAAACAGGGGGACTACGACAGGGTAACTGTCTGGAGCGAGGAGCCGGTCAAACTGGCGCTCCAGTACGAGCAACAGGGGGCCACACGGCTTCACCTGGTGAACCTGGACGGAGCTCGCAATCCCCACGACCAGAGTGCCTTCTTGGCTCTGGTACAGGAACTGGCCGCCCGAACGTCCCTGCAGATTCAGACCGGAGGAGGGGTTCGAACACTGCAGGACATTCAGTGTCTTCTCGACAGCGGGGTGAGCAAGGTCGTGGTCGGGACTCTATTGTTTAGTGGGACTGAGACGGTGGCCAGCTCAGTGCAGCTGTTCGGGAGTCACCGAATCGCAGGGGCCCTCGATGTTCGAAAAGGTCAGATTCAAGTCGAGGCCTGGGCGAAAAACACTGGGATATCCGTGCGCCAGGCTCTGCAGCAGGCGGCCGGGACAGGCCTCGAAGAAGTCCTCATGACAGGGATCGAAAGCGACGGCCTCCGGAAAGGCCCCCATCTGGCCCTGTATCGGACAGCCCTCAGACACAGCCGTGGACTGAGACTGATAGCCAGCGGTGGAGTGTCCAGTCTAGAGGATCTGAGC
>JAKZYH010000476.1:0-8314 GCA_047514575.1 Acidobacteriota bacterium | reverse complement strand
CGGGAAAGAGTGGAAACCATGAACGGAGACACGCAAGCGAAGCTAAAGAAGAAGGTCTTGGTGACGGGAGCCAGCGGTCTCATCGGCGGACTGGTGCTCGAGGGTCTCGGCCACAAGTACGAGTTGAGTGCCCTGAATCGGCGCAAAGTGGAGTCTGTGTTCTACTCTTCATACTCAACCGAGACCGATTCCAGGACCGGTGAGTTGGCCGACTGGGGACTCACCAGCGTGGCCTTGAACTGCACCCAACGGCCATCTCTGGACAGGCTGCCTAGCGGCATTCCCGATTCCGTGTAGTACGATCCCGGACCCGACGGACCCTGCCAGGGAAGCGCCTCCAGCTGTTCCCGAGTCGGAGCCAACCGAAGCTGGAACTCAAGGGCCGTTCGATAAGGTGTATGCCCCTTCCATCGAAGCCCTAGCACTCGCACCTTCCGACCCGCATCAAATACTGGGGAAAGATAGTCGTAGCGATCGCCTCGATCGTAAACCTGGCCGATATCGACTCCAGTGAAACCATGGGGACCGCGAGAAGGCAGGTCGGTCCTGTGTTCCGTCGAATAGCCATCGGGTCCACCCCAGTAGAGGAAGGAGTCGGTGCGGTGGTTTCCATCCTTCGAATGGCACTGCAGGAACAGGTCCAGATGACCGTCACGGTCAAAGTCCGTCGCCAGAATTCCGGAGGCAGAGTCGGAAGGGATGCGAGTGACTCTGCCGGGGGAAAAGCCGCCGGCAGCGTTCCAGTAGATGTAGGAGGGATTGCTCCGGGTGTCGCCGCCGTGATAGCTGCTGACTACCAAATCGAGGTGCCCGTCCTGGTTCAGATCTGCAGCCGCCGACTTCGCCGGCCCCAACGCCGGCAGGATCAACCGGTGTCGCTCTGAGTAGGGTTGCTCGGGATCCTTTCCGCCCCAGTAGATGAAGGCGTCACCCTGCGGAGATCCCCCGTATATCGAAGGAAGACCTCTCCTCGTATGTACCGCTCCCCGGGGTGCATCCAGGTCGAAGAGGTTGGTTGCGATCAGGTCCAGATGACCGTTGTTGTCCAGGTCGGCCACCTCCACCGAGACCGCAGCTCTCACTGGCAGACGGGTGCTTTTCTGGGGATCGAAACCATGAGCACCGTTCCAGAAGATCAGAATCTGCTTGCTGATGGCGGCGAAGACCAGATCGACCCAGCCGTTGCGGTCTAGATCGGCCAGGGTGAGGTCTCTAAGATCGGTCGCCGGAAACGCCGAGCGATTGGCATTGGTGAACCCACCGGGCCCTCCCCAGTAGACATGGGTGTTTTTGCTGCCAGGGCTCCACTCAGCCATAGCCAAGTCCAGATAGCCGTCACGGTTGAGGTCTGCGGCCCGTGCCGTCCTGACATTGGCTGAGAGAATGGTCTCATTCCGAGTCGAATATCCCTGAGGTCCACCCCAATAGAGAACCGCCGGCAGGAACAGATCCACGTGGCCGTCCTGGTCGAGGTCCGAAGCCGTATACGATCCTCCCCCTCTGGGCAGCTCCTTCCGCCGCTGAGGATCGAAGTGGCCGCTCTCGTCTCCCCAGTAGATGTAGGCTGGGGTTGGAGCCACTCCATCCCGCTTGTTGAAGAAAACGACGTCTTTCTCTCCGTCCCGGTTCAAGTCTGCGGTGAGCACGCCTGTAGCTCCCCAGGTAGGGAGCTCGCTTCGGCGCTGGCTGTCCAGTCCTTTTGGTCCGCCCCAGTAGACATACGACTCGGTGACGTGAGTGATGCCCCGTTCGGGAGATTTGCGGACGAGACCGTCGGTGTGGTGGGCAATCGCTAGATCAGGATGGCCATCCCCGTTCAGGTCGTCAATGGCGCAGTCGGAAGCCCACCGGGAAGGGACAGCCGTTCTCCAGTTGGGGCGGAATTCTCCGGAACGACTCCAATAGATATAGGAAGCTCCCCCTTGTGCATTGGCAAAGACCACATCCGTGTGGCCATCTTGGTTGAGATCGCCCAAAGCTGCCGCCTGGGCGTTCACCGTGGGGAGTCGGACCTTCCTGCCCGGACTGTAACCTCGGGCCGAACCTCGATAGACGAACGAGTCGACCATCACTGTTTCCACGATCTCGTACTGATCGAACTCGCGAGCTCCCACACGGCGGGAATTGGCGAGCACGATTTCCGGGATTGCATCGCCGTCCAGGTCTCCAAGCGCAAGTCCTGAACTGCGTTCACCGGGTAGGAAGGTGCTCTTACTGAATGGCTTGTCTGCCTGGGCACTCCCCCAGTAGATAAGAGCTCCTCCTTCGCCCACATCGTTTCCCTCCATGGCGAAGACAACTTCTGAGAAACCATCCTGGTTGAGATCCGCGATCTCCACGTCGCGGGCGTGAACGGTCTTCAGAGAGCTTCTTCTGTTCTGCCCGTATCCATCGGCTGATCCCCAATAAATATAGGATTTCTTGAAACGGTCCACCCCCATATGGAAGCTCAGCCCACTGTTGGCGAAGACCAGTTCCGGATACCCATCCCGGTTCAGGTCTGCCGCCGCCACGGCTTCGCCCCCCTGGGTAGGAAGGCTGCTGCGATGAGAGGGATCAAAGCCGCTATCCGCTCCCCAGTAGATGTAGGAGTCCAGGTCGGTCCGGGTGTAGTTGGAGCGGTTGACTACAACCAGGTCCATAAACCCGTCCCCATTGAGGTCTGCAGCGGTACCAGATTTGGCCCCATCTGTGGGCAGGCGTAGGCGTCGACTCGGGTCGAATCCGTCCTTACCCCAGTAGATAAACAGGTCTACCTTATCGCTTCGGTCATGGTCGCTCGGAAAGACCACGTCCAGGTTCCCATCATCATTGAGATCCCAGACATTGATCAGTCTCACAGTGCCGTCCGCCGCGACGTAGGTGTTCACGCCGCCGTCGGCGAAGTTGCCGTCCACCAGGTCCAGAAAGCTGGATGTTGTCCAGGTCTTCGAATCCGCCGCCCAGGTCTCGAGCGAACAGAAGGCAAGACCGGAAAGAAGTACAAGCGTCGACAGGTTTCTTTTCACTTGGCCACCTCCCTCGTTGGTTTGGAAGAGAGTCCTAGAACCGTCCGGGCCAAGGGTACGGAGAAGAATAAGAGTTCGGCCTGGATCCCAAAGCTACGTTTCACTACTGTCCGGTTAGACGATTTAAATATCGTGACAACATGATTGCAATCAATGAGTTAAAAGGATAACAGACGGGAAACGATTTCCACTGGGATTTCCGCCGTTACCCAACTCGTGTGGGTTTGGTTCGACCCGGGCATCGGAAGGATGGGAAATGGATCCCGTCAGACCAAGCGAGGTCAATCCCAACGGGATTGCGTATTGTAGCCCAGGGTTTCCTAACCCTGGGTAAGAGCGTTAACCCCTTAATAATCAACCCAGAATGGGTTGAAATCCAGGGCAAGCGCCGCTGACCCAGGGTTGGGAAACCCTGGGCTGAAATACGGAATCCCTTCAGGATTCACCTCGCTCCTGTGTGCTCAGGCCCCATCGCAGCAGCAGCTGACGCCCAATGCCAGAATTACTCTGTCCGAGCAAGTCCTGATTCTTCAACCACTTAGAAATTGGGACTTGCATGGTCACGAACGGCACATCGCTAACCAAGTGATATCATTCAACTTCTAACCGGACAGTAGTGAGCTACGTTCGCAAATGAAGCTTCAGCTTGGACACACTACTCTCGGCTTAGCTCGACCATCAGCTCCCTGACCCCGGCCCTGTCAGGGCGGGTTCCTCGTGCGATCATCTCGACGACCAGTACCTCAAGCATCTCGGCATTCACCCCTTCCAGGGTAGCGGCTTGCAGTGCATCGATTCTGAACTGCCGCTGCTTTAGCACGGTTGTCTGCACTTGCGGTGATCTCGGCGAGGAGGCGGGTTGGACTCGCACGTCGACGGAGAGTCGGATTTTGTCCGAACGATTGGGAGTCCCCCAGTGGAGCATGTGGGGATGGAATACCAGGACGTCGCCCGGAAGGTAGGTGGCTGTTAGCCAGGGTTCGGCTATGGCGTCCAGCTCCACTCCCTTTTGCTTTCTCCCTTTGAGGACGTAGGAATAGACCTCCTGTTCGACGTGCTCTCGCAAGCCCAGCTTGTGAGAGCCCGTAGCCAGGGCCAGTCCACCCATGTCCCGGTCGATCTCCATCAAGGGTATCCAGAAGGTGCGGAAATCGGTGGTGTGTCGGATGTAGACGTGGTCCTGGTGAGGAGGGGAACCGTGAATCTCGTCCTTCGGCACCGTGTATCTGAGGGTGCACGAACGAAAGGTGTAGACGGGCTCGCCGAATAGCTGCTCGAAGAGCTCCTGGGTGACACTCGTGTCGAGTAACTTGGCGTAATAGTCCAGTGCGTAGAGTCGATCATCGTCGATCTCGACCAGGTCCTTTCCCGTCCAACTAGGCTCGGAGCAGTCGGGTTTCACAAAGCCCTGCCTCTGCAGCTCCTGGACGAAGTCGTCTCTCACTGCCTGGACCTCGGAAGTGTCCAGAACATCACGAAGGAAGAGATAGCCCTGCCGATCGAAAACGGAGTTCAGGCTATCGCTGTCCTCGAGGTACTTGTTTGCGGTCTGGAACTCGCCATAGGTTTTCGTCTTCATCTCAGCTTGCTCGCGACGACCGTATCTACCCCGCGGACTCCTTCACAGATGTATCAGACCTTTACCAATTTGCGAAAACTGCGTACCAGACGCGTCTTACCGAGGATCGTCCAGGAGACCTCACCTACATAGATATCGCCGCGGGAATCGACTGCCAGGCCATGGGGCGCGATAAACTGGCCTGGTCGCTCGCCTGGGCGAATGTCACCCAAGCGAGCCAAGCGCCGCCCGCTCAAGTCGTGAATGGTGACACAAGCCCCGAGATTGGGATAATCGCTATTCACGGCCTGCTCGGTTTTTAATTGGCCAATGTAGACCAGACCGTCTTTAATGTGCAGCCCGCAGGGGCGATGAAGGTTGTTCCACTGCTCTAGATAGTTTCCCTGATCGTCGAAGATTTGGATTCGATGGTTCTCGCGGTCCGCAACGTAGACTCGGCCCTGAGGATCAGTACAGACGCTATGAGGCAGGTTGAACTGCCCGGGATCGGATCCATAGTCTCCCCACGAGAACAGATGTTCGCCCTCTGTGCTGTACTTGTGGACTCGGGCATTTACGTACCCATCGGTGATGTAGAGATCGTCAGTCTTGGGATCGAAGGCGACCTTGGTGGGACGATTGAACGGGTTCCCACTCTGAGCTGGCGCCGGCTCATCACGGCGACCGATAGACATCAACAGCTCGCCCGCCAGCGTGAACTTTCCGATCCAGTGTCCATCGTCATCGACACAGTAGATGACCTCTCCGTGACCCGCCTCAGTCCGTATGGTTACGCCGTGGGGACGGGTAAAGGCTCCCTCACCCCAGGAACTCACCAAAGTGCCGTCTGCTTCGAACACGGTCAATGGATGGTCACCCCGATCGAAAGCATAGACCCGGTCTTGCGCGTCGACCACCACATCAACGACCTCTTTAGAGCCCCAGCGGTCCGGGAAGTTCGGCCAATCACTCAACTCTTCATACACAAAATCACCGCTACCAAGTGTCGTCATGACTTGATCTCCTTATGACTTGGGTCTGATCAGGCCCTCGATGTCCACGAACCGGAAAGGTCCGGTGGGGTCTCGTAAGGTTCCTATTAACCACGACCGCTGTAATCCTTTTTCTGTATACTTGATTCTAATGCGCCATGGGGCTCTCGTCGAGAAGGTTTGTATGCGCCAATGGGGAAGTCACAATCTGATGTCCGTCCTGATCGCCGTCGTCATTCTGTCGACCCAATTCGGAATGAGTTATACGGTATGTCGGGATTTGATGTCGCCCACAGTCAATGGCAGCTGTACATCCCTGACTGGCCCGACCTCCCGTTGTCATGCGAGCGATTGCCTCCGCATGTGCCAGTTCGCTCCTGAAGACGTAGCCTACGATCTACCCGCGGGCAATTCTGGGTCGCTTCTCCTGGACCCCGCGGTTGAAGTGTTGCTCGAAAGACTCAGCCTGGGAAGTCTCCCTTGTCGTGGGTTCGCTCTCTCTGTTGGGCCAATCGCGACTAAAAGCCCGTTCGGAGTCGAACTGTATCTGTTGAACGCCTCTTTCTTGATCTAGTCCTCTCTCTTTTTCCCTACTTTAAACCTTGGAAAACGGCTCGACGCGATGTGCTGACGGTCTGTGTCGGCGCGATCCTGCTCGTCCGGTGCCCCTTTCCGTTTCCGGACGGCTGTTGCGAGGATCTGATGGTATTCCTACTTTGTTTCACTTTTCTCTTCCCAGCTTTGGTGGTAGCGCAGCCCTATACAGTCAACGGTGACGCCCGTCTGGAGTCGCTCATAGTGGACGCGCTCGAGCGCAGCCCGGACGTACAGCAATCCTTCTCACACTACCAGGCGGCGCTTCAACGCATCCCACAAGCGACTTCGCTTCCGGACCCAATGCTGGACCTCACTCAACACGTCCGCACCCCGGAGACGCGCGTTGGGCCTCAAAGCACCGTCGTATCTCTGTCCCAGCGGTTTCCCTGGTTTGGCAAGCTCTCCGACAAAGGCAAGGTTGCTGCCAAGGAGGCCGCCGCCCTTGCAGAGTTCCACGAGGCAAGCAGGGCCGAAGTGGTTCGACAGGTAAAGCTTGCCTACTACGATCTCTCGTATATCGACCGGGCCATCACTATAACTCAAGAAGATGAGCTCCTGCTGAGGCACTACGAGAAGCTGGCGCAGGCGCGCTATTCCCAGGGTGTCGGCCTCCAGCAGGGTATCGTAAAGCTGCAAGCCGAAATCACCCGCGATCTCAACCGCCTGAGGATCTTGAGGCGACAGCGTGTCGACGCCGAGGCCACCCTCAACACGCTTCGGGCTCATCCAGTAGAAAGCCCCGTTCCCTTGGTTGAACTCCCGCAACGTCCCAAGGTCAATATCAACTTCAACAGCCTCTACGCGACCGGCAAGAGTACAAGACCGGAAGTGAGGGCCGCGTTTCTAGAAATCGAGCGAAACGAAAAGCGCATCCACCTTGCCAAGCGGCAATACTGGCCGGACTTCACGATCGGTGCTTCGTGGGGAAACGTTCGCAGCAGAAACGACCTGTTCGGGGTCCTGAACCCTCCTGAGAACAACGGCAAGGATGTCTACAGCTTGACCGTAGAGGTCAACCTGCCCCTCTTCCGCAGCAAGTACGATGCGGGTGTGCAGGAAGCCGCCGAGAGCTTCTCAGCATCTCGTCAGGCCTACCGTAGCACTGTCAATACAGTCGAACGTTCAATCCGTTCCGTGGGTTTTCATATCCAGACCATCGAGGAACAAATTGGCCTGTTCGAAAAGGCGCTGCTGCATCAGGCTGAGCAAGCCCTTCGCTCCGCTGAAGCGGCTTACTCTACCGGCACCGTCGGGGTGATCGACCTGCTTGATGGCGAGCGGATGCTGCTTGAGGTTCGTCTCGGACTTGCCCGCCTGAACACCGACTACATGAAAGCCCTCGCCGAGATGGAACGTGCGATCGGTTCAGCTTTTCCGGAGGTAACGCCATGACCACGATTGCCAGAGCAGTCCTACTTGTAGCCGCCGGAGTCCTGTTTGGAGTAGCCGTTTGCTCGGTGATTTTCTTGAATCCTGCAGGGTGGATCTGGGTTGAACACTTCCTACGCCGTTCGCATCTGGCCTCTGATTCCAAGACTGAGGCGGGCCACGGCCCCCGGAGGCCCTCCACTTCACCCGATCCGGCTGGGAAGGAAGGCCCGGAGCGAAGGGTCCTCTATTGGCGCGCCCCGATGGACCGTAACTACATACGCGATCAGCCTGGAAAGTCACCGATGGGAATGGACCTCGTGCCGGTCTACCGGGAGGAGATTTCTGCTGAGGGTGGGGTGCGAGTCAGCCCCAGCTTTCTTCAGAACTTCGCGGTTCGCACCACGGAGGTCAAGCGTGGCTCGATGGCTCTAGACATCCGCACTGTCGGCACCTTGACCCACAACGAGGAGAAGATCTATTCCGTCAACACCAAGTTTGAGGGCTGGATCGAGAAGGCCCGCTTCAACAATGTCGGAGAGCGGGTGGAGAAAGGTGAGGTGTTGTTTGAGATCTACAGCCCGCAGCTGGTCACGACCCAGCAGGAATATCTGGCTGCCATGGATTATGTCCGACGACTCAGCGACAGCGAGGCCTACCCGGACGCCATCGAGCGCGCAAAGTCGCTGCTGGAATCTGCTCGCGAGCGCCTTCGCTACTGGGACATCTCCGAGGAGCAGATCCAAGACCTGGAGCGAAGCAAGCAAGTAGGCCGCACGGTCGCGTTTGCC